>NZ_CP040749.1:4796718-5168958 GCF_006065315.1 Aureibaculum algae | reverse complement strand
TACAATAAAGAAAGTGTAAATATTGGTGGAAAATATATCAATAACGAATATGTTAGCGGGACTGGTATTAACCAAGACAGCTACAAATTTAAACCTGCTCAATAATTTTTGTAAGGTTTATTAAAATACAACGACATAGTTAACAGTGACTTGTCACTACTTTTCATAGCAATTTCCCGTTTTTAAGAAGTTAAGAACGGGATTTTTATTTACCTTCGCTTTAAAACAGTCCAGTTGCAAAGAATAATTGTTTCAGTTACCAATGATCTGGTTACAGACCAACGTGTACATAAAGTTTGTTCAACCTTGGTTCAGATGAAGTATGATGTTATTCTTATCGGAAGAAAATTACCTAATAGCTTACCTCTCACTAGGAATTATCGAACTATTAGAATGAACCTTATTTTTAAAAAGAAAGTGTGGTTTTATGCAGAATATAATATGCGTTTATTTATTAAACTCTTGTTTCTAAAAAAAGATATTCTTCTTTCTAATGATTTAGACACTTTACTCCCCAACTTTTTAATTAGCAAACTACTTGGTAAAAAACTAGTATATGATAGCCACGAACTATTTACAGAAATAGGCGAATTAATTGATAGACCACGTGTACAAAAAGCATGGTTAACCATTGAAAAATTCATTTTTCCTAAACTTAAAAATGTATATACCGTAAACCGAAGTATTGCTGATATTTATAGCAATAAATATGGTGTTGATGTTAATATTATTAGAAATATTGCCCCTAAATTGCAACATAAATCTGTCGATATTTCATTGGCAAATGAAATAAAGGGAGATAAAAAAATGCTCATTTTACAGGGATCTGGTATTAATATCGATAGAGGAGCTGAAGAAGCTGTAAAAATGATGAAGTATTTAGAAAATACTATTCTCTACATTATTGGTAGTGGAGATGTTTTTGAAGATTTAAAAAGATTAACTAAATCCTTACAATTAGAAGAAAAGGTAGTCATTAAAGGTAAATTGCCTTATCTCGAATTGATGGAATATACCAAAATAGCTGATTTAGGTCTATCATTAGACAAAGCTACGAACCTCAACTACGAATTCAGCCTTCCTAATAAAGTATTTGATTATATACAAGCAGAAACACCTCTATTGGTTTCTAATAGAAAAGAAGTGGCCAATTTAGTTAAAGAAAACAATATTGGTTGGGTAATTGATGATGTTGAGCCCAAAAAATTAGCAGAAAAAATAAAACAAATTGTTGCGAATACTAAGGAGTACGCAACCTATAAGCAAAACCTAAAAAAAGCATCTGAAAAATACACCTGGGAAAGTGAACAATCAAAGTTAGTTGAACTTTTTAAAAATTTGAAATAGAAGTTACTTTTTATATTTATGAGGGTTCTCCCTAATTCCTATTTTAAAAAGTTTACGAACCCCTTTTCTTAATTGATTGTCTAATCTTAATAAAATATCAATCAATTTCTGATTTGACCTCCCTCTGAATGTAGTTACATGAAACTTATCAGAATTATGAATTGGATTCTCAGAAAAATAATAATTTGAAACACAACACCTAACTCCCTCTGTCGTAACCTTATTTACAGAATGCCATGAGTTTTTATGTGTAGACATAACCACAAGTCTATTAAATTTACTCGTTATCTCAATTGAAGGTGCTTTTAATCCCTTTGGCCATAATTCTAAACTACCTCCTGATGATTTTTTCCAATCTGGAGTAACATAAAATAATAAATTTAATACTCTCCAATTTTTTAAATCCGCATCATGAGAATTGTCCAAGTGAGGGTTTAAAAAATTCTCTTTACCCATCATTGAAAGCCCACCTGCATATAGATTCTCGTCTGGTAAAACAGAATCTAAATCACATATCTCTTTAATTATATTTACTACTCTTTTGTCTTGAAAAGCATAAATAGTTTCTTCCAACAACGAATCGTAGGCGTTCATTTGATACGCTATATATTTAGATTCTCTTATATTCTTTTTTTGTATTACCTCTTTTGTAGATGGAAATTTTTCATGAATCTCTTTTGTGAGGTCATTAGGTAAAAGGTTATCGAGAACAAAATGACCAATTAATGGCTTAGAATCAATAAACTGCCTTTTTAAATCTACTTTTTGTTCTGTAAGTCTTTTTAATAATAGTGTTGCGATTGTCTCTCTTCTATATTCCACAAAAAGCATAAATTAATTATAATTTAAAGGTATTGAAAATATATTAAAAACAATACCTTCGTAAGGATATTTACTTTTATGAATACATGTTAATGAAGCAATCCTTACATATAGTTTCCTTTGATGTTCCTTTCCCTCCAAATTACGGTGGCGTAATAGATGTTTTCTACAAAATAAAGGCATTAAGCGAATTAAATATTGATATTTATTTACACGTATTTGAGTTTGGTAGAGGTAGGCCTGAAAATTTAAAAAAGTATTGTAAACATATCTATTATTATAAACGTAATACTGTTGTAAGTAGCGTTTTTTCAACAATCCCATTCAGAGCGAAATCTAGATATAATAATGTACTGCTTGAAAATTTGAAAAATAGTAATGCCCCAATATTATTTGAAGGTTTACATACTACTGTTCCATTACTAAAAAATACTTTTGCTAATAGAATAACACTTGTAAGAGCCCATAATATAGAGCATGAGTATTTAAATGGATTAGCAAAAAGTGAGAAAAACATATTTAAAAAGATTTTCTTTAAACTTGAAGCTATAAAATTAAAGGCATATGAAAAGATACTTGACAAAGCTGATAATATTTTAACCATATCGCCCCAAGAACAGTCATATTTTAATACTAAATTCAAAAATAAGGCGGTTTACATTCCTGCATTTCATAAGAATAATAATATAAAACATTTATCAGAGAAAGGTGATTACATATTGTATTATGGTGACTTAAGAATAGCTGACAACATAAAATCTGCACTTTTTTTAATAGCAGCTTTTAAAGAAATTAATTATCCCATAATCTTTGCGAGTAGTTTTATCAACAAGGATATTTCTAAAAAAATTAAATTACATAGCAACATGAAATTTGTTGTTATTAAAGATGGAGACCACCTCGATCTCTTATTAGAAAAGGCTCATATTAATGTACTACCAACCTTTCAAAAAACAGGAATTAAACTAAAATTAATCAACGCCCTTTTTAATGGTAGATTTTGTTTGGTAAATATTGATATGGTAGAAAGTACAGGACTTCAAGACTTATGTGAAATTGCAAATACAAAGCAACAATTTATAGAAAAAACGAATCAATTAATGGGTAAGCGTTTTTCAATAAAAGAGTTCGAAAAACGGAAGAAATCAAAGCATTTGAAAACTTTTAATACCAAGGAAAATGCTCAAAAAATAATTGATTTAATTTCCTAAACAACTTCAAAAACCTTTTCACCATCACATTTAATGGTTTTATGAGGGTATTTTAAAATTAAAGCATAATCATGTGTAGCCATCAATATGGTTTTACCTTCTTTATTAATTTCCTCTAGAACGCTCATTACCTCCAAAGAGGTTTTCGGATCCAAATTACCAGTAGGTTCATCTGCCAAAATCAATTCAGGATCATTTAATAACGCTCTAGCAATTGCCACACGTTGTTGCTCACCACCAGAAAGTTGAAAAGGCATTTTAAACCCTTTGGTTTTCATCCCAACTTTTTCTAAAACCTCATCAATTTTAGAATTGCATTTAGAAGAATCTTTCCAACCCGTAGCTTTTAATACAAAAAGTAAATTATCATGTACATTTCTATCATTAAGTAGCCTAAAATCCTGAAATACAACACCCAATTTTCTTCTAAGGAAAGGTATCTCCTTTTCTTTTAATTTTATCAAATCAAAATCTACAATATCTCCCTCACCTTGTGTTAAGGGTAAGTCGCCATATAAGGTTTTCATCAAACTACTTTTACCACTCCCCGTTTTTCCTATTAAATACATAAAATCACCCCTATAAATATCTAAACTAATATCAGATAATATTAAATTTTCTTGCTGAAAAATAAAGGCATTCTTTAAATGTAATACCGGTTTTTGCTCGGACATGGATTTGTAATTATTTTGCCAGACAAATTTAGGGAATAAAATTGAATGTTTGAAGTGATAAGTGATTTTACCAAAGTCCCTAAAATAAAGATAGGAAAATATATTTATGATTTCACAAAGATCATTTTGGCTCAATTTTTGCCATTTGATAGTGAATTTTAACACATTTAGTTAACAAAATGTTATATTAATTAACAATTATACAATTTAGAATAATTTGCACGTTGTTTAACTTAGAGTGTGTTATTTTTGATATTTATTACGAATTATTTTTTAAACAATTCACCACAATGAAGCATTGCCAAAATTGGCTTCTCGCCACCATAGTTTTTATTTGCTCAGCTTCTAGCTTTGCTCAAAAAACAGAAATTTATACGCACAATTTAACAGCCTACAATCACGCTGTTGACTTGTATAACAACAGAGATTTTGTTGCTGCCAAGCACCAATTTAATTCTTTAAAATCTGATTTTGACGATATTTCTGAGTATAAAGCCAATTGTGCTTATTATGAAGCATTCAGTGCCATTCAAATTGGTGAACGCGATGGCGACAAAATGATGCTAAAATTTGTAGAGCGTTTTCCTACAAGTACCAAACAAAACACTGCATTTTTAGAGGTTGGCGATTATTATTTTAAAAATGCCAACTATCCTTATGCCCTAAAATGGTATAAACGTGTAGAAACGCGTAACCTATCTATAAAGCAAGAAGAAGATTTTAATTTTAAATATGCTTATGGTCTATTTGCAGTGAAAAGCTATGAACAAGCAAAAGGTATTTTTCAAAAATTATTGACTTCTCAAGAATATGGCTCTCAAGCCAAATATTATTACGGATTTATCGCTTATCAAGATGATGATTATGACAACGCTGACCGTTATTTAGGCGAAGTTGCTAATGACAAAGAATTAGGTGATGATGTTCCGTATTACATGGCAAATATCAAATTTAAAACAGGACAGTTTCAAGAAGCTATTGATGTTGCAGAACCGTTTCTGAAAAAAGCGGATGTAAACGAACGGTCAGAAATTTCAAAAATTATTGGTGAAAGTTATTTTAACCTAAATAAATATGCCGAAGCCATACCGCATCTAAAAAATTACAAAGGGAAACGTCGTAAATGGAATAATACAGATTATTATTTATTAGGTTATGCCTATTACAAACAAAACGATTATGAAAATGCTATAGCGAATTTTAATAAAATAATTGGTGGCGAAAATTCAGTATCTCAAAATGCGTATTACCATTTAGCAGAATGTTATTTGAAAACCGATCTTAAAACGGAAGCTCTAAATGCTTTTAGAAATGCCTCGCAAATGGAATTCAATGAGGACATTAAAAAAGATGCTTGGTTAAACTATGCTAAATTGAGTTATGAAATCGGTAATCCTTATAAGAGTGTACCTGATGTGTTGCAAGAATATTTAGACCTGTATCCAAAATCTACCGCCAAAGACGAAATTGGCGAATTACTTATTAGTGCTTACATTTCTTCTAAAGATTACGCTGGTGCATTAGTTGCCTTAAAGGGTAAAAACGAAGCACATCATAAAGATTTATATCAAAAAGTAGCTTTATACAGGGGAATTCAACTATTTAATGATGGAGATTATGATGATGCATTGACTTATTTTGACCTTGCTATTGATAGTCCTAGAAACACCTCAACTACAGCAAAAGCGATTTTCTGGAAAGCAGAAACTAATTATTTATCAAATAACTTTAAAGACGCATTAGCTGGTTTTCAAAAATTTCAAAAAATGGACGCTTCTGGCCTTCCAGAGAATGAATTTATTGATTACAACATTGCGTATTCTTACTTTAAATTAAAAGATTATAATCGTGCTGGAGATGAGTTTCAATCTTTTATTGATACGAATCCAGACGATGAAGACAAACTTAATGATGCTTACTTACGCTTAGGTGATGCCTTTTATGTTTCTAGTAATTACAATAAAGCCATTTCTGCCTACAACAACGTTATTAACAAGAAAGGTATAGATAGGGATTATGCTCATTTCCAAAGAGCGATGAGTTATGGTTTTATCCGTAAAAACAATGCTAAAATTGCTGATTTTAACGCCTTTTTAAAAGCGTATCCTAAATCTACCCTACGTGATGACGTGTATTATGAATTAGGTAATTCTTATGTTGTTGCTGATGATAATGAATCTGCCTTAGCTTCTTATAACAGTCTTTTAAGTGAGTATAAAAGAAGTTCTTATGTTCCAAAAGCCTTATTAAAACAAGGGTTAATCTATTATAATATTGAAAGAGACAATGAAGCTTTAGATAAATATAGACGTGTAGTGAAAGAATTTCCTGATACTGGTGAAGCCAAACAGGCCGTTGCAAATGCACGACAAATTTATGTAGATTTAGGCCGTGTTGACGAATATGCTGCGTGGGTTAAAGACCTTGACTTTGTAACCGTAACAGATTCTGATTTGGATAATGATATGTACGAATCGGCTGAAAAACAATATCTCTTAAACAATCGTAAAAAAGCAATTTCAGCATTTAAAAGTTATCTGAAAGAATTTCCAAGTGGTGGACACGCTTTAAACGCGAATTTCTATCTAGCAGAGGCTCTATTTAATGAAAAACAACAAACAGCCTCTATTCCCTATTATAATTATGTAACCGATCAAGAACGTAATGAGTTTACTGAACAAGCTTTATCAAGGTTATCTCAAGCTTATTTAGAAGCTAATAATTGGACGAAGGCAATGCCGATTTTAAAACGTTTGGAAGAACAAGCTGATTTTCCTCAAAATATCACATTTGCTCAAAGTAATTTGATGAAAGGATATTACGAACAGGAAAATTATGATGCAGCTGTAGCGTATGCTGAAAAAGTATTATTAAGACCAAAATTAGAAAATAGAGTAAAATCTGATGCTAAAGTAATTATTGCTCGTTCTGCATTTAAAACAGGTGATGAACGTAAGGCTGAAGAAGCGTATACCGAAGTTGGTAAAATTGCTACAGGCGAATTAAAAGCGGAAGCGATTTATTATGATGCTTATTTTAAACACCAAGAGGGTAATTACAAAGTGTCTAATACCACAGTTCAGACTTTAGTGGCAGATTATTCCGCATATAAATATTTTGGAGCCAAAGGACTTATTGTAATGGCCAAAAACTTTTACGAATTACAAGATGCTTATCAAGCTACCTATATTTTAGAAAGTGTGATTAAAAACTTTTCTGATTATAAAGATGTAATTGACGAGGCCAAATCAGAGCTTGTTAAAATTAAAAAGAAAGAAGCTGAGACTAACGAATCTGTCAATCCTGATAATTAGAATAGGATCAATAAATTAAGTACAAAAACAATTTTAAATCTTGAATATAAATTTCAAATTTAATTACAACATGAAAAAATACATTTCAACATTGATTATATTGTTGGTAACTTCATTAACGTTTGCTCAGGAAAGGAGTAAAGATACTATTGGTACGGAAGTTATCAATGTGGTAAAATCATACACCCCAACGGTTTCTGATGCTTTCAAAATTAAATCATCACCTCAAATTGACACCAACGATATTGATATTAAAAAACCGATTAGTTATAGCATTTTTTCCATTCCTGTAGCTTCTACATTTACTCCCAACAAAGGAAAAGCTAAAGTTCTAAAGGTAAATCCGAGTCCGCAAGTGTATGACAATTATGTCTCTGCAGGTTTTGGTAATTTTTCTACACCAGGTGTTGAGTTGTTTGTTCATGGAAATAGCAATCGTTATAATGACTTTGGAGCCTTTTTTAACTTTATTTCTTCCAAAGGAGGTATTAATAATATTGAATTAGATGATAATTATTTTGATACACGGTTAGATCTTTTTTATAAACAAGAAGAACGCGATTTTGACTGGCAAGTAAATGCGGGTGCAAGAATGCAAAAATACAACTGGTACGGCTTACCTGAAATAATTTCCTTTAGTGAAAATGCTATTGAAAGTATTGATGAACAGCAAAAATATACCGAAATTTATGTAGGCGGTAAAGTGGACTATAAAGATTCCTTTTTTCAAGGTGGAACGGTAGAGTCTAATCGTTTTACAGATGATCAAGGCAGTGCTGAAATTCACTTTTTAGCAAAACCAAAAATAGAATTTCCTATTGCCTCTGAGTATATTAATGCCGATGTACGTTTAGAGTTTTTAAGAGGTAAATTTGAAAGAAATTACGAAGATACTGACGATTTAAAATACACTTTTTTTAATATCGGGTTTAATCCAAGTTTAGAAATTCTACGTAATGATCTTACCGTAAATCTTGGTGTAAAATTATTATATAGTTCAGGTACAGGAAGTGGTAATGAAAGTAAAGGCTATTATTATCCGAACGTTACAGCCTCTTACAAGCTCATAGACGAGGTTTTGACACTTTATGGAGGTGTAACTGGAGATTTACATCAAAACTCCTTTAAAGGCTTTGCAGATGAGAATCCTTATATTTCACCAACCTTAACCATGAGACGCACAGATGAGCAATACAACGGGTTCTTTGGTTTAAAAGGAAAATTAGCCTCAAATATTGGATATAACTTTAAAGCTTCTTATAGTAACGAACGAGATAAACCCTTATATAAATTAAATGCTTCTAAAACGGAAGGAAACGATTTAGTTGATTATGGTTATAAAGCAGGTAACTCCTTTGGAGTGGTGTATGATACTATTAAAACCATTAATGCATTTGCAGAAGTAACCATAGATTTATCTAGGCAATTAAAAATAGGGGGTAATGCAGAATTCAATCAATACGATACCAAAAATGAAGCTAAAGCATGGAACTTACCTGCGTTAAAAGTAAGTGCGTTTGCTGATTACAATAATGATAACTGGTTTGCTGGTGCCAATATATTCTATGTAGGCAGCCGCAAAGATGAAATTTCAACACCTATACATCCTGCTGCTATAATTACCGTAGGAGATTATGTAGATTTAAACCTTAATGGTGGTTATAAATTTAATGAAAAGCTAACCGCATTTGCCAAGGTAAATAATTTATTAAGTAGCGATTATCAAAAATATACGAATTACTATGTACAAGGTTTACAAGTATTTGGTGGATTGACCTATAAATTCGATTTTTAAAATCCCATTCAATCCCCTTCACCAAGGGAAGGGGATTGAATGGTGTAAAATAATTTAAGAAGTACTATTATTGACCCTTAATGAGTACCGTTTAGCTTACTCCCTTTTGCTAAATGCTACTTGTTTCGGGTTTTATTTTGAATAATTTTTAAAACAGCATCTGAATAGTATGTTTCGCCATTGATAACGTTTAGAATTACTTCTTGAAACATATTATGATCAGTACTACCATCTTTTATTAAAAATCCTTCAGGATTAATGCCTTTTAGTATCGCATTAATTTCAAGTGCATCACTATGAGATGTGAAAACAATAATTTTAGTTTTAGGAGCATGCTTTCTTATTAAAACACCCAATTCTCGGCCTGACTTTCGTTCACCTTTTTTTGACTTACCGAGATTAATGTCTAAAATAACCGTATTTAAATGTCCTTGATTTGAGATTTCTAAAATTTTAACCATTGCTTTTTCATAATCAAAAGCTTTTTGAATTTGAAACGTTGGTAATGAATCTTTTACAGGCAATAATTTTATCATCATTTCAATTGCATCTAATAACAATTGATTGTCTTCAACTATTAATATATTATTGCAATTTTCAAGAGATTTATCTGTTAGATTATTTTTCATAGAGCTATAAAAAGACTACTTAACAGATCTAAAAAAGAATATAAGTGATAGGTATTGTTAAATATGTTAAGCGACACTTACAAATATAGTCATTAATTCTTTAGAAGAAAACAAGTCTTGGAATTTATAACAACTTAAAAATTCCTCAAAAAAACTGAAAGAAAAATTTAGACCATTGGCACTAAAAAATCTTCTTAAGTAATGATATTATTTGAAAAAATTAATTTACAGTCTTAAAATTATCAATGTTTAATTTTTGCTTAATATAATTGTTCCACTTTGTTAAATTTTGATAATCTGATCCCAATTTTGTTTCAGATTTCATTTTTTTTACAATTAAAGAAGCTTCGTCAAACTTTGTTTTACAAGCCATTTTGGCTTCTTCAAAAGTTATATTATTAGCAAGTTGAATTTCCAAAAGAGTTGCATAATATTCGTAAATATCAAAAGCTATATTAAGATAAACCAATTTATTTTTTGTGCGATCATTTTCACAAAAAGAGGAACCCCTATCGAATATTGTTTTAATTACGTATTTGTCTTCGCCTTTTTTATTTTTATATAGGTCTAACATATAATTAAAAACATATTTTTCACTTTTGTTATTGAAACTTCTATTCTTAGTAATTTCAGAACTGGTAAGATTTACCTTACCCCCATTTGCTAATTTAAATGGAGTATTTGTTAAGGTATTAGAGGTGCTATTTAAGGTAATAAGGTTCTGTTTAATACTATTCCATTGAAGCCTATTGTTTTTGTTCCATGATATAACAGATGAGTTGGTATATTTGATATTGTCAGAAGAAATGGTATTGTCATAATTAATCAAATAACCATTTTCTTCCATAAAAGAAGTAAATCTCCTTTCTTTTATACTTTTAGGAAATTGGAAATTGGCTTCCCAAAAATCATCCATTGCTTGCATTGCAACAATCTTATCGTAGTCATTATTAAAACTAATTGGATTTGCAAAAGATGGCATTGAAAAAGAAGTATTGTAATCATAAAAATATACAAAAGATCTGGACTCTATAATTTCTTTTGATTTTCCAGATTCATACGTTAAGTAAAAATTAAAGTTTAAATATTGAATTTTTTCAAAATCTAATGGATTAAACGCTATTTCGAGCATTATCCCATCGGTCCTAATGTTAACGTTTTTATTTATTGATATTAACTCCTTTGTTTCAGGGTTGCTTATCCAAAGATCTATTTTTTTTATGATTAATCGCTCCCGATCAAATAATATAGTACCTGAAAAAAATCTTCCGTCTGCTTTTTTAGGTGCAAAAGAAATCATAATCTCATTATCTTTACAGCTATTGCATTCATCGATTTTAATATTGTATTTCTTTTTGATAGTTCCGATTGACATGTTACCAGGATAAAACGGTAATATCTGATTGGATTTATCAAAAAATTGAAAATCACTTAAAATTTTTGTGTTATCTAAACTATAAAAAGGAAAAGTTTTACTTTGACCAAAACGACCACTCTTAATTTTTAAATTTATTATTCCCTCAGATAAACTTTGTTCACAGTTATAAAATCCTTCAACTTGTTCAATTGGTACATTTCCAGCAGATGAAGTTAGCGTATAATATGCTTTGCTATGAATAACCGATTGCTTTGCTTGATATTTCTTTACCAAACTATTCAATAAATCAAAAACATAATTTTTATTTTTTACGGCAACAACGGTTACCTCGTCTAATATATTAATGTTCTCTTTTAAATAAAGGTTAGGCTCGTTCTGAAAATAAGATACTGCAACTCGTTTTGTTTCAAAACCAATAAAAGTAACTTCTATGCTGTCTGATAATTGGCTTACTGTAATTTCAAATTTTCCATCTTCATTAGTAATGGTATAAGAATTATTACTTAGAATTTTAATAGTAGCAAAAGGAAGAGGACTATTGTCAGCTTGTAAAACGGAACCTTCGATTACACTTTGACCAAAACCAAAAGTAAAACTCAAAAGGAATATGTAAAAGGTAAATTTCATTTCATTAATTCTTTTTGTTAGTTGTTTCTTTTAAAAATTGATACTTAACTAAAATAGAAAAGCAAAAGATAATACATTTTTAAAAATTCCCTAACAACGTAAAAGAAAAATTACGACCTGGTGCACTAATACCAGAAGCAAACTCTTTATAATGTGTGTCAAAAATATTATCAACGGCAACTATAAAATCTAAGTTTTTTGAAAACTTGTATTTTGAGTTAATATTTAAGGTTGTCCAAGCCGGTGTTCCATAATAAGAATCTGTATCGGCTAAATAGGGTGTATCTTCATAACGGTCAATACCTTCAGAAATATTGTAATCTTCTGGTCTTTTTCTACCATTATATTTAAAATCAATACTACTACTAAATCTACCTTTTTCGTGACTTAATTCTACCATGCCAAATAATGGAGGAATAGACGATAACGGCTCTTCAGTGTCATAAGCCTTGCCTTTAGTATAGGTTACCGAAGCCCGTGTGCTTAAATGGTCAGAAATTGTACCTTTTATATCAAATGTTCCACCATAAATATAGGCTTGATCTTTATTTACATTAGCAACGATATTAGCCTCTTCTCCTTCATATATCATCGTTGTATTACCGTTTAACATAAAACTTTCGCGAGTAATATAATTGTCTAACAATGTATAATAAACCGTTCCGCTAACATAGAATTTTTTCTTGTTAAAATATTTTAAAATCCCCAATTCCGCATTGTAGGCATATTCAGGTTTTAGGTTAATATTTGGTACCGTAACATCTCCTGATTTTTCGCGTACTTTACCGGTATCATCTAAGTTTGGTGAACGAAACCCAGAGGATAAAACACCATTAAATTGCCAATTAGTAGCCGGTTTAAAGATGTATCCAAATGTTGCTGTAACCGCTGAATTATCGATGGTAATATCATTATCTGGTAACGTGAAGAAAGTTTTATCTATCCAAGTAGCCGCTAAATTTGTATATGTAAAACGAATTCCTGAATTTAACGTGGAAGTCTTACTAATGTCTTGACGATAATTTACATAGGTAGCAGCTGTAGAATAAGTGCTTCCACCATCGGCATACCTAGATTGTACTGCAAAAGAACCTGAATAACCGGTAATTGTATTCCCACTAACAGCCAACGTTTTTCCTTCAGGCTTAGAGCCTACATCGTTATGCGTAAGTTCACCACCATAAGATAAAATACGATCTTTTGTTTTTGTTAAGGGCACAGAAAAGTCTGCATTTAAACTAAAAATATCTACATTTTCTGTTTTATAAGACCTATCTAGACTGTTAAATTTTCTGTCTATACGAGATTCTTCTATATCTTGATAAGCCAATGTTATCAAACCGTGGTTCATCCATTTTTTTTCTGGGTTGAGCTCCAATTGGGTTGATACCATAAATCTACTTTGTGGCCCATAATACCACTCTGCATATCGCAACTCGCCATCTCTTCTTTCTGTTAACCTATCAAAACGGGGAATATCAGAAGTAGTACTGTATTGTAAATTTAAACTCAAACTTGATTTATCAGTAAGTGGAATAAGTAATTTTTGTAAAAAATCAGTTTGATCAAATCCTGTATTCTTTTGCAAATTGGGATTAGAATTAGCTATTGGTGTTTCACTATAATAATCATTTGTATTATTGGAATATTCATACACTTTACCCCATTCATCAAAACCATGATTTCGACTTTTCCCCATCATTAAATCACCAAACTTACTGTGAGAAATACTCGTGTAACTCGCTATTTTTTTAAAAGAGAGTTCTACTCCCGCCTGTACAGAAAATTCATTGTTTACCGTACTGTACCTCATCAAACCAGCTCCATTTATATTAGGCTTATTGCTTAACGTTGGTTTTCTAGTATAATAATGAATTACACCTCCTAAAGCATCAGACCCATAAATAACGGACGAAGGACCGAATATGACTTCAGTTCTGTCTAACATTGTTGGCGATACCGTAATAGAATTTTGTAAATGTCCTTTTCTATAAATGGCATTGTTCATACGAACACCATCAACTACCAATAACACTCTATTTGATTCCATACCTCGTAATACAGGACTTCCACCACCGAACTGTGATTTTTGTACTTTTATACCAGGCATTTCAGCTAACAAATCTGCCGAAGTCTGTGGAGAAATTTTTTGAATATCTTTTATTGAAAAAACATCTATCTGTTCCGCAATTCGATTACGTGATTCCTTACTTTTTGATGAGGATAAAAAAACCTCATCTAAAGAATGTTCAGTACTTTTCAAAATAATTTTATCGGTAGTAATTTGCCGTTTTAAAACTTCATATTCTATGTACGAAAAATGAGTAAAAGATAAAATATCATTAAATTTAAAAACAGAAAGGTCGGCCTTTCCATCTTTATCTGAAACTACATGTTTTGTTTTATTTTCATTAAAAATGGCCACATTAGAAATTGGGAATCTGCTTTCTTCATCTAAAACAGTAATTGTTTGTGCATTTGAAGTAAAATAAGAAAAGATTAAAATAAGTAATAAAAAACGCTTCATCTCTATTAATTTTACCAATCTAATTGTTTTAATTCGTTAATATAGATTGATTATAATTTTATTAAAGGCCTATAAAAGACCTAGTTAAACACAGCTTTTAAAACTTCTAAAGATCTCGGTTTCCTAAATCCTGGTAAATGTAATTCAAAATATTGGATTAGAATTTCCAGTAATTCGTGTCTATTCGTTTTATTAAGTTTTAGCTCATTCTCTACATCAAAATTTGTGCCGAGTAGTGCTTTAAAATAATCTAAATTTTTACCAGAAATGTATAACTTTGATATTATGTGATTTGTGAATTTTCCTTCATTTAAATCGAAATACAAAAATTGGTTACCTTTTTCAGGATAGAATCCTAAATATTTAGTGAGATTCATCAAAAACACCAAATGAAAATTAGGGGTGTCTGAATGGCTATCTAACCATTGAAAGGCGGTTTCTAAATAACTAAACAACGACTGATTTTCTTCTTCTTCCTTTAAAGCATGAGAGAGTACTTCAGATAAAAAAACCATCATGGTTTGTTTAATAACATTATTGTGAATGGTGGTATATGGCGTACTAATTTTAGCCTCCTTTATAAAATGTAACGACCTGTTATTATTGTAATTAGCTGTTATTTCCAATTGCGTTAGTGGTTGAAAAAATGCAGGAGACAACTTGCCTTTTGTCGCTTTAAAGATTCGTTTAACCATATAAGACCGTAAACCTTGTTCTGTATAGCATTTTACAATAAGATCGTAGTCGCCATATTTAATGGCATTAAGTACAATTGCTTTGCTTGTAATTAGCATTTTAATTAATTATAGCTATTTTAGTAATTGAAGTTTCTGACTTGTCTGGAATTGTTAGAAGCACTATATAAATACCCGAAGCAACTTTTCTGCCCGCCAAATTAGTTTTGTTCCAAATTACTTTACCTCCTTTTAATTCTTGACCTTCAACTACGTTGGTCTCATGAACCAATCGCCCCGAGGCATCTAAAATTTTTACATTTGTACCACGGGGTAAATGCGTACCATTTCTTCCATCAATAGTAACAAAAGAATGCTCTTTTTTTACGGGATTTGGATACGCGTATACTTCGCCCAAATTCTCTCCAAATGGAGCTACATTATTATTGAAAGCCACCAAGCCTTTATCCGTTGCAAAAAACACTTTACCGTTGCTATTATCTACTTTAATTTTAATAATTTTATTAGACGGTAAAGGTGAATTATTCTTATTAAAATTGAATAAAGTCTCTTGCCCCGATGAATTTGTACCTAGCACTCCACCCGTATCCGTACCAAACCATTTATTGTCAGCCCCATCAATGGCAATAGAACTTACAGATTGATCTCCTAATAATTTTTTAGCAATACCATCGTCATCAACAACTATTGAAGAAGCATCGTAAATAGCATCGTCAAAAACACTACCTGCATTAAAATAAACAACTAGGCCTTTTTTTGTACCAATCCAAATTCTATTGTTACGATCAACGGCCAGCGTTCTAACATTTGGATCAGGTAAAGAGCCTTTATTAGCTTCTGTAACTAACGCTCTTTTTCTATCGCCTGTTTCATTATAAACTAACACACCATTACGTCTAGAGCCCATCCAAATACTGTTGGTTCTATCAACTATTAACTCGGTTAACCCGAAAGCTCCATTGGTAATAATTGAACTCAGATCAAACTCACTCCAAGCCCCACTAGGGCTTCTTTTTTTTAATCTATTGCTTACCCAAGAATTGCTTACCCAAAAATTTCCACGATTATCAAATGCAGTACCATTAATTCGAACACTACTGTAATTAAGATTATCTGGAGCTAAATCTTCTAACCCACTGTTGGTTTGGTTCCAAAAAGTTGTTATTTCATCATTTTCAACTACTAAAATTCCACCCGTGGCACCGAGTTGACCTTCAGATGTTTGTCCGAACGAACTGACATACGCTTTCTCTATATTATCCGGATCTACCGTTACGTGCACTAAATCTCTAACAGGAGCTATACTGCTGTAAGGTATATTAACCCAGTCTGAGCCATTAAAATGACTTATCGGACGCTCACTCTGTTGAGGTGTAAATGCATCGTTATAGCCTCCATAAACAACCCATATGTGATCATTTTCTGAGGTAATCGAAAATATATCGTTTGAAATTGGACCTTCTGGATGGATTTCATTGTGTTCGATACCATTTGAAAAGCTCCGGTTTAAAATTCCAAATTCCGTTGTGCCTAGATAAATGGAATTGTCTTCTGCAAAAGCCGCTTGTAAAATATAGTCATATTCTACCGTAGTATTTGCAACTACTTCTTGTGACAATGCTGAATTATAAACATAAGCAGATTTTTGAGTTGCCGCTGTAATATAATTCTCAGACGCTTTTAATTGTAAAATGTTATCTGGTAAAAAATTGATTAGCTGTAAGCCCATTCCAACAATTTTATAAAACCCACTAAATTTTGATGTAAATAGCTCATTATTAAAAACGGAAATGGTCTTAAAATCACCTTGAAAATCACCTTGAGGTTGTTGCCAATTATTAAAATCAATTAATCCATTACTATTTGCATCAGCTGTATAAATACCATTTTCTGTAGCCGCATAAATCAAATCGTTATAAATGGCGATTTGGTTTATATTTTCTGTTGAAGAATTATTTCCAATAAAATAAGTATCTTGATATTCTAATTTATCAATATCATAAACGACAATTGCAAAAGGTGTTGAAAAATAGAGCTTATCATTGTATTCTGTTATGTGATTTATCCCTTTCTCTCCTGTTATACTCAGACGTTGAATATCTGTAGCCAAGGTAATTTTACCTTTGTCATCAACTATTTCTAATAAGCCATTTTGATAGCCAATAACTAGTTTTTTATGAATATTACTATAATATATACTAGACGTAGTTTCTCCAGATAACCCTTGAACAGAAGATAACTTTTCAACCTCCTGGGTTACGGTATCATAAATAAATACAGCATTATCAGTTACTGCATATATTTTTGATTCTACCTTAATAAAATCTTTTACATTATTATACGAGTAAAAATCTTCCCAATTTGAACTAAAATCAGTTTGTGACCAACTAGGCAAGTTAGACATCAACACAAATAAGAAAATTAATCTCTTTAACATTACGAATAGATTTCTGCCAAAGATATTCAATAATAACTAGAACAAAAACAATTTTGAATTCTTACAACTTTCTAAAAAAGGCATAAAAAAACCTCAAATTAATAGCATTTTGAGGTTTTTTTGGAATAACTCTAAATCATTCCTTTTCATAGTAATTTTCCCTTATACGAATCAGTCACTTTGTTTTTTATGGATGTGAAATTACGGCAATGGTTTCTGTTTTTTTAAAAACCCAATCAGTTCCCGTTTTTATATACACAATGTTTTGTACTACTTCTTCTGCGTCCAATTTTATTTTAACCATCCTAACGTATCGCGTCTCATCTGCATTTTGCAATACCATACCTTCATCTACAAAACCTAATACTTTTCCTTTAGTGTCTACATTGCTTAATACTTCAGCATCTGATGGTTTAGAGAATGATGTTATAGACATTGGGTTTCCACGTAATAATATTTATATCTCAAATTTACGCTATGTTTTTGTTTGCATGAATTAAATTCAATGAATGAACTGAAAAGATTAATAAACGGTAAGATTTTAGCAGTAAATGGTAAATAAAGATTGCAAAATTAGGACAAAAATATACCTGAAAGCGTTAGTTTGAATTGAATAAAGCCTGTTAAAGTATCTTTTTGGGAAATTTGATTGTAACTTTTGTACCCGTATTATTATGATCAGAAATATCTTCAATAATTACATATACCTTTTGATTTTCATGTAAGAGCTTTATTCTATCTTCTGAAGCTTTTAATCCAAAAGGTTTTCTATCCGATTTATATTTTGCACGTTTAGCTTGTGATTCTTTTATGCCTACACCATTGTCTATTATTTCACACCGTATATTGTCTTCTTCATCGTAAATAGAAAGGCTTATTCTTTTATAGTCCTTTTTTGTATTAAACCCATGCCAAATAGCGTTTTCAATATAAGGTTGCATAAATAACGGTGGTACTTGAATATCTCTTAAATTGATACCTTCATCTATAGTTACAACATAGTCAAAGCCACCAATCATCCGCATTTGTTCTAGCTTTATATATAAACCTAAAATGCCTAAATCATCTTCTAATGGTATTGTTAAACTGGTAGAATTTTTGAGTACTTCGCGTATTAACCTAGAAAATTTTGTAATATAATCTGATGCTTTTTCTTTATCATGTTGTAATACAAAGTTATTAATAGAATTTAATGAATTGTACAAAAAATGAGGATCCATTTGAGTTTGCAAAACGGTCATTTTTAGATCATTCATTTCCTTTGTTTTTATGATCAGTTCCTTTTCAATTTTTATTTTATTTTTTTCATATGTTTTTAACTTATTACCAATTAACAAGGCTGTCATTAACATTTCTATTAATGCACCAAAATACATTAATAATTTGGGCTGCATACCCATAAAATGTTCATTATCAAATGCCATTTTTAATAAATATGCCGCAATTGCCAACGTCAAATAAGATACGGACCCAATAATAAAATAGGTAACATGCTTACCCTCTATTTTAGTTAAAACAAAATAGGTAAGTACAGAAAATACAGCAATTATAGGCATTAAAAATATGAATGCCCTTTCTTGATAGTTATGACCAAAAAAGAATTGAATTCCAATAAAAACGAATGCTATTATAAAAGTAAAACGCATGGCCAAAACAATCATCCGATCCCATTCTGGGATTTTCTTTTTTGTTTCTAAAACATCTCTACCAAAGGCAATATAAGAAGCCAATCCTAAAAGTAATAAGGGGTAATTTATATACTCATAAATTAAATCGAACCTACCATTGCTAATATTTTTAAGATAGTATAGGAAAAAACAAAGTAAAAATAAACTGTAATAAAGGTATTGTTTTCTTTTATTTAGAATGAAGAATATAAAGCTATATAATGCGGCAAACAACAAACCTCCTCTTATCCATGCGTATAATTCAGAACTTAATTCAAATAGCATAAAGGGGCGTTTTTATAAATCTAATGGGAAAATTAAATGATTAGAAAAACCTTTCCAACAATTCATTTTTTTTGTTTCTACTAACAGAAGCTTCTAAATTATTAATCAACGTTAAGACATCTCCATCTTTTTTAGAAAATTCTTTTACATGATTCATATTAACCAAATAGGACGCGTGAACTCGAAAAAACTCAGGATAATTAAATTTCTTTTCAACTTCTTTCAGCGTTTTAGTCACTAATAATGTTCTTTTATCACTTAAATGAACAGTAGTGTAGCTTTTATCTGCTTTTAACATTACAATGTCATCTCTGTCAAACAATGAAATTTTACCATCAGCTGCAATACTAATCTTATCATTTTTCCTTTTCAAATTTGAAAACAAAGATTGTAATTTATCTTCAATTACATTTTCTTTTCTAGACACTCTTACTTTTTGAACTGAGGTAATCAATTCATCTTTATCTACAGGCTTTAGCAAATAATCAATAGCAGAAACTTTTATTGCTTTTAAAGCAAACTCATCATGTGCGGTAGTAAATATGAGATCAAAATTGGTGTAGGATAATTGTTGTAATAGAGTAAATCCATCCATTTCTGGCATTTCAATATCTAAAAAAACCAAATCTGGTTTCTCTCTATCAATTGTATTTATGGCTTCTTTAGGGTCATTACATTTGATAATTTCTATGTCATCAATATAACGATTTAATTTCCATTCTAAAGCTTCGAGTGCATTGATTTCGTCATCAACAATTACTGTCTTTAACATGGGTTAGGGGTTGCAATTAGAGTTATTTAATGGCAAGATACTACATTTTCAGTATTTTACATAAAAGTTAATCTGTAATTTCAATTACTCGCTTAATTTCGTTGCCCAATTCATCAACAACAGTAACAATATGTTTCCCTGATTTTGGACGCAATGCCAATTCATGAAAAGTTTGGGTTGTGCCCACATAATTGGCGTCTAAATACCAGAATACTTTTATATCTGGTATATTATGAGCAAGCCTAAAAACCAACTGATTGGTATTTTCGTCAAAATCTTTTGGTAAAAATACTTTCACAGATTCCTTGGGGTAAATAAAGTCCATTACCGCCTTATTACTTGATAAACAACCTGGTAAAAATGAAGGTAGGTTCTTATAAGAAGGGTTTTTACGCTGGTAATAAAACGCCTCTAAAGGGGGCAAAACAAACCAAGAGGTATGTTTCATTTTATTAATAGGGTAACAAGAGGAGTTTACCTGATGTTGTTCACTTTCGTCTAAATGTACCCATACATGATAGGGACAAGCCTTGGTTTTTAATCCAGCTCGTTGTACAAAAACAGAATCTTTTTGCACACAAATTTCAGAAGCCCTATACCCACTTTGAGCACACACAGGAATTTTTTCTAACTCATCAAATGGCTTGGTAAACCATTTACTTCTAGGTAAAATATCAAAAACGTCAAACAAAATTGGAGCCGCAGTTGAAACGCCAACTAATCCTGGTCTCCCTTCACCATCAGCATTGCCCACCCATACGCCAACAACATAATCTTTGGTTGATCCTATTGCCCATGCATCTCTAAATCCGAAACTAGTGCCTGTTTTCCAAGCAATTTCTTTTGAGGAATCAAAAAATTCCCAGTTTTCTTCTCCTTGAGGTCTGTTTACTTCCTTTAATGATTCATAAGTCATATAAATAGACCCTGCATCAAATATCGTTTTTTCGGTAGATAATTTTCCAAAATCGACTTCTGTATCTGAGAGAAAAGTAGGGTTTACAAACTCATTGGTGTAATACTTACCACTGGTTTCTTCGTAATGATTAATGGTTGATGACATGCCAGCATAACTTTTACATAAATCCCATAAATTACTTTCAGCACCACCCAAAATTAGTGAAAGTCCATAATGATTGGCATTGTATTTAATATCTGTTAAGCCTAATTTTTGTACGTAATGATGAAACCTGTCCAAGCCGAACTGCTGTAACATTCTAACTGCAGGTACATTTAAAGACCTTGACAAGGCTCTACTCGCAGGTACGGCACCATCGTATTCTAAATTAAAATTTTTGGGGTTATAGCTCGCTATTTGCGTGGGAACATCTGCCACCAAGGTGTTTGGCAAAATTTCTCCAGCATCAAGCATTGCAGCGTATAAAAATGGCTTTAAAATACTACCTGTACTTCTCGGTTTATCAACAACATCTACATCTTTTTGATGTTCATTATCTGTGGGAGCATTACCCACATAAGCCATTACTTGTCTCGTTTTAACATTTAATACTAATACACCTATATTATAAATTTGATTTTGTTGTAGTGTATTGTAATTGTTCTTAACAATAGTATTTACACGTTGCTGTAAGGCTTTATCTACGGATGTTTTAACTCGTTTACCATTATGCTCACTATGTGCAGCTTGCAACAAATGTGGAGCAATTTGTGGTAAAGGAAACGGTTTTTGAGGTAGTGTTTCTTGAATAGCCAATTCATATGTCAATTCATCGATCGTGCCATCATCAAATATTTTTTTTAATAACCTATTCCGCTTTTCTAATAATCGTTGTTGATTTTTACCTGGATAAATTAAACTTGGTGCATTTGGCAACACAGCTAGTGTTGCACTTTCCGCCCAAGATAAATCATTTGGGTTTCTGCCAAAATAACGCCAAGCAGCAACATCTAAACCCACTACATTTCCTCCAAAAGGAGCATTTGCGGCATACAATTCTAGAATATCATCTTTACTACGGCGAAACTCCAATCGCGTTGCAAGAATAATCTCAATTAACTTTTCAAAATACGTTCTACGTTGACCTTTTCGTGATAAACGAATTACTTGTTGTGTTAAGGTACTACCACCACGCTTTACACTTCCTGATTTTATATTTTGCCAAAAAGCTTTTGCAATAGAAACAGGATTAAACCCAGGATGTTTATAAAAATAAGCATCTTCAAAAGCAACAATCGAAGCTGAAAATTTTATGGGAATACTATCTGAATTTGGAAAACGCCATTGCCCATCCGTTGCAATTTGAGCTCCTAATAATTGTCCGTCTTTACTTTCAATAACTGTAGATGTAGGCTCCGAAAATAGTTCGTTTGGTAATGAAAAATAATACCAAATTAAAAGTGTTACAATAATAACACTCTTGATTTTATGGGTTTTAATTAAGGAAATTATTTTGTTCATTGTGCATTTTCAATTGCAGAAACAAAACCTACAAAGCCAAAAGACCTTGTAGGTTATATTATTAGGTAAAAGTAAGGCAATTATTTAATTACCTGAATCCACTGTCCTTTGTCTCGCACAAAATAATCATTGTCGTACATGGCTTCTGCTTGTATACCTGGCAAGTAATATTTACCTAAATAAGAAGCGTTCAATTGCACAGTAAATGTTTTCGTTTTTTGTCTTTCTAAATCAAAATAGAAATTGACTCTATCATCTCTAATATCTGTGAAATTAGCCTGACTTGTGGTAGAATTACCATAATCAGTGAAGCGAGTATTTATAATTTCCCATCCAGAAGGGAAAATTTCCGTTAACGCGATATTAGCAACATATTCGTATTTTAAATTGCTCACGGTTACTGTAGCTGTAAAATCGGTTCCTTGAGCTAATTTTGTAACATCTATACGTCTTCCGTCAGTATCTTTATATACTACTTGCACACTTAAATTCCGCTTTTCTACCATTTCTTCTCCCAACGGTAAAATTCCAGAATTCAACACGGTAACATAAACCGTATTCGCTTTTTTATTGGTTACTTTTAGACTATTAGCACCATCTACAATCTTCAATTTTCGTTGGGCAATAGATTTTTTAGTACTAACAGCATCACTTTTAGTTCCATTGTTACTGAATGCTACATTCAAATCTTTACCTCCACCAATTTCTACCATTTTTGACATCGCCAATAAACTGTAAGCTGTTGTTTGCGTACTCATCCATCGATCAGCTGACAATTCTTTTGCTAAATATTCGGACAATTCTCTCGATTTTGGATTGTCAGTCAATAACATGGTTTCCATTGCCATAGCTCTATTTCTGTTCGTTGAACCGTACGTATAATAATCATACGTATTCGTTTCAAAATGGATATTTGCTGTTTGAGCTATTTTCTTAGCCACTTCTTTTTGTCCTGCCAAGGCATACGCCGCTGCCAATCTCCATTTTGCATCGTTAGAAAGTTGGTTGTATTCACGTAATCTGTTCATTGAACCTAAATCAGCATGACCCGCTAAAGCTAAGGTATATAAACGATATGCTTGTGCTAAATCCGTATTGTAACGTCTAGCGTTTGCTCTCCAATTTCTAGCAGCTTCTTGTTGATATTTTAACCAATTGTTCATAAAGGTTAAAGGCATTACATACCCTTTTTTCTGTGCTTCCAGCATAAAATGGCCCGCATAACTTGTACCCCAATCATTGGCATTGTTTTGTCCCATCCAATAGCTCAATCCGCCACTTGGAGTTTGATATCTGCCCAAACGTTCTACTGTCTTTTTAATGTTATTATCAATTTCTTGTTTTTTATCAAAAGTCAAGTCCAAAATATCTGTCAAATACAATTGAGGGAAACCGCTTGACGTAGTTTGTTCTACACAACCATGTGGGTAACGAATTAAATACTGTAACCTTCTTGTAAAATCCATCGGAGGCAAGGTAGAAAACTCTACGTAAGCAAAGCTTGTTCCTGGTACTCCAAAACTAGTAAAGTCAATATTTTGAGATGCATTCGGTTCTAAAACTACTTGCGTTGAACGTGAACTTACCGGGTTGGGATTTACAACATCAATTTCTACTTTGTAAGATGATTTCTCTCCATTTCCAGATGCTAAAACTTCAATAGTACCAATTCCTTGAGCTTTACTAACATCTAACTCAAAATATACCATTTTCTCATCTGGTTTATCAAAAGATACCGATTGCGTTTGTTCACCAACAATAGTGATTCCATCACTCAGCTTTAAAGTTATATTCGCTCTTTTTACTTTGTCTTCCATTGCAAAAATAGTAACAGGTAGTGTCACTTTTTCACCGGGACTTAACTTCCTTGGTAAGGAAGATAATACCATAAGTGGTTTACGAACAGGAGTCGTTTCACTAGCACTTCCATAAGCTTCTTTAGAATTGTCACCAGCAATAACCATTGTTCTAACTGAACCAATGTATTTAGGCATTTGTATTTCGTGTGATGCTGTTTTTCCTTTATCTAATGTAAAAGGTCCTAAATACGTAACTACAGGCTTAAATCTATTCGCTTTTTTAGGTTTTTTAGGTCCTGCATCTTCATCGCCACCAATGGCGAAAATTTGTGCAATTGTTCCTCCATAAGCTCCAATTACATAATCGAAAATATCCCAAGTTTTTACACCTAGTGCTTCCTTACTATAAAATTCATCCCAAGCATTTGGGGTGTTAAATCGTGTTAAATCTAATAAACCATCATCAACGACTGCTAAGGTATACGTCATTGGTTTACCTTGTTTTTCACTCACTTTAACTGTAAATTTCTCTTCAGGTTTCAATACTTTTGGCATTGAAATTTGAGGTTCTAAAATTGTATTGGGATCTTTAACCATCAACGGAATTACACCATACATCCGAATTGGCAAGTCATTTGCTGTTGAAGCATGTGGCTGTAACAATGATATGTTTACAAACACATTAGGAGCCATTTCTTTTGTGATGTCAATTTCAGTTGTTGTTTCACCTTTTTGGGTTTTAATCCATTTTTGATCAATAACTTCCGTTCCATTTTCTATACTGATTAAAGCCCTACCTACTGTTCCTGATGGGAAGGTAATTTTTGCTTTTTCACCTACATTATAATCGGTCTTATCAGATGAAAACACCAACATTGTAGCCCCAGAAGCATCGCTACCAGCAGGTCTTTTCCACCAATCTTTATAAAAATAAGCCGTTCTACCTGTTGCATGACCACTTTCTGGATCATATACGCGTATGAGGTATCTTCCACCCTCTTCATCGGGTACATTAATTTTAAAAGTGCCCTTGCCATTAGCAGAAGTATTAATTACTTTGGTTAAAATTGGTTTGTGGTATTGACTACCTACATACGATGCTAAGTCGTCATAAGACGAATTCCACCACCAACGCCATTCTACTTTATATACTTTTACTTGAACTCCTTTTTTAGCAATGGGATTCCCTTGGTTATTAACCGTCACTAGATCAAACTCAACATCTTCATCCGTAAAATAAGAACCATAAGCCTTCGCTTCTGGAGATTGTAAGCCCACAAAAGCATCATAAGGTGCAAAATTCTTTGAAATGACGTCAATGGAGAAGTCGCCACCGTTTTCAAATGCTCTCGTTAAAAATGACGCCCTTAACATACCTGGAGCTTTACTATTAAAACTCAGTTTTTTTGTCAAATTTGCATTTCCTTCAGCATCCAAGTTTCCGTCAAATACGGTTACTTCTTCTGGAGTAAATTTTCTAGTTGGGTCAGAGAAAACATAATTTGGATACTTATCAAAAGCTGTTGAGGTACTTGTAAATTTGACTTTTACATCAGCTTTCAAATTTTTAGCATCTGCACCATGAAGCCATTTAACGGATAGTTTTCCGTCAATAGGTTTATTGGCGGTTAAAATTTCATCTTCAAAATCAATGGCAATTTTTAAACGATTTGGCTTTACCGTTTCTACTTTTAAAGCTTTATAGAAATTGGCTCCACCTACACTTATTTTAGCATTCCAATTACCTGTAGCAGCCGTTTCATCCGTGACGACGGTAAACTTATGGAAGCCATTTTCTCCATCAGAATCAATTAATTTATGCGTTAATTTACCATGAGGATCTGTAATTTCTAACTTAACAGGATGGTTTTTTGGTAGCGGATTTGCAACATCGTTTAATACAAAAGTTAAATGAATACTGTCTCCAGGCCTCCAAACACCACGCTCACCATAAATATAACCTTTTAAACCTTTTTGTAATTGCTTACCCGAAACATCAAACTTACTTAACGATAGTGAATAACCATCATTTAGTTTAAGATAAGTTTTTTGTCCAGAATGTGAGACCACCGCAAAATGGGCATTTTTTTCTGATTTATATAAGGCAAAGCCTTGACTATCCGTATTTACAGTACCTATTTCTTGTTGTTGGAAATTAAACAATTCTATTTTTGCACCAGAAATAGGAGTGGTTGTTAAAATATCTGTTACGGCAAAATGATACGATTTATCAACTCCTTTTTTGGCAATAACACCTAAATTGGTTGCCATTACATTAGCCGTAGCAATATTATTTTCATTAAAATAATACGCCTCTTTACATGGGTTTTCTCTATCCTCCCAATTATAATATCTGTGGTTTTTATAATTGTAAATCAAGTTATCCCAATATTGTTCTTCGCGTTCTTCTAATTCATCTTCGGCAAGGTTGGTATCATCATAATCATCCTCTTCAAAATACGCATCGTAATCTTCAGTTTCAACGTTAGTAACCAATTGACTTCCATCGCAAGTATTTAAAGCATACTCTTGGGTAAAACTTAATTCAATTCTATAAATCGCCCCAGGATCTGCTTTAATCATCTTAGAAAGGTCTACAGCATAGGTTTTCCATTTACCGTCATTTTCTATATCAGATTTTATTAACGTCATGGTTTGTTTAGCTACACGACGACCAACACGTCTTATACTGTAACTATTAATACCATTAAGATTTTCTTCTTGTAAGAATTGTAAAATATTGTTCTCAAAAATTTTTATAACTCTAATGTCTACCGCTTTTAAATTAACGGCTTCAAAATTGAGTTGCAAATTTTTTGAATCTGGCAGAATTACACCATTACTCATTAATTTAACCGCTGGTTTTAGCTCTTCAAAAGCAATTTGTTCCGAGAATTTTTTCTTGAATTTAAAACCGTATACATTGGTTATACCAGAAAAAACATCTACTTGTACATTACCCTTTAATCGTGTTCCTGGATAAACTTTTAATACATTTCCATCAACTACATATTTTAAATTTTGAGCTCCTGCTATTGCAACCAAACCTTTAAAATTCTGTTGCTTTTTAATTGGATCTGAAAAATTTAATGCTAAATGTTGTTCAGGTGATTGAATTACATCTGCATTCACGATTGAAAAATTGCTAATACCAGGGATAACTCTTTTTGCTTCACCTACATTATCAATTCCAACTTCTTTACCTGACCATTTTATATCTATTTCTGAATCGTCTTTTAATCGTTGTATGCTATCAATTTTAAATTGATATACCGAAGAATTATGTGATACAGGCAACCATTTTACGGACAATGGTTTGCCATTTTGAGTTACACTAACTAATTTTTCTACTATTTCTAATGGAATTACATCAGCAGAGCGTAAAACACCTTCAATGTATTGCCATTCTTTACTATATGATTGTAAGTTATTTGTATTTAAAGCAAAATTTGGTTTAATTGTTTTAAACTTAAACGTGTATTCTTTAAACTCTGATGGCAAGTTTAAGTACATTTTTGAAAGGTTTACCGTTATTGTATATTCGGTATCTGGTTTTAAATTTTCATCCGGGTTAAAAACAAATGTTCTAGAATTTAATGCCTTTAATTTTCCTTTTACAGCTGGTGATATCGTAATAAGATCTTCTGAAATTTCTGTATCAGGCTCCCAACCTTCCACTTCTTTCGCCAAACCTATTTGTAAAGATTCAGTAACAGAGACAACACCTGAAGTAGTGTAATAAATATAATCTTTAAATTTAAAAAGGTTATCAGTATCTTCTTGGGGATTTTCTTTTTTACATGATATTACAATTATCAATAATAAGAATAGGCTAAAAATACGATTTAAGAACTTCATTATAAAAGGGTTAAGTTAGAATACTGCGTATACGCTACAATAGTACTATATAACCCCAAAATTAAATGATTATTGTACAATTTGATACATGAATGGCGGGGTTTATTGCATCCCTGAAAAATGGGGGTTTTTTCCTTATCTTTGATTAAAACCAATAACCATGGAAAACCTATATAACACAGGTATAAAATTTGCCCCACAACTTTTAATCTTAGTATTTATTACCATTACCTTTTTACAATCTGGTATAGACAAAATAACAGATTGGCAAGGAAATGTATCTTTTTTAAAAGATCATTTTGCAAAAACATTTCTAAGAAATAGTGTGCCGTTATTACTAATTATCATTTTGGTAAGTGAAGTAATTGTAGGTTTTTTAAGTATCGTAGGCATAATACAAGTATATATTTCTGAAAGTACTACAATAGGCTTATTAGCCGCTGTAATAGCCTCAAAAATATTATTAATGTTGTTGTTCGGTCAGCGGGTTGCAAAGGATTACGCAGGAGCTATGACCATTGTAGTTTACTTTATGGTAACTGTATTTGGTGTTTATATTTTAAGATAGCGTTAAAACATTTTCCCCTACATCTACCCCGTCAATAAAAATATTAACAGTATATGTTCCTTTAGTGAATTTATGCACTATTTTATCAATGAACATTACCGCCTTAATACTTTGTTTATTATAATAAAGTGTAGTTAAATCCGTATATGGTTGATTATCTCCATTTTCTAAAGTAAATACACCTTTTTCATTGACTATTTTTCCTTGTGGCGATTTTATAACAACATAAGCATCTTTGTAACCCTTAACGGCTTTTGTGTTCGGTTGAATTCTAAAAATTACACGCAATGCATTTATCTTTTTTGCATTATACGTTTCAACATATTTACCTCTTTTGCTTTGCATGGCTTTTACACTTACCTCACTAGCTTTAAGAACTACCTCTTTTTTAGTTGTTGGCTCAATTGCTGCTGTTACTTTTTTTTCTATTTGCTTTACTTCTGATTGATTGATATCATTTTCCTCAGATTCTCGTTTAGCTTTTAAATCGGCCAACAAGTCGTTTGGATCAGTTGTACTAATTGCACTTTTCGTTTGGGCATCTTCACGTTCAAAGTTAAACTTTTCCGCTACTTTTTCTTCAGCCTTAGCAGTGGCAACTAATTTGTTAATATCTTCATCGATAGGTTCATTTTTAACTGAGGTTTTCTGATTTTCTTCCGTTATTGGTACTATCAACTGAGGTTTTTTTTTCTCCGTTTTTTCAGCTTCTATTGAATTATAGTCTTCGTTACTTTTTTCAATTTCATTGTTTAACCATTTTGCTTCTTCACTTAAAGTTTCCTCTTCAGGATTAGATTCATTTAAGGCACTTGTTTTATTTTCTATTTCATTAGTTGTGGTTACATTATTAGTTAATGATTCAGAAACTAATACTTCCTCTTTTTTTTTGTTTTCAATAATAGATTCTTTAATGACTACATCTTCTTTTAATTCTTCAGTTATAATTGGTTTATCATTTTCGGATAAACTATTAACTGGAGTAGAAGTTACATTTACAATTTCTATTTCTGGCTCAATTGCTTCTTCTATATCATCACTTTCTTCTATCAAAGTTTCTATTTTTTCTGTCTCATTATAACTAGAAGTTTCTACAACTTTTTGAACTGACTCTTTAACTTTTTCTTCGAAAATTTCGGTTTGATCACTTACTGAATTATTATCAAAATTTTCTATTGAAGCTTGTGGATTTATAAATGCAATTTCAGTTCTTCTATTCTTTTCATGTGCAGCTTCACTACACTCAATTCCATCTATACATTTATTCACCATTTTACTTTCTCCATACCCTTTCGCTTTTATTCTGCTTCTATCAATACCTTGAGATACTAAATAATCAGCTGATGCTCTTGCCCTGCGTTCTGATAGCTTTAAATTGTAATCACTATTACCTCTTGAATCTGTATAAGATGATAACTCCACATGAATACTCTTATTATTCCTTAATATATCACCTAACTTATCTAATTCTCTAGCTGCCTTAGCTGTAATAATTGATTTGTCAAATCCGAAATAAACAGCTTCAACGGTAGCTTCATCTTCTTCTGCAGAAGTAGCAGTCTCAACCACATTAGCCATCGTTTCTACCTCCTCTTTATAAGCCTCCTTTTCTTCTGCTTCTTCAATACTCTTTTTAACTTCCTTGATTTCCTCAGCTACAGCGATAACTGTTTCTTCATCTTCAATTGAACCTATTAGTGTATTATCATTTTCAATTTCTTCAGCTGATTTCTTAATTAAAAATTTGTTGGCTTCCAACGTTGGTGCTTCTAAATAATTAGCTGTATTCACAATATGATCTTCCGTATTGTAATTTTTAGCTCCTGCTTTAATTGTATATGTTTTATTACAGTCTAGGGTTATAGAATACATACCATCAGCATCTGTTCTAAACTCTTCAATTTCTGCATTTTCTCCGTCATATAATGTAATAATTGCATCCTCAATTATTTCTTGTGTACCATTATCTTTTACGATACCCGTAATTTCTTGAACACAAGGACCATCCTCTTTTGTTTTTTCAACTAAAAAAGAATAAATATCATAATTGTTTTGACCTTGTAATCTGTTTGAAGAAAAATAACCCTTACTATCACTACCATTAATAATAAAAGCAAAATCGTCATTTAAACTATTAATTGGAGCATCTAAATGTTTGGCAATGGCCGTTGGATTTTTTAGATCAATCGTATAGATATCTAAATTACCTAATCCGTCTTTATGATTGTCAGATGAAAAGTATAATGTTAAATCTTCAGTAATATAAGGTGTCACTTCATTTCCAGAAGTATTAATTTTATTGCCCATATTAATAGGGTCTCCAAAACTACCATCATCATTTATGGCTACCATAAAGATATCTAACCCACCTAATGAAGAAGGCATATCAGACGTGAAATATAACTCTTTACCACTTTTACTTAAAGAAGGTTCCCCAAAAGAATAACGATCATTTGAAAATGGTAATTTTTTAACGTTAATCCAATTTCCTTCAGCATCAACTTCAGCCTTAAACAATTGCTCTTTATCTTTTCTCTTAGGTGTCTTTCTATATTTCTTAGCTGAATAGTAAACAGTTCTTAAATCTGAACTATAAGACGCTCCAGTTTTTGTTACCTTATTTGTTGGTAATCCCTGGATTTGTTTTTTCTCAACAATGTCTCCTTCTTCACCTAAAGTTGCCAAAAATAAATTTGATTCAGATAGCTTCAAACTATTCGTACTAATTTTTTCAGTGTTTGGAGATTTGTATATAAACTGATTGTCACTTAAAAAAGTTACACCATAATCTGGTTGTGTAGTATTGGTTTCTAAGTATTTTATTAAATACTTACTCTCAGCAGTTTGTGAAAAAACTGAAATTGAAAAACACAATAGCGTTGTAAATAATATAAATTTCTTCATTATTAAATCTAAGTTCTGTTAGCTTATTCATAACGACAGATTTTATAATTAAGTATTTGTTATCAACAACTTATTAACAAAAAAAAGCCTGATAAAATAAATTATCAGGCCTAACGTGTTGATTATAAGTAGTTTGAAATTACTCTTTATTTTTGTAAGATTTGTTTAATTGTACCAAAACATCGTCAGTAATATCCGCTTTTTCTTCACCATACATTACTGTTCCATTACTTCCAGTAGTACCTAATACAAAATTGTAGCCTTTACCTTGAGCATATGTCTTTACGAAATCATTAATTTCCTTTGACAACGCTTCTAAACTTTCTTGACCTTCAGCTTGTACCTGTTGTTGTATAACTTGTTGACGTTGATTTATTTGCTGTTGCTCTTGCATTAAAACCTGCTCTCTTTCGGCTCTAGCATTTGCAGACATTTTCTGAATATTATCTTGATAAACTTTAGCTTTGTTTTGCCAATTAGAAATTAAACTATCTAGTTCAGCCTTCAACTTATCTGACTTTACTTTCATAGTGGCTTCAGTTTCTTTAGTGCCCTTATATTCTTTCATTATTTCTTCAACATCCACATAAGCGATTTTTACAGATTGTTGACAAGAGAATAATCCAAGTGCAACGATAACTACAATTACTAATTTTTTCATTCTTTACGTTTCTTTTAAATTTTGGCAAATATATAAAAATAACCTCGCTCTATATCTAAAATTAATGTTATAAGTATAATTTATAAGACTTTGAATACTTATAGGTACTATTTATAGAAAGCGACCTTAAAACACTATCTTTTTAAAGAGCTTCTGTCGAGGTTTATAATGTAACACCATTAACAGCGGCAAAAGAGCTTAAAACCTCTTAAAATAAATATTAAGCGTTTTTTATCACATAAATCAAAGATGAATACTCTTTAGAGGATCTCGCCTTACTATTTGACTTTAATCCTACCCAGAATGCCTTTACTAAGTTTGACTTTCCTGTTTTGTATTTTTCCGAAAGTAAACTAACATAAAAAGAGTCAAACTTCATTGGCAGTACTTTTTCTACTTTCATGTTTTCTTGCCCAAATAGATCTGAGATAGATTTTCTAGAAAAATGCCAAAGGTGTCTCGGCACATCATAGGCTGCCCAAAATTCTTTATAATGATTTGCATCAAAACTTTTAAAATTTGGAACGGCTACAATTAATGTTCCATTTGGTTTTAAAAGCAATTTTAATTTGGCAATATATTCTTTCAGATTTGGAACATGTTCTAACACATGCCACATGGTTATGACATCATAAGATTCAGAATTCAATTCATTGATATCAGAAAAAATTTGAACTCTAGAGCCTCCTAATTTGGAATTCAATAGTTCTACCGCTTTTTCGTTTGGCTCAACCCCTGTAACTTTCCATCCATCATTTTTACAGGCGGCTAAAAAGTCACCCGTTCCAGCACCAATATCTAAAATAGTTTTTTCATCAGCATTTAAAGAATTAATAAGTTTTACCTTTTTCTTTATGGTGTAACTTCTAACTGAATGATATAATTTATCTACAACAGATTTTTTTGTATCCGAATGCGAAATGTAGTCTTCACTTTCATAATATTTTCCTAGATCTTCTTCTTTTGGTTGTGGCGTTGTTACCAACAATTCAGATTCCTTATCTATACTAATAGAAAATGTTTCATGTGAAACCGTATAGTCTTCGCAAGAAATATAAGGTTCTAATGTATTGTTTTTGATTGGGGATTTTAATATTTGTTTCACGTGGAACTATGCTTTTAATGTGTTATGAATTTTTACTTTTAATAATTTTGAAAGTTCATTAGCCTTTCGAATAGCTTCTTTTTTGTTAGAAGTTTTAAAGACTGTATCTTGTTTATTTCCATCAAAGAACTTTATAACATACAGTTTGTAACGATCTTCACCAAAAACTGTAGGGTACCACATCCAACCTCTGGCTTCCTTATAACCCTGATGGACTATGGAAATATAATTTGGATACAACAACGTTTTCTTTTGAGAAAAGAACGGAAAAATGTACGTTCTAATTACTAATTTATTTTCAAAATTATTTTTAATTACATACTTATAATTCAAACCTAAAACCGGAATGCATAACAAACTAAACAATAAAAAATACCTATTGAAGACACTCAACATCATAATAAAAAACAGAAATGGCAAGAGAACAAAAACCTACTTAACATGGATAGATTCTGTTTTAAAACAACTTCCTTTTTTAAAGTTTTAGAATTTAAATTAGTTTTAGAATTTTGTTTCACGTGGAACCCTTAGTAATTATATGGATTAATAATGGTACAACCAATACTCAATAATATATGATAAGAATGTTTATTTAACTATCTACCCATATAAACCAACAATACAGAAACATCACTTGGTTTAACACCAGAAATTCTACTTGCCTGAGATATACTCGTTGGTTGAATTTTTGACAATTTTTCGCGAGCCTCAAAAGACAATGATTTCAATTTATGATAATCAAAATCCGAAGGAATAGAAATGTTTTCTAGCCTATTCAGTTTATCAGCATTGTTCTTTTCCTTTTCTATATAACCAGCATATTTTACATGAATTTCAGTTTGCTCAACAATTTCATCGTCAATAATATTATCAATAATAAAATCATTAACACCTGGGAACTGTCTTACATCATCAAAATCTAATTGTGGTCGAGAAGCCAATTTAATCATCTTCATAGACTGATCAACCTCAGCCGTTTTTTTGTTTATCAAGATTGGATTTACATCTTCGGGTTTTATACTTGTCTCTTTAAGAAAAGCAACAAACAAGTCTGTTTTTTCTTGCTTTTCATGAACGCGATCTAATTGTTCTATTGACGCCAATCCTATCTCATAAGACATTGGTGTTAATCGTAAATCAGCATTATCTTGTCTTAACAAAGTTCTATACTCCGCTCTTGACGTAAACATCCTGTAAGGTTCTTCTGTACCTTTAGTGATCAAATCATCTATTAAAACGCCTATATACGCTTCACTACGTTTTAATATAAATGGCTCACGCTCTTGTATTTTTAAAGCCGCATTAATACCCGCCATTAAACCTTGCGAACCCGCTTCTTCATAACCAGTAGTTCCATTAATCTGACCTGCAAAATATAAATTCTCCACCAGTTTAGTTTCTAGCGTATGCTTTAATTGTGTTGGAGGAAAATAATCATACTCTATTGCATAACCAAATCTAAAAAACTTTACATGTTCAAATCCTGCAACTTTACGTAATGCTTTTGCTTGAACATCTTCAGGTAAAGAAGTTGAAAAACCATTTACATAGACCTCAACAGTATTCCATCCTTCAGGTTCAATAAACATTTGATGCCTATCTTTGGTTGCAAACCTATCAATCTTATCCTCTATAGAAGGACAATATCTTGGACCAATACTTTGTATTCTACCATTAAACATTGGAGACCTATCAAAACCAGTCCGTAACAAGTCATGTACTTCAAGACTCGTATAAGTCATATGACAAGACTTTTGATGTACTAATGGTTTTGTTAACTTTGTATATGAGAATTTTTCTGGTTTAACATCTCCAGGTTGCTCTGTCATTTTAGAATAATCTAAAGACCTACCATCTACTCTGGGTGGTGTTCCTGTTTTCATTCTACCAGATTCAAACCCTAACTTTACTAAATCTTCAGTGATACCTGTTGAAGCTTTTTCACCTGCTCTACCTCCACCAAAGTTTTTATCACCAATATGTATTAACCCATTTAAAAAAGTACCTGCTGTTAAAATAACCGACTTACACTTTATAGTCAATCCCAAACCCGTTTTTACACCTGTGATTTTTCCATTTTCTACAATCAAACCATTGACCATATCCTGGAAGAAATCTAAATTCTCAGTTTGCTCCAACATATTTCTCCACTCTTCAGCAAATCGCATTCTATCACTCTGAACCCTTGGACTCCACATAGCAGGTCCTTTAGATTTATTCAGCATTTTAAATTGAATAGCAGACTTATCAGAAACAATTCCACTATAACCACCCAAGGCATCAATCTCTCTAACAATTTGTCCTTTAGCAATACCACCCATAGCAGGGTTACAACTCATCTGAGCGATATTTTGTAAGCTCATGGTAATTAGTAAGGTCTTAGAGCCCATATTAGCACTAGCCGCTGCAGCTTCACTACCCGCATGACCACCACCAACTACAATTACATCATATATGTCTTGAAAAATACTCATTGTTTTATGTGATACTAGTTATTATTTTTAAAGGTCACAGATCATTCATAAATCTATCATAACATTAAATAAAGCTGATGATGTATGTTTCACGTGGAACAATCTGTTCCTTTATTCCTCAATGGGATAATTGTTGTTACTGTTAAAAATCTCTAAAATGTATCAACTTTATGAATAGCGTGTTATTCATTATATCTAAAACATCCCGAGTTACATTATTTAAAAGTCCGCAAAGATAAGTAATAATCCTCTTTCTCTCGCATAAGTAGCTTCTCCTCTTTTGTCTTGTCTTTATAACCACATAAATGAAGTATACCATGAATCATAACACGATTTAATTCATCATCAAACTTAACAGCATACTTAACCGAATTTTCTAACACTCGATCAATGCTTATAAAAATATCTGAACTTATCAATTTTCCAAGGTTATAATCAAACGTAATTATATCAGTTAACGTGTTGTGTTCTAAATGTTTAACATTCAATTCTAATAAATATTCATCATCACAAAAGATATAATTAATAGCATCCTCTTTGTAACTTTCCTCTCTAATAGCCTCTGACAACCAATTACTTATATCATTTGAATTGTTAAATTCAAACTCCTTTTGATAATTAAATTCTATCATTCTTTTACTGTTTCTTTAAAATACTGTTGCACTTTCTTTTTATAATTATTACGTAAAGGCAAGGGTTCTCTATTTAAAATTTCATCCTTACTAAAGAAGAGTTTATCACCCTTAATTTCAGGAATCGTTCTTTGTTCAAAGTTATTTTTATTAGTTTCCGACTTTCTTTTCGTATCCTTACCTTGCTCTAACTGAGCATCCTCCAACTTAAGAAGTTCGTGTTCCAACTGCTGCATCTGTTGCAAAACATCATTATTAAAACCTTTGTCTAGTAATTGTTTTTCCAATTGTTCCATTTGTTTTATTGCCTTCTGCCCTTTTGCCCCATTTTTTCCATCTTTACCCATCATTTCTTTTAAAGCCTCCTTCAAAGCATTCTGTTCTTGATAAATTTGATATTGTTCACCACTCATTTGTTCACTTCCACCGTCACCACCTTTTGGTTCTCCCTCTTTTCCTTTTTCACCATCCTTACCCTTTTTCTTTTCTCCTTCTCCCTTCTTCATACCTTCCTTCATTTTTTCCTGTAACTCTCCTTGCTTCTTAATAATATCAGGAAGACTAAATTCCGGTTTTCCACCTTTGCCCTTACCTTGACCCATACTAGGGTTTTGTAGGCTGTTTAACATATCACTTAACATATCCGCCAAATTATTAGCAGCGGTCATGGTGTACTGCTGGTTCGATCTACCCGGTACAACATAATTTTCAGCAATATTATCTAAAGACTTATTTAAATTATAATGAGCATCAGCCAAATCCTCTTGAATCTTTGTTGTTAATTGTGGTACACGTAATGAAAGTGTATACAAACTATCATCGATATGCTCAAAGTTTTCTTTGATTATCTGTTGCTTCCTAAGCAATTTAGGAAATTCTGCATGGCTTGCGTCTATACCATCAAAAGCATCCAATAATTTTTCTTGATCAAATGAAAATGTCAATAAATTCTCCAAAATTGCCTTAAGATCATCAATGTTTTCTTGAAGCATTTCCCCTTGCATTTCCATCATAGCACCACCCATCTTTTTACTTAATTCTTTTTGTTTTTTTGCAGCTGCTTTTTGATTGGTCTTAGCATCCTTTTTTCTTTGATCGTTTTGATCTGGCTTATTTGAACTATTCTCTTGAGCTTCTTTATTTTCTAAATTTTCCTTAGCTCTTTCCATCAGCTCTTCAATTATCTTTTCTTCTTGTTTAGTATCAGGAAATTTCATTGGTTGAGCTAAATTTTCATTTTGTTTTCTCAATTCCTCAAAATCCTTTTTTATGGATTCAAATTCCTTATTAAGTTCTTTTTGATCTTGTATTTTACTTTCTTCTTTTTTAGATTCTTCTTCTTGCTTGCCAGACAAAGAATCCAATTTCTGAGTGATTTGTGCTGCCTTTTTCTCAACAAAAAATCGTTTAGATAGTTCTAACAATCTTTCCAGCGTCTTTTTTTCTTGTTTGTTCTGTTCTGTTAGTTTATCCAATTTATTCAACATCTCTTCTTTTTCAAGCTTTTCAGACATTTTTTTTAATTGATCTAACAAATTATTTTTCTCTTGAAGTTCTTGTACCTCCTCAATGCGTTTTTTTAACACTTCCTTTTTGTCTTTAATTTCAGCATTTTCATCATTTCGCTCTTGTTCATCTAAATTCTCTTTCAAGTTTTCAGTATGTTTTTCTTGCATTTGTTTATACTGCTCTTGCCTTTTTAAAAACTGATCAAATTCCTTTTTATCATTCCAATTTAAGTCAGACTTCTTTCTTAACTTCTTAGAGAACTCATCTAACTCCTTATTCAGTTTTTCACTATTATTATTTATCTTATTAAGCTCTTCTAAATTCTGTTTTTGTTCTTTTAGTAAATCATCCGTAATTTCTTGCTGTGTTTTATTATAATAAGCAAATATTTGACTTTTTGTTACCTTACTCCCATTTGAACCATCATTATCATAAACCTCAAAATACATTTCATAAGCTTTACCCAAATCAATCTTCAATATCTCAGGTGAAAAAATATAGTAAAACTCTTCAAAGGTTGATTTATTAACATTAATCGGTGCTATTTGCAATGCTTTTTTATTTTTCACATCATAATAGACCAATTGAAGCTTCTTAAGTCCATAATCATCACTCAATTGTCCTACAAATTGTACAGGACCTCTACTTACTGAATCAATATCTGATTTTACTTCAATTTTCGGATATTCATCCTTAATTACTTGCAGTGTATAATCAAGTTTTTCATAATCTTTTAAACCACGGTTAGAGGTTGTTATTTGATAGTTCAAAGTATTACTAACCCGTTTAGAAATAGAAAAATTATTATCAGACTTCAGTGTAAATGCATTCCTCTTTTCGGATACAAATTTCATTGAATCAGTCGCTTTTGTAGTTATATTCCAGGTTACTGTAGATCCTTCAGGAATAACAGCATTACCTGTGTTTTTAATAAGTTCATCCTTCTTTCCTGTATATGCAGGATAATTCATATACATTTCGAACCCAGTAACATTTGGGGTTCTTAAAACCTCTAATTGATATGGCCTAGATCGTACATCATTAGCCTCTAAATAAAATTCTATTGGTTCCTTTAGGTTATTGAATTGATGCGTAAAATTACCATTCAAATCTTTTAACATATAACTCTCATTGTTGAAATGAATAGTTACATTTTCAGGTACAACACTTCCTTCCGTTGCAACAATCAAATTAAATGGTTGTCCTTCTACATCTTGCAACTTATCATTTAATACTACAAAAGAAAAAGGAGCAGGTGGTTCATAAGCAGTTTTATAATGAACTACCCTATCAAAACTTTCATTAAATATTGAATTGTTACCTGTAAGTAACATAAAAATCCATATTAAAATTGGAATGGATAAATATTTAAGATATTTAATATTTCCTTTGAAACTGATTGCATTTATAAACGGTATCGGCTCTAAATTTTTGGATTTTTGTTCAATACTAGCCAATAATAATTCTGATTGATTTTTATCCTCATTTAGTTGCAATACATTTAACAATTTATCATCAACCTCAGAAAAATGTTTACCTATTATAAAAGAAGCCTCTGATAAAGATATTCCTTTTTGTAAACCAAATAACTTTGCTAAAGGAATGGCAATAAATTTTATAAATAAACCAAGCTCTACAGCAATAAAAACAAAAAACAACACACTTCTTGCAAATGGTGGCAACCATAAAAAGTACTCAATAAATACAGTAATTAAAAAATACAGTAAACCAAAGGATATAAATAATATGAGTCCTTTTATCAATTCATTGGTATAGTACTTTTTAATGAACTGTTGTAATTTTTGTTGTATGTTATTGAAGTTATTCAAATTTCTTTTTTCTTATTGTTGTTTTATCTTAAGAAACGCAAATTTATTGTAATTCTAAGATGCTACGTTCAATAATTTCATCTTTTGTTAAATCACCCCAATTAAAAAGTACTTTTATATCGGGTGGAACACCATTTTCATAATCAGGATTTTTATCTAATGTTAACGCCTGTGTTACAGAAAATCGATAAAACCATCCATTAGGTAACTGTCCTCCATTGGGTAAACCTAAACCGCCACCAGTAGTATCTCCAATGAGCATCAAATTAGGAAGTGCCTTAGTTGCGAGAGCAGTAAAAGAGCCTGCACTATAAGTACCTCTATCAGTTAACACCGCAACCTTGTTTTTATATCTTATTCCATTGTAAGGTGAAATATAAACCGGTTCGTCTTCAGAAAAATCGTTATGTTCAGGTCCCGACTTAATTCTTGAATAATTAATTAAAGTCTTACTTTCAACAAATCTATTTAACAAATTAAACACATCACTAACAGCTCCTCCTCCATTTTCTCTTAAATCTAAAATAAGTCCTTTCGTATTCTTATATCTATTTAAAACAAACCCAAAATTAGCTCCATCAATGGTACCCGGAAACGATGCAAAACGCACATAACCAATATTACCATTGTCTATAAAATTATGTTTAAATGGTCCAGAAGTATAATAATCTTGGTTTAAATAATGATCTTCAATAATTCTCCAATCAAAATTATCTTGACCTAAATATTTTACCCCAAACTTAGAAACATTAAAGTTCGAAATTAAATTTGTATGGTCATCTTTTAATTCAGTTAACATGGCTCCCAAAACATTAAATAAAGAATCTTGAGACATTCCATCAAATATTTTCACCTCATATTTTGATTTTATTGCATCCCAATCAATGTTTTTCAATTCAAAATATGAATATTTTTCATTGCATTCCTTCCACAAGTATTCAAAATTAACCTTAGGATCAGTCGATGCCATATCCTCTTCAAACAATGCCTTTTCACAAGAAAAGAGTGAACATAATGCAATACATATTATTAATTTTTTCATGTCAATAAAATTAATCCAACCTCCAAATTTTCTATTACTTAAATGTTTAAAATACATCATTTCTATTTTGCTTCCTTGAGAAATTTCAGCGAAAAGCAGTAATTACCTAATATATGCTTATTTATTATTGGTATTAAATAATAATGTAATCTTAAATGTATGCTGAGCCATTTCTAATTTATTAAAATCACCTCCGGTTTTATAAGCATCCCATAAATAAGAAAATTGAATTTTATTCTTATTTTTCAAAGCAACCGTATAATCTAAAACCGTATTCATCCGAAACCCTGAAAAAAATTTAAATTGATAATCATCAAATGCTTTGAGTTCATTTAAAATTGAAGATTGGCCTGTATATACATAACCATTGCGATAAGCACTATTTATCAATCCAACATTCAGTTTAAATGCTAAATTTCTTGATGTTGATTTTAGTTTGTATTTTATAAATAAGAACTTTTTGTTCTTTACTCTTTCGCGACTTATATCTCTAGTAACTTTCATAGAACCAAATAAAGTTGGGATTATTTCATAACCAAAATCATTATTTAAAAGTGACGGATTAAATCTCAAATTAGCTGTAGCATTTAATAACCCTCCAATTTTTACATTCCATTTTTCAGAACTCAACTTATTTAGTTGAAACAACTCTGAATGAAAAAGAGAAAAAATATAAACATTACTGCTTGCTGAATGATTGTTATAAATACTATTATAGTTGCCAAAAGCAAAAGAAAACACAGATTCCGTCTCTCTTTTATTGTCCATTTTTAATGTTGACAATGATAAATAAAAAGGATTTCCATTATAAATAAGTGGTGAAGTAGCAAAATCTCTAAAGTTTCCAGCACCAAAACCCATGGTAACTCCAATATAATTGGGTCGCCCTTTATTAATGCTCAACTTCTCATCATCAAGTTTTTCATTTTGTGAAAAGCTATAAAAAGCAACCAAGAGTAAAATAGAAGTTATTAGCGTTTTTTTATTCATTTATAAATTTAATAGTAAACCTTAGTGCCACTACGTTAGCAGATTGGAATTTTAAGTAAAAGATATTTAAACTCAAAAATAGCATTTTCATTGTCAAATACTATCTTTGCACTCTAATTTTAACGAAATGATTAACAACGTACGGGTAAGATTTGCTCCTAGTCCAACAGGACCATTACATATTGGTGGTGTTAGAACCGCATTATTCAATTATTTATTTGCTAAAAATAATGGTGGTACTTTTATTCTACGAATTGAGGATACTGACCAAAACCGTTATGTAGAAGGTGCTGAAAAATATATAGTAGATGCTCTTAATTGGCTTAATTTTCCTTTTGATGAAGGACCTGAAATTGGTGGAAACCACGGACCATACCGACAATCTGAACGTAAAGAAATTTATAAAAAACATATTGATACATTAATTGCAAATGGTAATGCCTACTATGCTTTTGATACTTCTGAAAAATTAGATTTTCATAGAAAAGACCATGAAGCTAAGGGTAAAACATTTATATACAACTGGCATAACCGGTTAAAATTAGACAATTCATTATCGCTTGATGCAGATGAAGTTAAAAAAAGAATTGATTCTGGTGAAAAGTATGTAATTCGTTTTAAATCGCCCGAAAATGAGACGTTGTTACTCAATGATATTATTAGAGGAGAAATAACAATTGATACCAATGTGTTGGATGATAAAATTTTGTTCAAATCGGACGGAATGCCAACCTACCATTTAGCAAATATTGTAGATGATCATTTAATGGAAATAAGTCATGTTATACGTGGTGAAGAATGGTTGCCTTCAATGGCATTACACATATTATTGTATAGAGCCTTTGGTTGGGATGCTCCAGAATTTGCTCACTTACCTCTTATTCTAAAACCAGAAGGTAAAGGTAAATTAAGCAAACGTGATGGTGACAAATTAGGCTTTCCTGTTTTTCCATTGGAATGGCGAAATAACGGAGATGTTTCACGTGGATACAAAGAAGATGGTTATTTTCCAGAAGCTGTTGTTAATATGTTAGCTTTATTAGGCTGGAACGAAGGTAGCGGTTCTGAAAAAGAAATTTATTCATTAGAAGAACTTATCAACTCTTTTAGTCTAAAACATGTAAGTAAAGCTGGTGCAAAATTTAATCCGGACAAAACGAAATGGTTTAACCAACAATACCTGCAACTAAAAAATGATGATGAATTAGCTGATTTGTTCTCTCTTCATATTTTAGCAATGAATTCCAATCCAATTTTAATGGAATCATTTAAAAAAACAGCCAAACATTTAGAGGATAAAAACTATATCAAACAAGTAGTTTCATTAATAAAAGAGAGAGCCACTTTTGTTTCTGACTTATTGAGCTTAGGTAGTTTCTTTTTTATTGCCCCAACATCTTATGATGATAAAGCCAAAAAACAATGGAAAGAAGGTACTCCAGAATTAATGAATGAATTAGTTTCAGTGCTTAGCCCAATACAAGATTTTACTTCAAATAATATTGAGACTATTGTAAAAGAATGGATTACAAACAAAGAAATTGGATTTGGTAAGGTTATGCAACCGTTACGATTGAGTTTAGTCGGAGCGATGCAAGGTCCTCATATTTTTGATATAATGAACTTAATTGGTAAGGAAGACACTATAGAACGCATTCAAAGAGCAATAAAGAATCTCTAACATGAAATTAATAATAATAAGTTAGGGAATTTATTCTAAATCTTTTAAACCTTGTTAGGTTCTGTGCTTTTGATTAAAAATTAATATTGAAATTTAATATTGTAAGAATCTAGGTGATTTTTATAAAGATCAGGATTAAAATTTTCTAGTTTAAATTCTTGATCTCTTTCATTACTTGATTTTAATCTTTTAATAGATCTTAAAAACCTTCTCATTTCATTATTATTTCTAATAATTAACCCAGGGACCTTTACATTTTTTCCCTTTTCGTCTTTAGCAACCATAGAAAAGTAAGAAGAATTACAATGTTTGATCTCACCTGTTTGTATGTTTTGAGATTCCACACGAATACCAACCACCATAGAAGTATTACCAACGTAATTTATTTGAGCTTTCATGGTTACCAACTCTCCCACTTCAATAGGGTTTAAAAAATCGACCCTATTCACTGATGCCGTTACACAATACTGTCCAGAATATTTAGATGCACAGGCAAAAGCAGCTTTATCCATTAATGACAAAATAAACCCACCATGAATTTTACCACTAAAATTAGAATAATTTGGTTGCATTAATTCTGTTAAAATAATCTCAGAATCAGATGATGTTTTAAATTTTGATGTCATATTATCTTTATCTAATAAGCTATTCTCTAATCGTTTTTTCTACTTCAGTAACAAAATACTTGGTATCACCCAACCATGGAAATGTGGCAAAACGCTCTTTATAAGTCAATTTTACCTGTTGCCCTTGCATATCTTTTAGTTGTTGAATAACCTCATCTTCAGAGCCTTCTACAGAAAAACTAAAATGTTGTGATTCAGATACACCTTGGCTTATTTCACCTTCCCACGTTTTAAATAATAGTCCTTTATGCGTAATTTTTATCAATTCTCCTGATCTAAAACCTTCACTGTAAGTGGCGTAATAAACAAATAGAAAATAACCAATTAATAAAACAGCCGCTATAGCAACAATAATCCCTACAACTTTTTTCATTATTTATACTTTATCCATCAAAAATACAGAATTATCATTAACTTTATCAACTTAAACTTTTTAACCTTAAACAAAAAACACTATGGAAGCATATATTGGATACATTCCTTATATTTTTATTGTATTAATAATTTTTTTCGCCTCAATTTTCATCGTAAAACAGCAAACTGTTGCGATTATTGAAAGATTCGGTAGATTTTTAAGTATAAGACACTCAGGATTTCAATTAAAAATACCTTTTATAGATAAAATAGCTGGTAAAGTCAGCTTAAAAATTCAGCAATTAGATGTAATTGTGGAAACTAAAACCTTAGATGATGTATTTGTAAAACTTAAAGTTTCTGTACAATATGTAATTATAAGAGAAAAAGTTTATGAAGCATTTTATAAGTTGGAGTATCCACACGATCAAATTACGAGTTATGTATTTGATGTTGTACGTGCCGAAGTACCTAAAATGAAATTGGATGACGTATTTGTTAAAAAAGATGATATTGCTATTGCTGTAAAAAAAGAATTAAAAGATGCCATGTTAGATTATGGTTTTGATATAATTAAAACGTTAGTAACAGATATTGATCCAGATGCACAAGTAAAAGTAGCTATGAACCGTATTAACGCTGCTGATAGAGAAAAAACTGCTGCACAATATGAAGGTGATGCTGCAAGAATTTTAATTGTTGAAAAAGCAAAAGCAGAAGCAGAAAGTAAGCGTTTACAGGGACAAGGTATTGCAGACCAACGTAGAGAAATTGCACGTGGTTTAGAAGAATCTGTTGAAGTATTAAATAAAGTAGGAATTAATTCGCAAGAAGCCTCGGCATTAATTGTGGTTACGCAGCACTATGATACATTACAATCTATTGGTGAACATACCAATTCTAACTTAATATTATTACCTAATTCGCCACAAGCTGGTAGCGATATGCTTAACAATATGGTAGCTTCTTTTACAGCTAGTAACCAAATTGGTGAAGCCATGAAAAAAGCAGAGTTAAAAAAGAATAATGATAAAAATATTGAAGAATAAAACCTTACTATATTGCATAAAAAAAGTCGCAAATTGCGACTTTTTTTTATTTAGATTATAGATTAATCTGTAATTTTTTCTTTCTTTTTATCATCATCTTCATCCTTTGTGGCTTTTTTAAATTCTTTAATTCCACCACCAAGACCTTTCATTAATTCAGGTATTTTTCTTCCTCCAAAAAGTAGTAGAACTATTATCCCAATAATAATAACTTCTTGACCGCCTAGCCATCCTAAAAATATTGTTGCTGATATCATTTCTTAAAAATTTATAAAACAAAGGTAGTAATTAAACGTGAATTGTGCATAATTATTTGTTAAAACGAAAATTTAATTGCCATTACTATTTAGTAACTAAAAATATTGGCGTTTCAATTCTAAATCAGTGTTTTTAATTTAGTCATAGTTTTATTAACTAGATACTATAAACAGCTAGTGACCTGAGTCACTAAAATATGCCGTTTTTAGTTATTAAACCAGCATGCATTTTTAAAAATTGATATATATCATTTCAAGTCCAACTACCATTCTTTAGATTTGAGTAAATCTAAATTACGATTTATGAAAAATCTCCTTCCAATTGCCGTTATGATTATAGTTACTTTAGTAAGTTGTCAAAACAAAAAAACAAAACCAGAAAATAATGAGCTTACTGCAGCCCAAGACAAAAATCTGAGTATACAAATAGAGTTAGGTGAAAAACTTTTTAACGAAAACATTTGTGATGCTTGTCATTTTAAACAGCCTTCAGAGGTTGGTCCTACAATAAAAACAATTGTAGAAACGTATAATGAGCAAGAAAAAAGTATTGCTGACTTTTTACAAGGAAAAGTTGAACCTATCGTAGACACAGACGAAGATCAAATAGCTATCATGCAGATGAATATTGATACCTTTGTCTCAAAATTATCTCATCTTGAACTTGAGGCAATTGAAGTATATATGGAAAATGCTACGGAAGACTAAATTGCATTTCTAACCTTTTATTTTAACTTTAATAAAAAAAATTAATTTTAATTTAAAAAGCGGTTAGTATATGTATATACTAACCGCTTTTTCAGAATAATTATTTTGCTTAAAGCGTATTTTTAATCACCATTTCCATTTATCAAGTAAAAATCTAAGTGTTTACGTTCTAAATCTGTCTTTTTTACTTTTACAGTAACTTCATCTCCTAACTGATATAAATTCTTTGTAGACTGTCCAACCAAAGCGTATTGCTTTTCATCATAGATATAATAATCGTCCTTAATATCTCGAGTACGCACCATTCCTTCACACTTATTTGATATAATTTCTATATAAATACCCCATTCAGTAACCCCAGATATCACACCTACAAATTCTTCATCTTGATGATTTTGCATGTATTTAACCTGCATATATTTAATAGAATCACGTTCTGCTTTAGAGGCTAACATCTCTCTTTCTGAAGAGTGTTCACATCTTTTCTCATAAGGTGCTGCATCGGGCGATTTTCCTCCATCTAAATAATGTTGAAGTAATCTATGTGTCATCACATCAGGATAACGTCTAATAGGTGATGTAAAATGACTGTAATAGTCAAATGCTAATCCGTAGTGTCCAATATTATCAGTAGTATAAATTGCTTTGCTCATTGAACGGATAGTTAAAGTTTCTATCATGTTCTCTTCCGGCTTACCATGAACATCACTTAACAGCTTGTTTAATGAATTAGAAGTTGTTTCTTTTGTTTGGGTATTAATTTTATATCCAAACTTACTTATAATTTCCTGTAAACCTGCTAGTTTATCAGAATTGGGTTCATCATGTATTCTGTAAATAAAGGTATTTTTTGTAGGTGTACCATTTTTCTTTTTTCCTACAAATTCAGCAACTTTTTTATTAGCTAAAAGCATAAATTCTTCAATTAGCTTATTAGCATCTTTAGATTCTTTAAAATAGACCCCAGTTGGTTCAGCATCTTCATTTAAATTAAACTTCACTTCTACCCTATCAAAAGTAATTGCTCCTTGTTGTAAGCGTCTTTTTCTAAGTTTTTTTGCCAGTTCGTCTAACTTTAAAGTTGCCTTTACAATTTCATCAGTTACTTTATAACTTTTGCCTGTTATCGATATATCCTCAGGAATTGTATTTTCAAAAGTTTCTATTATATGTTGAGCTTCTTCATATGCAAAACGTTGGTCTGAATATGTAACCGTTCTACCAAACCATTCGTTTATAACATGTCCTTTTTGGTCCATTTCAAAAACGGCCGAAAAGGTTAATTTTTCTTCATTAGGTCTTAAAGAACATACTCCATTAGACAATACTTCTGGCAACATAGGTACAACTCTATCCACTAAATATACTGAAGTTGCTCTTTCATAAGCTTCTTGATCTAAAATAGTATCTGGTTGCACATAATGCGATACATCTGCAATATGAATTCCTATTTCAAAATTACCATTATCTAGTTCTTTAAATGACAATGCATCATCAAAATCTTTAGCATCTTTAGGATCTATAGTAAAAGTTAAAGTTTTACGCATATCTCGACGTTCCGAAATATCTTTTGCACTCACTTCAGTTACTAATTTAGTGGCATCATCCTCAACTTTTTCAGGAAACTGATATGGAAGACCATATTCTAATAAAATGGAATGAATTTCAGTATCATGTTCTCCAGGTTTACCTAAAACTGTAATAATTTTACCAAAAGGATTCTTAGAATTATCTGGCCAATCTGTCAATTCAGCCAACACTTTATCTCCATGTTCTGCTCCGTCGATATTATTTTTAGATATAAAAATATCTGCATACATCTTATTGTTGTCAGGTATTACAAATCCGAAATTTTTACTCATTTGTAAAACACCAACAAATTCAGTTTTAGCACGTTCTATAATCTCAGTTACCTCACCTTCGAACTTATCATTATTTCGCCTTCTATACACATAAACTTTTACCGTATCACCATCTAAACCACGATTTAAATTTATCGTTGGTATAAAAGCATCGTGCTCTAAAGTATCTGAAATAAAATAGGCATTTTTATTAGATGTAACATCTAATATACCAACATGGTAATGTTCGTTTTGTATAATTTTATATTTACCTTTTTCAGTTTCTTCTATTCTTTCCTTTAGCTTTAAGGCTTCCAAATTTTGTATAATTTGTTGTCTACCATTAGCATCTGTAATATCTAAACTCGCAGCTATTTGTTTATAATTAAACGACTGTTTTGAATTTTGATTTAATGTTTTTAAAATTTTTGTAGATAAATCTTTAACTACATTACCTTTCTTTTTATATTGAAATCTCTTTTTTGACATACTTTATTTATTCTAGCCGAAATATAACAAAAAAGCCCCGATAGTCATCGAGGCTTTTAATTAAATAATTGTTATTTTTTATTCTAATACAACCTTTTGTTCTGTTGAACCTTCAGAAGTTGCAATTCTAAGTACATAAATACCTCTTGGTAATTTGGCAACATTTAAAGACTTGTCTTTTAATTGCACTTTTACCTGACTACCATTAGAATCAAACATTAAAACATATTTTAATTCAACGTTATCTTTTATATCGATAGTTATTTTATCTGTACTTGGATTAGGATATACTTTAATACTTGCTTCTAATGAAACTTCATCAGTATCTGCAGAAGCTAAACCTGATATTTTTCTAATTCTATTATTACCTCTATCTACAACAAATAATTCACCAGTTTTATTAAAAGCTAAACCAGTAGGGTTAGATAGTTTTGCATCTTTTGCCAATTCACCATCTCCTGAAAATCCAGATTCACCATTACCAGCCACAGTTGTAATTTTACCAGTAGAAAGAGCTATTTTTCTTACCATATTGTTACCTCTATCAACAACGAATAAATCTCCATTATTATTAATAGCTAAACCTAATGGATTTGCTAATTGTGCTTTAGTTGCATCTACATTTTCTCCTACAAATCCCGTTTCTCCAGTTCCAGCTATAGTTGTAATAATACCTGTTGATAAATTTATTTTTCTAATACGTTCATTTCCACTATCAGAAATAAAAAGATTTCCTTTACCATCTAAAGCTAGACCTGTTGGATTTGCTAATTTAGCAGCAGACGCTTGTCCTCCATCTCCCGAAAAACCAACTTCACCGGTACCTGCAATAATAGTTACCTTACCCGTTGTAAAATCAACTTTTTTAACATTACTATCACCGTTTACAGAAACATAAAGATTACCATGCTTGTCAAAAACAACATTAAAAGGACCTCCTAAATATTCATTAATATTTGGAAATTCTGTTTCTGATTTTTTTCCAACTAACGTAATAGAACTACCCGTATCTAAATTTACCTTTCTAATACGTAAATTAGCTAAATCAGCAACATATAAGTTATTGTAATTATCAAATGTTAATCCCGTTGGGGTTTTTAATTCGCTTACTTGTTTTTTATCAGCTGTACCAACCACTGTAGTAATGATACCTGATTCCTTATCAATTCTTCTAATACTATTATTGTAAGTATCTGCAATATAAATATTGTCAGACTTGTCAAAAGTTAAATTAAATGGTAAATTTAATTTTGCTGTAGTAGCTAAACCACCATCTCCAGAAAATCCCGAAGATCCAGTACCTGCTACTGTGGTAATTGTTTGACTTTGTGCAGTATACACAAGGCATAAAAATAATAAAATAATGTAATTTTTTTTCATAACATAGGGGGTTTAATTTTTCTTAGTTCATAGTTAAGGTCGCTAATTTACAATATTTTAGATAAAAAGTGAAAAAAAGTAAAAAAACTACTTAGTAGCACTTATAGTAAGATATTAAGTTACGACATAATTTTACCTACTTGTATTTACCAAACTTTAATTTTTACTTATTAACATATATTATATTATATTTTTTTTATTTTAAAATTTTAGAAAAGAAATGATTGTTATTATATGTTGTTAATAGTTACAATAAATAATGCAATTTTTATTTTGATATTAAGTTGTTAAATATTGTTTAACATTTTATGAGCTATAATTTATTAGTTAAACTAACTATAAATCAAAGAAATAATCAATTCTAAACACAGCTTGTTAACAACTGTTGTTAACTAATTTATTGTAAAGAATAATTAAAATTTTAGTTGAAAACCTTGTTTTTATATGTTAATAAATTCATCTCAAATTATGATAACTAAATTAGGTTTGTATTCGTAAGATTTCTCTTAAACTTTTAATTAAGAATACAAATTATTATTATAAGATTTAGTTGATATTTGATTAACAATTGTAGAATTGTTTAAAGGTCTAATTCTTAAATTATTGCCAAAAGCTATTAACAATTTAAAATTTTAATGTTCATAAAGTTAAATAGTGGTAAATTTGAATTTTAAACTAAAAGATATAAAAATGAAGATTGCAATAGGTAATGACCACGCGGGTACTGATTACAAAAAGGCTATAGTAAAGCACTTAGAGGAAAACGGACATACGGTCATAAATTTTGGAACTGATACTGATGATAGTGTTGATTATCCAGATTTTGTTCATCCAGTAGCTAATGCTGTAGAAAATAAAGAGGTTGATTTTGGTATTACCATTTGTGGAAGTGGTAATGGTGCACAAATTGCGGCCAATAAACATCAGGGAATTAGAGCAGCTTTATGTTGGAATAATGAATTGGTTGCGTTAGCAAGACAACATAATGATGCAAATATATTAAGTATTCCTGCCCGATTTGTATCAGTACATCAAGCAATTAATTTTGTTGATATATTTTTAAATATGGATTTTGAAGGTGGGCGTCATCAAACCAGAGTTGATAAAATAGCGTGTTCATAAAATGAAATGGTTTTTAAAAACATTTGATCAATTATCTTTAAATGAATTTTATTCCATTTTAAAACTTCGAATAGATATTTTTGTTGTAGAACAAAATTGCCCCTATCCAGAATTAGATAATAAAGATCAATTAGCTCATCATCTTTTTTGTATAAATAATAATGAAGTCATAGCATATACAAGAATTTTTAAACCTGGTGATTATTATGTACAATCTGCATTTGGTAGAGTAGTAGTGCATGAAAATTTTAGAAAACAAGAACTAGGTAAGAAGCTTATAGAGCAAACTATAAATGAAACCTATAAACTATATGGAAAAACTCCTATAAAAATAGGAGGTCAAGTTTACCTTAAAAAATTTTATGAATCTTTTGGTTTTCAACAAAAAGGAGAAGGGTATTTAGAAGATGGTATTCCACATATATATATGATATTAGACAATGAACAATCCTAAAGTAAAAATAAAAAAGATTACTAATTTATCAAATGATTGGTACACCTTAGATAAAGTAAATTTTGATTATCAGTTAAAAGATGGTACATGGCAAAACCAAAATAGAGAGAGTTATGATCGAGGTGATGGAGCTTGTATTTTATTATTTAATAGTAAAAAAGGTACCGTTATATTAACTAAACAATTTAGAATGCCTAGTTACTTAAATGGTAATGATGATGGTATGTCAATAGAGGTTTGTGCAGGTTTATTAGACGAAGATGATCCTATTACTTGTATAAAAAAAGAGGCCGAAGAAGAAACGGGTTATCTCTTAGATAAAGTTAAAAAAGTATTTGTTATATATTCAACCCCTGGTGCAGTTACTGAAAAAATATATTACTTTGTAGGAGAATATAATGAGGATATGAAAGTAAATGACGGCGGAGGATTAGCATCAGAAACTGAAGAAATTGAAGTATTAGAAATGCCTTTTAAAAATGCCTTAGAAATGATTAAAACTGGTGAAATAAATGATGCAAAAACGGTTATTTTACTTCAACATGCTGCAATTGAAAAATTGCTAGATTAAAAATAGTTTACGCTCAGTTTATAGGTTTATTTAAAATGGCAAAGCTGGTTTCTATACCCTCTTAAAAATTACCAAGTTGAAAGTTTTTATTTGGACCGTGAATATGATAAGGATTAATAATTGAAATATTCTTCATATCAATAACATCAATAAATATTATTTAAAGGCCTTTGTTATTAGTTTATTGTATGTTATTTCTCAAAATAATAGTTACCAAAGAGTAACAAAACAAAAAGAAAATTATTTTAATATATCATTATAATAAAAAGTATACTATTAATAGTAATTATAAACATTACTTTTTTATGGTATAAAATTTAAAGTTCTTTTTCGTATTTTAGCGACTATTATTTTAAATATACTTTTAAGCAGAATTATGGCAGAAGACAAAGAAAAAGCAGCAAAACTAAAGGCTTTACAATTAACTTTAGATAAATTAGATAAGACATACGGAAAAGGTTCAGTAATGCGTTTAGGAGACGATGTTGCGGAAGATATTGAAGCAATTCCATCTGGTTCTTTAGGATTAGATATAGCTTTAGGTGTTGGTGGTTATCCAAGAGGTAGAGTAATAGAAATTTATGGACCAGAATCTTCAGGTAAAACAACATTAACCTTACATGCAATAGCAGAAGCTCAGAAAGCTGGAGGAATTGCGGCATTTATTGATGCAGAACACGCTTTTGATAGATATTATGCACAGAATTTAGGTATTGATATTGATAATTTAATTATCTCACAACCAGATCATGGAGAACAAGCTTTAGAAATAGCTGATAATTTAATTAGATCAGGAGCTATTGATATTGTGGTAATTGATTCAGTTGCTGCACTTACACCAAAAAGTGAAATTGAAGGTGAAATGGGTGATTCTAAAATGGGTTTACATGCTCGTTTAATGTCTCAGGCTTTGCGTAAACTTACTGGAACTATAAGTAAAACAAAATGTACTGTAATATTTATTAACCAATTGCGTGAAAAAATTGGTGTAATGTTCGGTAACCCGGAAACTACTACTGGTGGTAATGCCTTAAAATTTTATGCATCTGTTCGTTTAGATATTAGACGTAGAACACAAATTAAAGATGGTGATAGAGTTATAGGTAATAGTACTAAGGTAAAAGTGGTTAAAAACAAAGTAGCACCGCCTTTCCGAATGGCTGAATTTGATATTATGTATGGTGAAGGTATTTCTAAAGTTGGTGAAATACTAGATATTGGCGTAGAATTAGGTATTATTAAGAAAAGTGGTTCTTGGTTTAGTTATGGTGAGACCAAATTAGGACAAGGTAGAGATGCTGTAAAATCTTTAATTAAAGATAATCCTGATTTAGCAGAAGAATTAGAAGGTAAAATTCTAGTAGAGATCAATAAAGAAAAATAGAATTTATTAATCATAAAAAAAGCGGACATTTAATGTCCGCTTTTTTTATGGTTTTAGGTAAATGTTTATTTATTAACATTTTTAATATAATGTTCTAATGCCATTGTCATAGATGGTGTTTCTTTACTTGGAGCAGTAATATCTATACGTAATCCAGCCTCTTCTGCCGCTTTAATAGTAGTATTTCCAAAGACTGCAATCCTAGTATCATTTTGCTTAAAATCTGGAAAATTAAGAAATAATGACTCTATACCTGAAGGACTAAAAAATACTAAAACATCATATAATACATTCTTTAAATCTGATAAATCGCTAGTTACTGTTTTATAAAGTACCGCTTTTTCCCATTTTATATCAAGTTCATTTAGTAACTCTGGAACTAATGGTTTTAATTTATCTGAAGAAGGTAATAAAAAGGATTCTGTTTTGTGTTTTTTAATTTGTTTTAATAAATCTTGAAAAGTACGCTCACCTACATAAATTTTACGTTTTCTATAGACTACATATTTTTGTAAATAATAAGCTACAGCCTCAGATTGACAGAAGTATTTCATGTCATCAGGTACTGTAAAACGCATTTCTTCTGCTATTCTAAAGTAGTTATTAATTGCATTTCTACTGGTAAAAATAACAGCTGTAAAATTAGATAAGTCAATTTTTTGATTTCTTACTTCTCTTGCGTCAACCGATTCAACATGAATAAAAGATCTAAAATCAATTTTTACCTTTTGCTTGTCGGATAAATCGAAGTATGGAGATTGCTTCGTACTTGGGGCGGGTTGAGAAACTAAAATAGTTTTTACTTTCATCTGTATTATATAGTTTTTATTGATCATCCCGAATAGTCGGGAGGCATGCCTTAATTTTTAATTGTCAGCTTAACTGAAAATAGGTTAAGGCGTTAAATAAACACTTTTCTCTTAAATGCCCTTATAGAATAAAATATTTAATCATTATTATAAAAGGAGCTATTTCGAGCGTGCAAAGATACAAAATAAAATAAAACGATTTTCCAAAAACTAAAGATTGATTTGTTTTGACCAATAAAACATAATAATAAAGAAATAATGCAGCTGCGGTAATCAACAGAAAATAGGAATAAATAGTAGAATTTATATAAAAATGAATAGCAATTAATGGGAGCATTATGAGACTATAATTGCTTAAATAGCTTGCTTTCAGGAATGTAAAGTGTTTCTGAATCCTTTCTTTTTCAATTAAAATTCCTAAAAGTAAACCTGCAATAATTCTAATCGCAAAAAACACACATACAACAAAAGCAATTTTAAGATAAAATAAAAAGTCATATGAAGCCATTTCAGGTTCTACTAAATGGACAATAATAAATAATAAGAAAGAAATAATAATTACATAAACGGCTAGAAAAATTATACTAAATGAATTAAATAGTAATGGGTTGGCTTTTGAAAAACTATTTATATACGTATTATTAAATAATAAATTTTTTAGTTTATAATACCTATCATTAGATTTTAATCGATTTAAAATCAGTAAAGTAACAGCAATTAGAAGTACTATTGTAATCCAATCTTTTGATACAACAATACGTTCAGTAGCTTCTAACATGGTTTGAAATTATTAACACAAAATTAGTAATATTTTATTTTACCTTTGCTCTAAATTTGTAGATTAAATAATTACAATGTCAGACACTTTAGTCATTATACCCACATATAACGAAAAAGAAAATATTGAAAACATGGTTAAGACCGTATTTTCATTACAAAAGGCATTTGATATATTGGTAGTAGATGACAATTCTCCAGATGGAACAGGAGCAATTGTAGAACGCTTACAAGCTCAGTTTCCTTCTCGTTTATTTTTAGAAAAAAGAAAAGAAAAAACAGGACTTGGTACAGCATATATTCATGGTTTTAAATGGGCTTTGGCAAAAAAATATGATTACATCATAGAAATGGATGCTGATTTTTCGCATGATCCAGAAGATTTAATTAGATTATACCAAGCTTGTCATGATTACGGTGCAGATGTCTCTATTGGTTCTCGTTATTCTAAAGGTGTAAATGTGGTTAATTGGCCTATGAATAGAGTGTTAATGTCCTATTTTGCGAGTAAATATGTGCAGTTTATTACTAGAATACCAATACATGATACTACTGCAGGTTTTGTTTGTTACAAACGAAATGTGTTGGAAACTATTAAACTTGATAAGATTAAATTTGTGGGATATGCTTTTCAGATCGAAATGAAATTTAAAGCATGGAAACATGGATTTAACATCAAAGAAGTTTCCGTTATCTTTACGGATAGAGCTTTAGGTAAATCTAAAATGGATAGTTCCATAATTGGTGAAGCCATTTTAGGAGTAATTAAAATGAAATTAAAAGGACTTCCAAAATAAAACCATTGATTGGAAAATCGCTTTAATCAGTTTTTGATTAGTAAAAATCAAAGACTCGAATATTAATAATACTATGAACAGAACACTTATAAAAAACGTTAAAATAATCAATGAAGGTGAAATAATCACTGGAGATATTTTGATTGAAGACCAATTGATTGCGGAAGTAGGAACCATTGATAATGTACCAACCAACACACAAATTATTGATGGGCTCGGTAAATATGTTATGCCTGGTGTTATTGATGATCAAGTTCATTTTCGTGAACCTGGTTTAACGCATAAAGCTAATATTGGTACAGAAAGTAAGGCTGCTGTTGCAGGAGGTATTACGTCGTTTATTGAAATGCCAAATACGGTTCCACAAGCTACAACTCAAGCTTTATTGCAAGATAAATTTGATATTGCAGCAAATGCTTCTTATGCCAATTATTCTTTTATGTTTGGTGGTACAAATGATAATTTGGAGGAACTTTTAAAAACAGATCCGCATAAAGTTGCGGCTATAAAATTGTTTTTAGGCTCTTCTACGGGTAATATGTTAGTGGACGATGAAAAAGTACTTGAAAAGATATTTTCATCTACTAAAATGTTAATTGCTGTGCATTGTGAGGATGAAACGACCATTCGTGATAATTTGGCCAGTGCTAAAACAATGTATGGAGATAATATTCCAATGGATTTCCATCCAAAAATAAGAAGTGAAGAGGCGTGTTATATTTCTTCCTCAAAAGCAGTTGCATTAGCTCAAAAAACAGGAGCTAGATTACATGTTTTTCACTTATCGACAGCGAGAGAAACGGTTTTATTTAGAAATGATATTCCTCTAGAAGAAAAGAAAATTACTGCTGAAGTTTGTGTGCATCATCTTTGGTTTGACGATTCTTTTTATAAAGAAAAGGGTACTTTTATAAAATGGAATCCTGCTATTAAAACCAAAGAAGATAAAAAAGGACTATGGAAAGCTCTTTTAACTGATAAAATCGATGTGATTGCAACTGACCATGCACCACATACGTTAGAAGAAAAGTCACAAATTTATACAAAAGCTCCAAGTGGCGGGCCATTAGTACAACATGGGTTACTGGCAATGTTAGAAGCAACACACCATGGTATTCTATCATTAGAAAAGTTGGTAGAAAAAATGTGTCACAATCCCGCAATATTATTTCAAATAGAAAAGAGGGGGTATATTAGAAAAGGTTATTATGCTGATTTAGTTTTGGTAGATTTAGAGTCGCCTCAAACCATAACAAAAGAAGGTCTTTTATATAAATGTGGTTGGTCACCATTTGAAGGAACAACATTTAATTCGGAAATTACTCATACGTTTGTCAATGGAAAATTAGTTTATAATCACGGTAAATTTGATGATGATAATCGAGGAATGCAATTAACTTTCACAAGACCCTCTTAGAAGGGTTTTTGAAAAATAATAATAGTAAATCCTACAATATTTTCTCAACCCAGTAGGAATACTATTCGTATAAATAATTGTAAATTAATATATATAAATCAAGTGAAAAAATTAGTATATCCATTGTTGGCTTTCCTTTTTATAGTTTCTTGTACCAGTAAGACAATCTATAAAAAACCTGATAATTTGATCGAAAGGGATCAAATGATTAAGATTTGGACAGATATTTATATTGCTAGAGGAGCGAGGTCAGTACAAACAATAGATAAAAAAAATAATATTAATTATTTACCATTAGTTTTTGAAAAGTATAAGATAGACAGTATACAATTTAGCGAAAGTAATTTGTACTATACTTCTAAAATAGATGACTATCAAAAAATATTTGAGGACGTTAAAAGACGGTTAGATGAAAATAGGGAAATTTACCAGCCCAAAACTAAAATGGATTCAATTATTAACGAAACTATAGAAGTTGTAAAGTAAGAATAAGTCAATAGTATTATCCATTTTGATCCTTCATATAATTTTTACATACATTTTTAATGGTTTCTTCTAAGGGAATAAACTGATAATCAATAGCTTCTTTTATCTTTTTATTAGAATAATAATAACGATTATGAGATGAATTTGCTGATTGCTTGGTTATCATAGGTGTTTTGCCTGAGAATTTACTGAGCAACCAATTTACACGCCAACCAATACCGCTTATAAGTTTGGTCACTTTAATTGTTGGTCTTTTTTTGTTAAAAGCATCCGCTATTGAGAAGAACAACGTTTTGAAAGACATACTTTCACTAACTAAAATAAAGCGTTGGTTTTTGATAGTACTATTCATCAATTTAATCATGATATTGGTAACATCTTGGACATCAACAAAACCAGTAATACCTTCTGTAAAAAAAGGAAATCCGTTATAACTTTTATCGAATAATTTTCCAGAACCTGTTTTCCAGAATCCAGATCCTAAAATTACGCCAGGGTTAACTATTACAACGTCTACTCCTTCTTGACCAGCCCGCCAAACTTCAATTTCAGAACCATATTTTGTAATTGCATAACCATAATTATTATCAGCAACATTCCATTCGTTTTCCTCGTCAATATTTTTACCGGTTAAGGGTTTTCCCACAGCAGCTACAGAGCTTACAAAACACAGTTTTTCAACTTGATTGGCAACACATAAATTAACAATATTTGCTGTACCATCAATGTTAACTTTTCGCATTTTTCGATAATCAGAGGCACTAAAAGAAATCATCGCCGCACTGTGGTATACTTTGGTAACGCCTTTAAAAGCAAAATCTAAAGCAGGAACGTCGCTAAGATCTACTTCAACCCAAGTTATGGATTTAAAAAGTGACTCATAATTGGATGAGAAATATGAAAATACATTTTTAACAGCTTCTAAATCACTATTTTTTCTATGAATTGCTACAATTTTTTCACCTTGTTGTGCCAATTGAAATAACAAATGAGAACCTACTAAACCTGTACCACCGGTAACTAAAATCATGCCTCTAAAATAACTAATAATCCTTAGTATACTAAATATATTTTCTAAATTGTATTTACTTCATTTAGATGAAAATTTTAATGAGGGGATTGGCCCGATGAGTTGACCATAAGGGTGTTTTGATTCATATAAAACTTAAATTCCATTATTTATTTTACCCTTTTTACTATTAAGCATATCTTTGTCAAAATTTTACTACTATGACTAATAATTTTGTTGAAGAATTACGCTGGAGAGGTCTATTGCATGATGCAATGCCAGGCACTGAAGAACAATTGAATAAAGAAGTAACTTCAGCCTATATCGGATTTGACCCTACTGCAGACTCTTTACATATTGGCGGATTGGTACCTATTATTTTATTGAAACACTTTCAACAATTTGGACATAAACCTATTGCTTTAGTCGGTGGAGCAACGGGTATGATAGGTGATCCTTCAGGAAAATCGAACGAGCGAAACTTATTAGATGAGGCTGCTTTAACCAAAAATGTTAATGGAATTAAAGGTCAACTATCAAAATTTTTGGACTTTTCTTCAGGTGCTGATAATGCAGCAGAATTGGTAAATAATTACGATTGGATGAAAGAATTGTCCTTTTTAGATTTTGCCAGAGATATTGGTAAACATATTACTGTAAACTACATGATGGCAAAAGATTCTGTTAAAAACAGATTGAATGCTGAATCTAATGAAGGAATGAGCTTTACAGAATTTACGTACCAATTAATTCAAGGTTACGATTTTTTACATTTATACAAGGAAAAGAATTGTCTACTTCAAATGGGAGGTTCTGATCAATGGGGAAATATTACTACCGGTACAGAATTAATTCGTCGTAAAGTACAAGGAAAAGCGTATGCTATTACCTGTACATTAATAACGAAAGCTGACGGTACCAAATTCGGTAAATCAGAAGGTGGAAATGTTTGGTTAGACCCAGAAAGAACTTCACCCTATAAATTTTACCAATATTGGTTGAATGCTTCTGATGACGATTCAGAAAAATATATCAAAATATTTACTTTTTTAGATAAAGAAACGATAGAAAAGTTAATAGAAGAGCATAAAGAACAACCTCATTTGCGTTTGTTACAAAAAACCATTGCAAATGAAGTAACCAGAATGGTGCATTCTGAAGAAGCGTTGGAAAATGCCATAAAAGCATCAAATATTTTATTTGGTAAATCTACCTCCGGAGATTTGAAAGGCTTAGATGAAAAAACTTTTTTAGATGTCTTTGAAGGTGTTCCACAAGCAGAAATTTCTAGAACTGATCTTGAAGAAGGAATAGATATTATTACTGCATTAAATGAAAAATCAGGATTTTTGAAATCAAATGGAGAGGCGAGAAGAGCTTTAAAAGAAAACTCTATATCAATCAACAAAGAAAAGGTTAAAGATGATCATACGCTTTCTGTTGAGGATTTAATTGCAGATAAGTTTGTGTTGTTACAACGAGGCAAAAAGAATTACTTTTTGTTACGAGTGGTTTAGGTTTTTTGAGGGATTTTTCAAATGAGCATCAACCAAAGTAATAATTATACAAGGCTTAAGCTTACAATTCATTAAATATATAGTTAGGAACAGATATTTTTTTCACAAATATTAATCCATCATACATTTCGGAATATTTTTGTTTATATAATTGGTTTTTTTTAGGATTATAACCTGGACCACCATTGACTAATTGCATATTTTTTGTATTAAAGAAATCTTTAGCATTACTATTTAACGCTTTGTCCATATCTATAAAATAAATGTCCTCTTTTGCTTGAATAAGAGTTTTTGCATATGTTTTAGAGAATGGTTCTTTTAATTGGTACGTTTTCCATTTAGTTCCTTCATCTTTGTTGAAAGTATAGCCACCTAAAGTTCCTTTACCAAAATCAAATCCTACACTATAATAATTATTTTTATAATGTTCTTTTAGATGTCTTCCTAAATTATAAATGTTTCGCTTACTATAATTTCCAAATCCTCTATAATTAATATGTTCGTTATGAGCCCAAACAAAGGCTTTTCCGTTTTTTGATTTATTTTCTATTATCCACTTAACATTTTCATACATTTTTAAGTCTCTATCTTGACTGTAATTGTTTTGTACATAGAACGTGTATTTTATTAAATAATCAAGTGCTCTAATTACCGAATTGAACTCTGTAATATTATCATCTTTAATTCCATTTTTAGAATTTAGTAAAATACTCTCTATTTTATTTAATTTAGGAACTTGAATGTCTGCCCAATCAGTTGATTTGTTGTATTCAACTTTTTTTTCTGCACATTTATCTGCTACAGTGAGAAGTTCTTTACTAACGGGAATATTATATTTATTAACTAAATCTCGTATTTCTTTATTAATGTTTTTTACGCTTTGAATGTCCATGCCATAAAACCGAATTTGTTTTTCTTTAGTTAAGTCAAGATTATAGTTTCTCATCCATTCTAAGAGATTGACCACTTCTTTACAATACCAAGGTACAATGCTGAAGTTTTTGGCAATTGTTTTTACATCTCCTTTTCCGCCACTTATCCATTCATTAATTCCTGATTCTGAGGGATAGGAGTCCTCAATTATAAAAACTTTGACATCTTGAGATTTTACTAAATATTTGAAAAATTTAGCCTTTAAATCAAAGAATTCTTTTCCGTGATGAGTAGTTTCCCCAAAGCCAAAAATTTTTGCGTCTGCAAATCTTTTTGGAATATTATCATTGAATATTGAAAGTTGTGTGTCAGGGTTTGCGTCTTCAATTGTAATCGCATTCTCATCAATCCAATTGATGACTTTATCATTTTGTGCATTAGCAATAAATATAAAATATAGCATTATAATTACTAAATATTTTTTTTTCATAAAAGAAGTTTTTTTATTTAAAGCAAGGATATAATAATATATTTTTAAAAATGTTAAGAAAGTTTACAATTCAAGTTAAATAAAACACAAAATAATTCATTTCGGATTTCGTAGGTTAGATGGTTTCAATCAAAATGTTTTACACTTAATGATAAAAACCGTTAAAATGTTTAATTATCTAATGATAAGCGAATCTATTCATCAATCCTATTTAAATCAAAATCTTGAAAATCAAAGCTAAAATCAATAGTTGGTGAAATGCCTTCTTTTTATGCTTATGACTTGTCCGTTTTCATCTAAAGTAAACATGGCTAAAAATTACTCCCAATCCATTCAAACATTTTCTCATATGCATCTTCTCTTACCGATTTTTCTGAGAGAAATAGATCATGCATGGCATTTTTAATTTTACATACAGTAACATTTCCTTTGATTTTATGTGCAATTTTTGAGATGTGATTTACATTTAAAACGGCATCACCGTGTTTGAAATTATCAGACCAAAGATGTTCAAAAACTGATTTGTCACTGTGCATTACAAGTATGGGAACATCAATGACAAAATTATTCTTTATACTTTTTTGAGCCTTATGTATGGCTCTTATGAAACTCAGATTTACCGTTGGTATAATTAGAGGTTTCCAAGCCAGTGAGTAGTTCCATTCGCCATGGTGGTCTTTGTGAAGACTTAAACCATATAGCTTTGACAAACCACTTTTTATAGGTTTATCGGGGAAATAGTTGGCGATAATTGACAATATAGGAACTCCTATTTTTCGCTCAATAGTGCTTAAATTAAAATCGTAGAACGGACTATTGCATATTATGCCATGAAACAAGTCGCTTTTTGGATGCCTTTTGGCATAGTCTGATATAATGAGTCCGCCAGTAGAATGTCCCATTAAAATTACGTGAGTATTGTTTTCTGATTGGATAATTTGTAAAGCAATAGCTATTTCTTCATCATATTCACAAAGAGAGCGAACGTTGTTTAGTTTTTGATGTGGTAAATAAGAACGTCCATACTTTCTCAAATCTAATGCATAGAAGTTATAACCTTGTTGATTAAACCTTATGGCCATTTCTTTTTGAAAAAAATAATCGTTAAATCCATGGATATATAAAATAGCTTTAAGTGATGGTTTATCTGTTTTATGGCGTATTAGGGTTGCAACTGCTTTTCCTTCATAATCATCGGACAGGGGCAAGGTTAATTTTTTAAAATTAGCTCCGAGTACATCTGGTATGTAATTTTTATCTTCCATCTCACTTAATTTATGTTTTTCAAATGCCACAAGAATTATCGATAATAAGATAACTATTTAATCTGTAATTAAAGATAATTTTCCTCCCCAAAAATCAAGTTTTATAAACCTGATAAAATATTGATTATCATTAATAAACTGTCCTTCCATTGGTTATCACTAGTAAAATTAATGGGTTTACACAATATATAATAAAAAATTACGATTTATAATAAATGAATGAACATTTATTCATAATTTTGTAGTGTGAATAATTAATCTATTTAATATGGCACGTAAAATTGACGAAGATAAAATAAATCGTATTAAAGAAGCTACAATGGAAACCATTGTTACACATGGTATTGAAGCAACTACGATAGCGATGATAGCCAAAAACGCAAATGTTAGTGGAGGTTATTTATACCGTATATATAGTGGAAAACAAGATTTAATTAATGATTTATACTCGAAGAAAGTTATGTCATTGGTTAATGAATTAGAGTTTTTATTAACACTAAATCCCACAACAATTGAACCTATTATCAATACTTTTATTAGCAATAGAATAGTGTATTCTAAAAACGAAACGATTGCTTCTAAATTCTATTATCAATTATTACACAATGAAAATTTTAATTTATCGGAAGAACTTAAAGTGAAACATTTTGGTTTAATGGAAAACATAAAACGTATAGGAATAACTTCAGGTGAAGTTTCTGATACTATTAGTTTGTTTCAATTGCACTACCATATCTTAATTTATCCGGTTGATTATATCAATTTTAAAAGAAATAAAGCCTTTGGTTTAGAACAATCCAAAGATAGTGATGACTTAAACTATTTGACAGCCAATATTTTAAAGTTTTTAAAAATGTAAATGAAAGGAAATGGAGTCTAATAAAATAAAAATAGTTTCAATCTTAAAAATAGCAACGTGTATGCTATTTTTAATTGGTACTGTGGCAAATGCACAAGAACTCACTTTGAAAAAAGCCCGTGAGTTAATGTTAGAAAAAAATGGAGAAATAAAAGCCTCCAGTTTTGAAGTAAAATCAATGGAAGAAGAACAAAAAGCTACTAAGGGATTGCGGCTTCCTACCGTTAGTCTTTCTGGTACTTATTTGAATTTAGATAAAGATATTTCCGCCAATTTAAACGCAGAACGAGACATGGTCGGTGGTTTATTAAGTATTTCTGAACCCGCAGCTGTTTTAGGCGATTGGAATTTTTCATTATTAGATAGAAACATAGGTTTTGCATCTGCAGACATTTCTATGCCGCTTTATGCTGGTGGAAAAATTAATGCTGCTAATAAAGCCTCTGAAATTAAATTAGATCTTTCGGAAAATAATCATAGGCTGAAGGAAGATGAATTAACTGTTAATTTAATTACTTATTTCAATAAATTAAAACTGGCTAAAGAAGCTGAAATTTTAAGAAAAGAAGTCTATGAAACGGTATTATTGCATAGTAACCATGCCGATAAATTTTTTGAAAATGGAATGATTCCAGAAGTAGAAACTTTGAATGCTAAAGTGGCATTATCTAATGCCAAAAGGGAATTGTTAGCTGCGAAAAAAGATGTTGCATTGGCAACAACGGCACTAAAGAATTTAATTGGTATTGATGACCTTGAGTCAATTTCTACAGTATTTTCAGATCCCTCTATTTTAAAGCCATTAAATGAATTTCAAATTGAAATGTTGAAAGAAAACAAACAACTTAAAACAATTGAAAGAAATTATGAACTAGCTAAAGTTGGCGTTAAGGTAGAGAACAGTGATTATTTTCCAAAAGTTGGTGTTTTTGGAAAATATTTACTTTGGAAAGACAACTTACCTTTAGTAGATACAAAATGGGTTGTAGGTGTTGGTGTAGAATGGGAATTGTTTAATGGCTTACAACGTGAACATAAAATAAAAGCTTCTAAATATAAAGTTTCCCAAATAGAAGCTTTAGACAAACAAGCTCGATTGAATTTAACGACGTACACTGAAAAATTATACAATGAAATTGAAAAGCAATTGGAACAATTTAAAAGTCTTAAAACTGATGAAACCTTTGCTAAAAAATTAAAATTTATGCGAACACGTGCTTTTGAAGAAGGTACAGGAACTTCATTGGAAGTTGTAGACGCAACATTAAAGTTAACTGAAATAAAATTACATAAAATAAAAGCTTTATACCTGTACAATGTGGCTTATGGAGAGCTTATGGTACGTATTGGCGAAACAGAATCGTTCTTAAATGAAAATTAAAATGAAAAATGCAAAATTTATAAAATCACTTTTTAGCATTGTACTTATTGCCATTTTAGTATTAATTGGTATTTGGTTTTTAAATAAACCTAAGTCGATTGTATTACAAGGTAGAATTGAAGCGAAAGAAATTTATCTATCTGCTAAAATACCCACAAGGATTAACACTTTTGAGGTAAAAGAAGGTGCAAGTGTTAAAAAAGGACAGTTACTGGCAACTCTTAAAAGTCCTGAAATCATGGCAAAAGAGCAACAAGCATTGGCTTTAAAAGACGCAGCAAATGCTCAAAAAAATAAAGCTCTAAACGGTGCTCGTAAAGAAGAAATACAAGCCGCAAAAAGTATCTACGGAAAAGCAACTGCAGCAGCTAATGTGATGAAAAAAACATTTGAAAGAATGGAGAACCTGTTTAAAGATGGTGTTATTTCTGAACAACAACGCGATGAAATTTATGCAAAAAAAGAAGCTGCCATTAAAGATCAAGAAACGGCTTTAAGTGGTTATCAAATGGCCTTAAAAGGTGCAAGAAATGAAGATATTGAAGCCGCTTCTGCATTGGTAAAACAGGCTGACGGTGCTTTGATAGAATTAGAAAGCTACAAAAACGAACGCAATATCATTGCTCCTATTGATGCTGAGGTCCTCAACTTTTTACCAGAAGAAGGAGAGCTGGTTGGAGCTGGTTATCCTGTAGCTCACTTAATTGATTTAACGAACAGTTATGCTATTGTAAATGTTAAAGAAACGAGCTTAATGAACTTTAAGAAAGAATCAGAGTTTGAAGCTACTATTCCTGCGTTAAACAACAAAAAAGTAAAATTTAAAATATACTATGTGGCTCCTTTGGGCGACTATGCCACATGGAATGCAACAAAGGCTACTGGTGATTTTGATGTTAGAACATTTGAAATAAAAGCTTCTCCAGTTTCTGAAGAGATAGAATTACGTCCTGGAATGAGCATTTTAATCGATTATTCTCAATTTAAGGGATAAAATGAAACCATCAGTACAAATAGCGAAGCGAGAAATAGCACAATTATTTAGTTCAAAAACTACATTCATTTTTGCTGTAATACTTCCTTTTGTCTCTATTTTATTCTTTAATACACTTTTAAGTGATGGTGTTGCACGAAATTTACCTATTGCAATTATAGATTTAGACCATTCATCAATTTCAAGAAATGTAATTTCCCAATTAGAATCTTCTCCAGAATTGGAAGTAAGCTATTTCCCTTTAAATGAGCAAAAAGGTGAAGAACTTATTAGGCTAGGGAAAGTATATGGACTTATAACCATCCCACAAGATTTTGAAGTAAACTTAAAAAAAGGTAAACAAGTAAATATCATAAACCAATACAATAGTGATTTAATTTTAGCCGGAGGGTTGGAATACAAAGCTTTTAGAAAAGTAATAGGAACTATTTCAGCTGGAATTAACATTGAAAAACAACGTAAACAAGGAATTTCTACCCAACAAGCCATTGTTAATTTTCAACCGTTAACAACTAATAATCATGTGTTATCGAATCCTTTCACCAATTATTCTTATTATCTAAATACCGGGTTTTTGGCTATGTTTTTTCAATTATTTGTCATTCTTACCACTACGTACTGTTTTGGGACTGATTTAAAATATAACAAAGGAAATAAATTGTTAAGCATTGCAAATGGAAATCTTTGGTCAATTATTGTAGGAAAAGTGTTACCCTATACGTTGTGGTTTATGTTGGTAGGTGTAATTATGCTAATCAGTATGTACGTATGGCAAGATTTTCCTTTTCATGGAAGTAAAATAGGTGTGTTGGTTGGTCTTCTTTTATTAATTATTGCCAATCAATCTTTTGCATTATTAATCATTGCGTTAACCAATAGTTTTAGGGAAGCATTAACAATAGCCTCAGGTTTTGCAGCAGTTAGTTTATCCTTTTCAGGAATCACATTTCCAATTTTTGGAATGCCAAAATTTATGCAATGGTTAAGCCAAATTTTTCCATTTACTCATTTTTTCGAATTGTTATTAGACCAATCTCAACGAGGTTTTCCAATGTTTTATTCGTTAAAATCTATAGTCATATTGGTTGTGTTATGTATTGTACCGCTTACATTAGGTTGGTTTAAATTAAAAGGGCTATTTATTAAAGGAAAATTTAAGCATCATATTTAAAATGAAGGTATCTTTTAAAACATATTATAAAGCGAAAACTTCTTTTTGGAATACCATTGTCACGGAATGGAGTGCTATTAAATCAGATAAAGCAGTTATAAGCACTTTTGTATTAATGACTGTTGTTATTTTGATTGCTTACACATATATATATTCTAATCAAGTAGTTAAAGAGGTTCCTGTTGCTGTCATCAATCAAGATGGATCTAAAATGAGTAGAGATTACATCAATATGTTGGATGCTACAGAGGGTTTAAAAACCATTGCAAATTACACCGATGTGCAAGCAGCTAAAGTGGCTTACTATTCAAAAGATATCATGGGAATTGTTATTATTCCTAAAAACTTTGAAAAAAACATTCGTAGCGGAAAACAAACGACCATTACTACTTTTTCAGATGCTGCTAATATGATTTTTTACAAAAAAGTTTTGGGAGATGTCACTACAATTAACGGTTACTTTTCGGCGGGTATTGTTATTAAAAAACAAATGGCCTTGGGTAAAACGATTGATGAAGCACAACAAAATTACACACCCATAAAAGCAATTTCTACGAGTTTATTTAATTCTTCCGCAGGTTATGCAAATTATTTAATTCCAATGCTAACCGCTTTACTTGTACAATTAGTGTTGCTCATGGGTATTGGTATTTTAAGTGGTTCTAGACAAGAATACATATCAACACATACAAATTTTCCCAGATTATTACACCCAGGTGGAACCATTCCTATTTTGTTGGCAAAAGCATGTTTATATACAGCTATTTTTATGGTGGTTATTCCTATTCAAGTTGGTATTGTTTATACACTATTTTCAATTCCCGTTAGATCTTCATTACTCACTATTTACTTATTTTTAGTGCCTTATGTGTTTTCTACGGTATTTTTGGGTATCTCCATCAGTTCCTTTTTCAAAAGACGTGAAGAAGCCATTGTCTTTTTGGTACTTATTTCGGTTCCATCGCTAATGTTGAGCGGATTATCGTTTCCTGTTGAAGGGTTTTCTGAGTTTTATAAAGGCTTGGCAAAATTAATTCCTTCAACTCCTGGTATCAATGGCTTTGTACGATTAACACAGATGAAGGCGAGCTTCTTCGAAGTTCTAAACGAATGGAATCATTTATGGATATTAAGCCTAATTTATTTTGTATTGGCTTCCATTTCTTTAAAAAGAAGAGCATTTAAAGAATCTAAAATGTTGAAAGCTCAACATTAAATACCACCATTTAGGTGATACCTTGTTGCATAAATATTTTCATTTATTAGAAATAATTACCGCTAAGAATTAATGAAAATAGTATTTATCATATTGCAAGAATAGGGAACAAAGCTTGATTTAATATGGATAATGTATTTGGATGATATTAGAGGATAATATCAACACAAAGAACTATTGTTTTCCGTACTTAATAACACAACTAGCGAATTTATATTTACCAAATAAACAAACTATATAGTATTAAAAAGATTGCTAGCCTTTGTTTTTAGTGGTTTTTGTTCTAACAATTCTTTTTATCACAAACTGCTTAGTATTTAGCCTTGCAAAAATATTTTGAATAGTAAAGTAGGAGTTTCTAACTTATAATTGTTTCATCAATGTAATAACATCGTACTGTCCCGATACCTCGGGAGCATCAGTATTTTAAATAAGTGGAAAAAATGACTCAAGAAATAAAACGAAGATTGACTAGGCAGAAATTAATTGACAAAGGCTATGAATTAATTAAAATGTATGGGTATCATGCTGTAAGTATAGATACTATTATTAAAGATGTAAGCTTGACCAAAGGAGCATTTTATTATCATTTTGAAAATAAACATCATTTTGTTGAGGCTATAATTCAGGAACGGGTAAGTAAGGAAATTCATAGTGATTTTATTGAGCCTTTATCTGAACGTGGTAATCCTATATTTATACTTTCTGATTTACTACAAGATAGATTAATAAATGATAAATCTTTAAATCAAAATTTAGGGAGTCCATTAGTCAACTTTATTATAGATTTAAGTCATGAAGAAAATGATTATAAATTACAACTGCAATTGAAGGATATAATGAACGAATGGAAAGTTGCTTTGATTAATTTTTTATATAGAGGAGTTGATGATGGCTATTTGGATAGGCATATTAATACAGAACCTGCAGCAGAATTCATTATAAATTCTTTGGAAGGCGTAAGAACTATGAAAAGAATTACAAACGATAAGAGTATTTTTTATAATTATATAGAGCAGTTTAAAAACTACTTAGATACATTAAAGATTTCTGAACAAGACAGTGGTGCAAGACGTTATCAGTTGGTAAGTTAACAGTATAAAATGAAACATATTTTATATAGAAAATTTTAGTCAAATTAAAGGGAGTTAAGAATTTGCAAAAAGGTTTTGACTCCTTTCAATTTAAAAACAATACTGTTTTAGAAACTTAAATTTCAGCATTTCTCAAATTAGCAAATTACAGCCTCTTACATCTGAATGGTCAAAACGACCTAAGATTTCAAAACTACCATTTACATGGTTTTTACCTAAATCTTGCGTAGCAATAAACGAACACGAATTAATATTTGCCAAGTCAATAACATTAAGTCCACCTGTTTTTTCATTAGATAAAAGTTGTAGAGGATCTTCTGTGTCACGTATCAAAATTTTCATCCAAGGTGGTGTATTAAAAATACCATACCCCTTAGAATAGCCCTGGCTTAACAATTCTGTCATTCCATATTCTGAGTGAATTTTATCAACACCGAAACCGTCGATTAATAGGTTGTGCAGTTCATTTCTAATTAACTCTTTACGTCTTCCTTTCATACCTCCTGTTTCCATAATAATGGTGTTTTTGAGATTAAAAGTATAGTTTTCAACTAGATCTAATAAAGCAAAAGAAACTCCAATAAGTAACACTTTTTCCTTTTTATCATCTAATTTAACAAGGGTGTCTTTTAGTATAGATAAATTGTCTAAATAAAATCCACTCTCTGCCTTTTTAGATTTTTTTATCAAATCATTAACCATATATATCAATGAAGATCCTTCTCTTTCTAAATAGGAGGGTAGCAGTGCTAAAACGGTATATTCTTCTATATTACCATAAAAATACTTAAAGGCGTTGAGGTAACTTTGTTCATAGGTAGAAAGATCAGTTACATAATGTTTACTGGTTGCCGTTCCTGTTGTTCCGGAACTGGTAAAAATTTGTTGAACAGCATCTCTAGATGATACTACATGATGCGATTTAAAAAACTGAATGGGTAAAAAAGGAATTTCTTCAATACTTTTTATATCACTGGGATAAACATTTAATAGCGTACAAAAAGAACGATACACTTTATTATTCTTAAATTGATACTTAAAAATAGTCAAAGCCAGTTTGGTAAAATCTTCTTCAGATTGTATTTCGAAAATAGTATTTAGGTTCATAATAAAACGGTAAAATTAAGCAACCTTTCTTTATATTAATCATCTAAGTATAAAATTCAAACTATTAATGATGAAGAAATTCTATTTACTACCGATTCTTTTTCTATCGATTATACTAATATCTTGTGAGTCAGTAACTAATGAACCATTGCCCGAATTTGAATCCATCGCCAAAAGTGGCGAGATTGTAAAGTCAAATAACGAATTTGCTTTTTCGCTTTTTAAAGAAATAGCAAAAGAAGAATCGTCACAAAACTTTATGATTTCACCCGTTAGTGCCTCATTGGCGTTAGGTATGGTTTACAATGGAGCCGAAAATCAAACTAAAGAGGCCTTTAATAGTGTTTTTAATTATGGAAACACATCATTAGAAGAAGTTAATTTAGTCAACCAAAACCTTATAGCTCAGTTATCAGATAATAATTCTGGAGCTATATTTAATATCGCCAATTCATTATGGATTAAAAACAATTTTCCCGTTAAAGATGCATTTATTGATTTGAATAAACAATTTTATGATGCTAAGGTCCAAAATTTGGATTTTAAAGACCCAAATTCTGTAGACATTATTAATAATTGGATTGCTGATAAGACGCAACAGAAAATACCAACTGTTATTGATAATATTTCTCCAAGTCTGGTTTTATTTGCAATCAATGCGTTGTATTTTAGAAGTGACTGGAAATACAAGTTTAATGAAGAAAACACAAATGATCAGCCTTTTTATCCCGAAGAAGGAAATACTAAAAGTGTTGCCATGATGAATATGGAACAAGATTTATCTTTTCTATCGAACAGCCTATTTTCATCGGTTATATTGCCGTACAAAAATGATAAATATAGTATGATGGTATTTTTACCAAATGAAGATAAAAACGTTACAGATATTATTGCAGATATGAATGAAGAAAGTTGGAATAATTGGCTTGGTCAATACAATGAAAATGGAATTTATTTAAGTATGCCAAAATTTACTTTCGCTTATGAAAAATTATTTAATGAAGCACTTGATCATTTAGGATTAGGAATTGCTTTTACCGATAATGCTGATTTTAGCGGAATTAGTGAGATAGCTACGCAAATAGCATTTGTAAAACAAAAAACATTTATAGAAGTAAATGAAATAGGAACAGAAGCAGCTGCTGTAACAACTATCGGAATTGAAACAACCTCTACAGGCTCAAGCACTAGAATGACTTTAAATAAGCCTTTTCTGTTCTTAATAACGGAAAAGAATACCAATGCCATCTGCTTTATAGGAAAAATTGGTATGCCTGTAGTTGAATAAAATAAAATTAACGCAACCTTATTGCAATCGATACATCTTTATTATACAATTAAAAAAAATTAGAATTATGATTAAAAAAGTTTTATTAACCTTTTTGGTTGCTGTTACATTAGTTTCATGTAGTTTAAATGATGATAATGACACAAATCTGGTGCTTAAAACATTGCCAATTAAATCGTATGTTGTTCCAGATGAATTTGAATTAGGAATGTCATATACAATTAAAGTTGAATATGATTTGCCTGATGCATGTCATTCTTTTTATGATTTGTATTATAAACAAGTAGATACAACTAGAGAAATTGCAATTGTATCTATTGTTGATGAAAATGATCAATGCTCAGATGTTCCTGTAACAATGGAATATGAATTTGTGGTAAATGTTGAACAATCAGAAGATTATACTTTTAGGTTTTGGAAAGGTGAAGATAACGACGGTAATGATACTTTTGAAGATGTGGTTGTACCTGTAATTAATTAGCTAATTTGTTAATTAATATATTTGTTGATTAATGTTTTACTATTTTTTTAGATAAGACAAAATATATGAGCATAGCCTGTGTTACTGTAAATTTTTTTTAAAGCGGAATAAAGGAAAAAGCCAGTGAAATAAGTTAATGAGTTTAACAATTAACACATAATAAAAAGTATGAGTTTAAAAAAGCTCATAAATAGCTGTAAGCAAAAAGATATAAAAGCCCAATCTCAAATTTACCAGCTATATGCTGGTAAATTGTTTGGGCTATGTCTAAAATATTCAAAAAATTACGAAGAAGCACAAGACAATTTACATAATGGTTTTATTACCATTTTTGAAAAAATTGAACAATATGAGCATAAAGGTTCATTTGAAGGGTGGATAAAAAGAATCATTATTAATACGTCTTTACAAACGTATCGTAAAAAAAATGTTTTAAGCCTAGTTAATGAAGAAATACCTGAAGAAGAGGTTGAGGTAGAAATCGATGAAGAAGATATTCAATTAGATTTTTTACTTAATTTAATTAGAGAGTTACCAGAAAGGTATCAAATGGTCTTTAATTTGTATGTTTTAGACGGCTATCCGCATAAAGAAATTGCCAAAATGTTAAATATTTCTGAAGGAACCTCTAAATCAAATCTATCAAGAGCAAGAGTAATTTTAAGGGATAAAATTGAGGCCAACCAACTAATGAAAAACGAAGCACTTTAATAAATGAGTGATCATAAAAATATAGACAGATTGTTTCAGGAAAAATTCAAAGACTATGAAGTTTTTCCTGAACCCAATGTTTGGAAAGGCATTGAAAAAGAACTTGTGAAAAAGAAGAAGAGAAGAATTATACCGTTGTGGTTGCGTTTAGCAGGTGCAGCGGCAATTCTTTTATTTTTAATTCCCGCGGGTTATAAAGTTTATAATAGTCAGAACATAAAACCAGATGTTCCAGATACTAATGTTATCACTAATACTAATATAGAAGATAATGAATTTAAAGAAAATCAATCTTCTGAAGATGGGTTCAGTTCTGAAAAAAATAGTGGAGATAAGAATCTTATAAATACTCAGGTTGAAGAAAGTTTAATATCAACGACTGAAGAAGTGTCAAGCCAAAAAAATAGAGCTACTAAAAACGTTGTTACTAATCAGAAAAATCAATCCACAGAAAACAATATTAAAAATGTTAATACTGTAGTATCTGACGCAATTTCTGTTGTTCAACAAGAAGATAAAGTTGTAAACCAATTTAAAAATAGTGAAAAGTCGCAAGACGGATTAGATACCAAGGTTGCTTTATTAGAAAAATTAAATGAAGAAGTAAAGAATAAGAATGTTGATTTGTTAGAAGAAGTAGAAAAACAGAATGCATTAGAAAACATCGTTGTTGTTAATGATAAAAAGTGGTCTATAGGGTCTGCTATTGGTCCCGTTTATTTGAATTCTTCAAGCAAAGGTTCTCCAATTGATCCTTCTTTAGCTAATAATACTAAAACGAGTACTAACTCTATTTCTTATGGATTAAAAGTTAATTATAAGATTACAGATAAGTTTAGTTTACAATCAGGTATTCAGAATGTTGATTTAGGGTATTCTACTGAAAATGTATCTGTTATAACATCTTCAGCATTGTTAAATAATTCTAAAACCAACATTAATTCAGATATTGGTGCAATTGTCGAGGTGTCATCAACAACATCTCAACGTTCAGAAACTTATAGTCAAAGATCTCCATTTGATAGTAATGGAAGTTTAGATCAATCTTACAGTTATGTTGAAGTACCTTTAGAGGCTAAATACGCTCTTGTACAGAAAAAATTAGGGGTAAACCTTGTGGGTGGAGTAAGTACTTATTTTTTATACGATAATGATGTTTCAATTACATCTTTTGGTAAAAAGACTTCCTTGGGTGAAGCTTCTAACCTTAACAACATGAATTTTAGTGGTAATGTAGGGCTCGATTTGAATTACAATCTTAGTCCTAATTTATTTTTAAACGCATCCCCGATGTTAAAATATCAATTGAATACTTTTTCTGAAGATTCAGGAGGATTTAAACCGTATTTCTTTGGTGTTTACGGAGGGTTAAACTTTAGGTTTTAGTTGGTTAATTATATTTGGTTGGTTGCCAAATATAGCTAGAAAGCCACGCTTTATGCGTGGCTTTTTTGTTTTATAAACTTTAATTTGTAATTTTTATTACTATTATTAAAGGGATGGAAATCAATTTTTCATAATTTTTATTTCGTAAATTAGCTGTCAAATTATAAAATTATAATAATGGCATTAGCAACAGATTTTGGTATAAAAGAAGCCTTAAAACAATTAGGAGTTAAAGACATAAATAATGGTACCTCAACGGGAAACAATAGTTTTTCAAACGGAGATTTTATTGAATCCTATTCACCAGTTGATGGCCAGTTGATTGGAAAAGTTAAAACAACCACAGCTGCTGATTTTGAAAAAGTAATGGAAACGGCAACTGCTGCGTTTAAAACTTGGCGTACAAAACCTGCCCCATTACGTGGAGAGGTTGTAAGACAATTTGGGGATAAATTAAGAGAGAAAAAAGAAGCTTTAGGTAAACTGGTTTCGTATGAAATGGGTAAAAGCTATCAAGAAGGCTTGGGCGAAGTTCAAGAAATGATTGATATCTGTGATTTTGCAGTTGGATTATCACGTCAGTTACATGGTTTTACCATGCATAGTGAGCGTCCAGGACATAGAATGTACGAACAATACCATCCTTTAGGTGTTGTAGGTATAATTTCTGCATTTAATTTCCCTGTAGCAGTATGGGCTTGGAATACGGCATTAGCTTGGATTTGTGGTGATGTTTGTGTTTGGAAACCTTCTGAAAAAGCACCTTTATGTGGAATTGCATGTCAGAATATTGCCGCTGAGGTTTTTAAAGCTAATGATTTACCAGAAGGAATTTGCAACCTTATTAATGGTGATTATAAAGTGGGTGAAATGATGACAAAAGATAAACGCATTCCTCTAATTTCTGCAACAGGTTCTACAAGAATGGGTAAAATAGTTGCTCAAGAAGTAGCAGGACGTTTAGGAAGGTCTTTATTAGAATTAGGTGGTAATAATGCTATTATTATTACGCCAGATGCTGATATAAAAATGACGGTGATTGGAGCGGTTTTTGGTGCTGTTGGTACCTGTGGACAACGTTGTACTTCTACCAGAAGGTTAATTATTCACGAATCTGTTTATGATAAAGTTGTAAACGCTGTTGCAGATGCTTACGGCCAGTTAAGAATAGGAAATCCATTAGATGAAAATAATCATGTTGGCCCCTTAATCGATAAAGATGCTGTAAAAATGTATCAACACGCTCTTAAAAAAGTAGTTGAAGAAGGCGGTAAAATTGTTGTTGAAGGTGGTGTACTTTCAGGAGATGGTTATGAAAGCGGGTGCTATGTAAAACCTGCTATTGCTGAAGGAGAACCTCAATTTGAAATTATACAACATGAAACTTTTGCACCTGTATTGTATTTATTAAAATATTCAGGTGGAGTTGAAAACGGAATTGCTATTCAAAATGAAGTAGCTCAAGGCTTATCTTCTGCTATTATGACTAATAATTTGCGTGAAGCGGAAAAGTTCTTATCTCAAGCAGGTTCTGATTGTGGTATTGCCAATGTTAATATCGGTACTTCGGGTGCAGAAATAGGTGGTGCTTTTGGAGGTGAAAAAGAAACTGGGGGTGGACGTGAATCTGGTTCTGATGCTTGGAAAGTATATATGAGACGCCAAACAAATACAATTAATTATACCGAAAGTTTGCCATTGGCACAGGGTATTAAGTTTGATTTGTAACAAAAATAAAACCTTGTTTCAGCACCATAAATTTTATGGGTAGAAACAAGGTTTTTCTCAAATTGATTTAAAGTAGAATACAAACATCGTTAATTTCGAATGACAAGTCAAGGGGAAAAACCCTAGAATTTAAAGGGGATTTTTCCTATTATAAGTCCTTATTAACAATAGTACTACTTGCTTGTGCTGTACAAAAAACCAATATGTCGGCTATATTAACATGTGGCGGTCGAGAAATGGCGAAATAAATAATTTCAGCTAGGTCTTCGGGTTGCAAGGCTTTAAATCCTTTATAGACGTTATCTGCAATTGAATCACCTTTAAAGCGAACTTGGGAAAATTCTGTTTCAACTAAACCTGGATTTACTGCTCCAACTTTAATCCCGAAGGGGTTAAGGTCAATTCGCATACCTTCAGTTATTGCTAATACGGCATGTTTACTTCCACAATATACATTTCCTTTGGGATAGACTTCTTTACCAGCAGATGAACCAATATTAATGATATGTCCACTTTTTCGCTCGGTCATTTGTGGAATAATCGCTTTACTAACATAGAGTAATCCTTTTACATTAATATCCATCATTGCATCCCAATCATCTAAACTTCCAGTTTGAATTGGGTCTAAACCATGAGCGTTTCCTGCATTATTTATGAGAATATCAATTTGTTTAAATCCATCAGGAAGTGAATTGATAGCTTCTGAAACTGCTCTTTTGTCAGCAACATCAAAATTCAAGGTATAAACCTCTGTTTTTTGTTCCAATTCCCTTTTTATAGTTTCTAAACGCTCTTTCCGTCTTCCGCAAAGAATCAATTTTATATTGTGTTTGGCTAGTTCTTTTGCGGTTGCAAGGCCTATTCCACTAGTGGCTCCCGTAATAAATGCTGTTTTCTTCATGCCTTAAAATTAACCATTTAAGTACAATTTTAGAATAATTATTGTCAAAATTCGTTCTTGTTTGGAAGGGGTTTTATACATTTAACATTCATTTTGGTATAGAATTTGCCTTATGTAGTATGATAAAATTATAAAAATCAACTAGTTAATACACAAATTATGCAAAAAAAACTACTATATATATTCGGCTTAACTGTTTTAGTGGGCTTTATGAGCTTTACACTACAAGAAGACAGATGGAAAGCCCCTGAAGGTGCGAAAGCCCTTAAAAACCCTATTAGTTCAGCTGATAAAGCGGAATCTGCTAAGCGTGGAGCCAAGATTTTTAAAACAAGGTGTATGATTTGCCATGGTACCGCCGGAAAAGGAGACGGAATTGGAGGAAAAGCTTTGACTCCGAAACCTCAAAATTTGACTTCGAGCATGGTTCAAGCACAAGTTGATGGAGAACTTTTTTGGAAAGTTACCAATGGAAGAAACGATATGATAAAATGGGGACCAATTCTGACTGAAGATCAACGTTGGGATGTGGTTAATTATGTAAGAACCTTAAAATAGTCATTGAGCTATTTATAGTATCTTATTTTCCGCAATACACGTAATGCCTCTTTTGTTTTTATATAGGCTGACTTATCTTGAAGTTCGCGTAAAAAGGGCTTAGTTTGTTCTAATTTCTTTTTCGCATCTTTAAATCCATTTAATGAGCAAATTAAATAGGTGGTAGGTAAGCGTTCTAAATCTAATCTGTTATTTTTAGAAAGGGGTATTCCTTTTTGTAATTTGTCTAGAATTGCATTGTTGTTATTGTAAATATGCTTTAATACTACAGGGTCAAATGTTGGGGGATTAAAAAGAAGCTGAGTAGCAATATCATAGGTGCCATTTTCTTTAAAATTAATAATTGTTTTTTCTAATGGATAAAGACCTCCTACATCTTTTGATGCAGGTTTTTCATTGTTTGATAATTGTATATATTCTGTAATGATAAATGATTGTTGATTATAGTCAATTTCTACTTCATCGAAAGCGGAATAGAATAATCTAATTTGTTCATTTACCAACTCAATATCAACTCTAGAATACAATATTTTACCTTTGGTTTCTTTTTTAATACCCGCCCAGCACAAAACAAAATGATCTTTAAATACAATATAACTAGGATTTAATTCTTGTTGATGCTCATTCATAAAGTCAAAAACACCATCTAAAGTGAGTTTGATATTATTAGCTGCATTTTTTTCTATAGACTCAACAATTGCCTTATTGGTATTTTTTAATATTACCTCATGTACAGGAATTGAATTACTGCCTAAACGAAGAAAAATACTGTCTTTAGGATATTTCCAAAGTCCTTTTTTAAGGGATGTTATCTTTTCTATAGGATTGATAGTAACCAATCCAATTACTTTATAGCGTGGTAATCTCGGAAAAGCAATGTTTTCATATTGTATTTTTGGAGGATTATTGAAATAGGCATTAATTAAGTTTTGTATTTTACTGTCATCATAAAAATCGACGCCTACAATTTTATTACTTTCATCTTCAACACCGACAACGATATATGAATTATTTTGCGGGTTTGAATTTGCCAGAGCACAAACATGCTTTAAAAACTTAGCTTTGCCTTCTTTTGAATCTAAGTTTAACTGTATCTTTTTGTCATAAAAACTATTTTCATCATTATAAGCGAGTAAGTTTTTAATTAAGAGGCGTTTGTTAAGCATTTTTTTAGATGTGAGCTATAAGATTTTAGACTTGTAGTATTACACATTGGAAGGTGTTAACTATATGAAACATTAAAGATAAAAAATAATACTAAGTTTAAAAACCTAAAATGTATTCAAAAAAAAACCGCCCCGAATAATCGGGGCGGGTATGGTTGAACTTAATCAACCAAAATCAACTAACCAAACCTTATCTTTATACTTTTGTATTTCTCTTTTTAGTTTTACGATTTGTTTTAAATCGTTTTCTTGTTTCAGGAATTTGTCCTTTTGCTTTTGCGTTTTTATAAACAATATTACTTCTTCCATTAAAAGTATATGTAGTTCCTGATGCTACATGATACAAATCTACTTCACCATCATTTATAACGCTCAATTCAAACTCTTCATTGCCTGACGAATCATAATCTAATGTTAAAATCTTTAGATCGTCATATCCTTCTACATCAAACACTTCATAAGCACCTACATAATCCCAATATATATAATCAATATCCGTGCCAAAAGGGTCTTGAGAAGACCTAAAAGTCGTATTTTGTTCTGGTGTAAATTGTAGGAAATTCTCGTTATCAAACTCATTTATAGCACCTTGTGCACTTGTGTTTGTTTTTTCCCAAGCAACATACTCTTGTAAAAAGTATTCTATATTGTCATAAAAAACAAAGTCATAATCAAAATTATTTTTTTGATATCCTTCTAAATAATAAGTAGCATTTGTATAACTATCTCTTATTTTAATTTCATTACCTGCCAATTGTATTACTTCCAAATCAATAAAACCATCTTCATCATGATCTATTTCTAACACACCATTAATAGTTTCGTAATAACCAATTTGATCGCCATATCCGTTACCAACACTTCCTAAACCTACCATATTATTATTTGCTAATAAAATGCCATTTTGAAATGAAACGGTAAATGCTTTTGATAAAAAGGGTATATCTACGTTACCTGTAGTCCTGTTATAATCTACATACCATAAATCATAAGAAGTTACCAATTGCTCCAACGTAATTGAATCATCATAAGGATCATCATTAATTACACATGAAGTAAATAATACGGTACTTAGAAAAAATATGCTGAGTAATTTTAAGATTTTCATAATTCAATGTTTTAAATATAGTAGGGCTATTCCAAAAGTTGTGCCAAAGATGGCATCATTTATGCTCAAGAAGATTTGATTAGCAAATATTTACGATATTTGCTCGCTATAAAATTATAAATTAAGTATGAATAAAACTATTACTTTATTATTATTATTTAGTGTTAGCATGCTATTTTCCCAATCTAATTATTATGTAGGTTTTGATGGAGATAATAGTAATGAAGGTAGTAAAAAAAGACCTTGGAAAACGGTTCAGTTTGGTATAAACCAACTATTTCCTGGAGATACATTGAATATAAACGCAGGTGTTTATAATGAGAAGTTAACCGTTAATAGAAGTGGATCGAAGGACAATCGAATCGTGATTAGAGGAGAAAAGAACGCTGTTATAGATGCCACAGGTATTGATAATTCACAAAATGCTATTCTTAAAATAGAAAATCAGTCTTTTATAACAGTTACGAATTTAGAATTGGCTAATAATATTCATAATTATGCCCAAGGAATTTTTATCAATGGGTCATCTACGGACATTACGATAAACCATTGCAATATACACGACATCCACTTTTCAAATAATCCCAAGAAAAAGGCAAATCCGGAAAGAAATGCTCAAGGTATAATAGTTCATGGCTCTAATAGTGAAATAGCTATTACGAATTTATTGATAGATTCTAATGAGCTTTATGATTGTAGGTTAGGTTACAGTGAAGGTATTGCTGTTAGTGGAAATGTTGATGGCTTTGTCGTTAAAAACAATAAGGTTTATGACCTTACTAATATTGGTATTGATATTGTGGGTCATGAAAAAGTTTGTAAAGACCCCTTAAAAGATCAAGCCAGAAATGGTGTTCTATCAAATAATGTAGTCTATAATTGTGTATCTCCGTATGCTAATTCAGCTGGTATTTATGTTGATGGCGGCCAAAATTTGGAAATATCTAATAATACTACTTTTGGTAATGGTTATGGAATAGAGATAGGTTGTGAGAATAAAGGTAAATCTGCAGATAATATTACCGTTAGAAATAATGTAATTTATAAAAACGAAATTGCTGGAATTTCTGTTGGAGGTTTTAATTATCCCGAATCAGGTAAAGTAACAAATAGTAGTTTTTATAACAATACTTTGTTTCATAATACAATAAGTTCAAAAAGCATTGCCGAAGTATATATCTCTTATAATGAAGGTTTACATTTTGAAAACAACATTATTTATTCTGATAAAAGCGGTAAAACCATTTTTGGTAACCTTAGTTCTACCAATGTTATTATAGATTATAATTTATATTATTCAACATCTCAAAACATTTTTTTTGATTGGAATACTAAATGGTGTGTAGATTTGTTAAGTTTTCAGGAAGAAACAGGTTTTGATAAATTTTCAACCTATCAAAACCCTAATTTTTTAAATGGAAATGAATTTGATTTTCATTTAAAAGATACCTCCCCAGCCATAAATAGTGGTAATTCTGAACATGTTATTTTAAAAGGAGAAAAAGATATTGATGGTCAATTAAGAGTAATTGATACCATAATAGATATTGGTGCAGACGAGTATAATTAGAAGAAATACAATTATTTATTGGTAAAATTCATTAAAGGATAAAGTAGTAACTTTATGGTTTAAGTTGTTATAGTTATGAAAATAATACTATTTTAAAATTGAAAAAACATAGCTATGATACTAAACTCTAAAAAGATCTCATTGTCTAAATTTATAACCCAATCTTTTTCTTTGTAATTGCTATAAAAAGAACCCTAATTAATGTCTTTAACCCCAAAAATTAAAGTATTGTTGGTGTTAGAAGGATCTTATCCGTTTGCCGGAGGAGGTATTTCTACATGGACACATCAACTAACACATGAAGTATCTAATGCCTCATTTGTAATTTATTCTATTAATGCTCATTTGGAAACGAAATCTAAATATGAGCTTAGTGAGAATGTAGATGAAGTTATTCAAGTACCAATTTGGGCTCCAAATGAACCTCATGATTATATTAATTATGGAAAAAAATATTACAAGTTAGCTCTTCAGAAAGAATTAACGACGGAAAAGAAAATTCAGAAAAAATTTATTCCTGTTTTTAAAGAACTAATGAATTCTATTTTTAATAGTGACTCTGTGGAAGCCGCTGAATTAGATAAAGTATTTTTTAACATGTGGAAATTTTTTAATAAGCATGACTTTAAAAAGACAATGACTAGCGTATCTGTATGGGAGACCTACAGGGAAGCTATAACAACTCATGTGGCAAATGAAAAATTTTCATATAAGATCTCTCTTTTAGATTTAACTATTGGTTTACGGTGGATTTATCGGTTTTTAATTCCATTTTCAATAGAAATTCCTAAAGCAGATATTTCTCATATTACCTTATCAGGTTTTCCCGTAGTTCCTGCATTAACCTTAAAATATAAATATAAAACACCGATCATGATTACGGAACATGGTGTTTTTATTAGGGAGCGTCTCATTGCAATTAATTCATCAGAATATTCTTTTTTCCTTAAAAATTTTTTAATTAAATTTTCTGAATGTATTACCAAAATAGCCTATTATAATGCAGATTCCATTCTTTCGGTTAATACTTTTAATACAACCTGGGAAGAAGTTTATGGTGCCGCAAAAGATAAAATTAAAATTATTTACAATGGTGTTGATCACAATTTGTTTAAACCGAGACCAAAACCTGATCATTTAAAAAATGTTCCAACAGTTGTAGCTGCAGCTAGAATTTTTGAGTTAAAAGACATTCTTACAATGATAAGAACTTGCAATGTGGTAAGAAAAACAATACCAAATGTAAAATTCTTGGTCTATGGAAGTAAAAATGCAGTGCCTGAATATACTAAAAAATGCGAAAACTTAATAGATGAGTTAGATTTAAGAGCTAATTTTGAATTGGCAGGTTTTCATTCTGATCCACATTTAATATACAATGAAGGAGATATCTCAATACTTACATCAATTTCTGAAGGTTTTCCATTTACGGTAATAGAGTCAATGAGTAGTGGCGTACCGGTTGTATCAACGGATGTTGGAGGTGTTTATGAAGCATTAGACGAAAAGTCTGGGTTTATTTGTAAGCCAAGAGATTATGATGAAATTGCTAGCAAAGTAGTAGAGCTTTTGTCAGATGACAAATTGAGAAAAGAAATGAGTGTTTACGGAAGACAACGAGTTATTGATTATTTTACTATAGGAAAGTTTATTAACGGTTATGAAGAAGCTTATAAAGAGCTATATGAAAGTGATAAATCTAAAAAAATTGAAGAAATAAAGAAAACTCAATTAATAACAGAAATTACTAATTGATGCAGGAAAAAGAAAACGACGATAAAACGGAAGTATTAATAGCTTCAATTAAAGAAAAAATAGGTTTTCCTGTAAATCAATTTGTGGTGCAAGCAATAATAGAATCATTCGGTATTAGAAATATTGATGTAAAAACTGATTATGGTAAAAATTCTATAAAAGAGCTTGGAAATTATATATATAACCAATTAATAACTGAAAGTCCTGATACACTTAAAAATGAAAATGAAAAAAACCTTTTAGAAGAAGAAGCTACCATTAGTATCTCAAATTATACAGTTGTAAAAACGAAACTCTTTTTAAAATACTTTCCTTCCGGATTGTTTCATTTATTTCCTGTTTTTTTACAAATAGCAGCAATTGTTATTTTTGGTTACTCTTTATGGACTTATCTTGGGTTTAACGAATTACAATCTACAGCAGTAGTTTTTGGTGTAATTCTAGGGCTAGTTTTAACAGGTGGTTTTGTTCAAGTAATTGGTCGTCAAGCCTCTTTTTATTGGTATCACGACGATCTTACAATGGTTAAAAAAACCATTTATAAAATAATAATTGATGGTATAAAAGCAATGCTTGCTGTTTTTATTTTCATAGCGATAATAAACTTTATGGTTTATTTATATCCTTTTCAGTTCTTATTAATCGTTTTTTCTTATGCTCTTTTGATAGGTGTATTATTACTCTTTTTGGCTCCGATGCATACTATTAAAAAACGATGGGTTGTATCTGTTGCTATTTTAGTAGGTACCATTTTAGCAATTACTCTGAAAACGTATACGACACTAAACATTTACCTTACACATTGGATAGGGATTGCAATGGCGATATCTATGATGTTTTTTTATTTAAAATTCTTTTTTAGAAAAATTGAAATAAATAAAGATAATACTATTGATTCGGGACTAGCAATTATCTATAAAAACTATAGCTACTTTATTTATGGTACTTTAGTGTATGTATTTGTTTTTACTGACAGAATAATAGCTTGGTCAACCTCGGCAAGAGAAGTGCCCTATATTGTTTACTATGAAAAGAATTATGAAATAGGTATGGATATAGCTATACTTGTATTTTTACTATTAGCAGGTATTTTAGAATATAATATTGCAGCTTTTACAAAATTTTTAAATCTTTTAATAAAATCAACACCATTTAATGAATATCGTAAATTCAACAAAAGATTTTATAATGCTTATTGGAGACAAGTAGGTCTGTTGTTTCTTTGCAGTTTTATTATATTCTTTATAATATACCTAGCAATAGTTGAACCATGGGGATATGAAGCTTATTTTAAAGAACCTTTAAGTAAACTTAGTGTGAAGGTTACTATACTAGGAGCGGTTGGATATACTTTTTTTACTTGGGGAATGTTAAATGCTCTATATTTATTTACGTTAAATCAACCTAACTCTGCTGTAAAAGCAATCACAATAGCCATTTGTGTTAATATTGTTGTTGGCATTCTTGCAAGTAGAATATTTTCTTATGAAAATAGCACGTGGGGAATGTTAATTGGTTCTGTCATATTTATGCTTATTACATTAAAAGAATGTCTTAATTTTTTTAAAAATTTAGATTACTACTACAATGCATCACATTAAAATTATATTAATAGTAACCCTTATGCTATCGTTTATCAATACTAAATCCATGGCTCAAAATAAACCAAAAACTCTGGTTTGTTATGGTAAAATTGATCATAATAAAATAAAGGGCTATAATTTATTGGTTTTAGAAGAGTCTCATTATACCAAAGAGGAGGTTGACATACTCAAAAGTAATAACGTAAAAGTAATTGCTTATTTAAGCTTAGCGGAGATTAATGCTCATTCTAAATACTATAATTACCTAAAAGATTATACATTAGGTAAAAATTCTATTTGGAATAGTTTCCATTTAGACCTTACATCATTAGAGCTAAAGAATAGGTTACATGTAATAATAGATGAAATTTTAGGAAAGGGGTTTGATGGTTTATTTTTAGATAATATTGACAACGTTTGTAATTTTGGACCAAATCCTAATTTTAAGGAGTATTTGATAGAACTTTTAAAAGAAATTAGAAATAGAAATAAGGACATTTTTTTAATACAAAATTCAGGTTTAGAAATAATTGATAAAACATATAAGTATGTAAATATGGTAGCTCTTGAATCTGTTATAACTAATTATAATTTTGAAACTAATGCTTATGGATTAAGAGAGAAGTCAGAGACTGCTAATCGCTTATCAGATCTAGAAGTTCTTATTGATAAATATACTTTAAAAATCTTATTAATTGAATATGCAAACAAATCAGTATTGTATAATAAAACGAAAAAATTACTTTTAAAAACGGGTTATGATTACTTTATTGGAAATATAGACCTTCAAACAATTCCTAAATTTTAAAAGTTGCTATTCAGATTTTTAATTGTATTCAGATATTTAGGTAAAAATAAAATAACTAAAAGTTAAAATATCAAAAATAAAAAGACGTTCAAGCATAGGAGTTATTGACAATTAATTGTTAATAAGGTGTAGAGTGCTTATAATCAATTTCAATTGAACTATATTTTCAATATTGTTATTGTTTTTTTTAATTAGAATTTAAATTGTGTTTTTTAGGAAAAATATATAATACTATTTATTGTTGAAATAATCATTTTACTTTCTTGTGGAAATTTGTAAAATGATTTTTACGTTGTTTTAGATTATTAACCAATACCTCTTAAAATAAAGTAAGGTATAAGATAGAAATGCTCCACAATCAATAGAATTTAGATTATTTATTAATCTTAAAGATTGCTGTGAAAGACAAAAGTTATGTTATTAATTACTGCGATAATTACCGGTTTCATAAGATTGACCCTACTAGGGTTATTTTTGTTTTTCTTAAATAAGAAAATATTTAACTATCATTATCCAGATGATATATTAAACTACGTTGTAAATAGATGGGTAAGGTACGCTAGCGTTTTACTTGTTCTAATATTTATTTTAACTCTCATAAATGCATATGACTTATTTACCATTATTTTATTTCTGGTATTATTTCTCTCAATATATTTCTTTGATATAAAAAGTGTAAAAGGTTTTTTTAGTGATATAAAAAATAAACTAACATTTTTTTTAATATTCATTTTGAAAAATAGAGAGACAAAGGGTAAAATATTTAAACTAAACTCAAACATAAAACATAAGGGAGATAAAAAAGGAAAATATAATATAATCATCTTGGGATTAATTATAGTTGGTGTAATTATTAGTAGACTAAGTTTTTTTGACAATGACATCTATTTATTTTCAGATCTTTGGGAAAGAGACTTAGAAAAAGTAAAAATATTGACTACCAATACTTGGTTTTCTGAAAATTTAACCATGACAGGCGAATATGCATTAATTAACTTTTATTCTAAACTTGTAGGTGTTAGTCCGGAAATTGCTTTGCAATCTTTTGGTATATTAGAAACTGCACTAATTACGATCATATTGTTTTGGTTTACTTCTAAAATTACCAAGTCTAAAACAATTGCACCTATATTAACAGCAATATTTTTTGTTATTTCACCATTATTACTTCCCAGAAGTATTGATATTATAACACAACATAAACCAATTTTTTTAGCATTATCATTGGCCCTTCCAATGATGATTTTTACTGTTTTACCTAAAAATTTAAGTAAATATTATAGGAAATATTTAATCTATTCTATAATAATATTTACGGCAATTGCATTAATAGACTTATTTACTTTTGTTATTCTATTGAGTCCCTATTTAGTGTTGGCCTTCTTTTTCTACCAAAAAAAATATAGACAGTTTTATTACTTAGTAATATTAGCATATATTGTTTCATTAGTGTTCGTGTTATCTATTTATGGTTTAGCAGGTTTTCATTACAATTTAGGTTTTAAGACAATTATTACAAGCAACTTATTATCCTTAAATGTATTTACTCATTTACCCGATTTAATTTTACCTTATGATCAGTTAATTAATATATATCAATTTATTTCACTATTTAATGTGGTGTTAATATTATTTCTAATTAAACACAAAAAGTATTGGTTAAATTCCTTTTTATTTATACTTTATTTTAATGCTCTTATTTTTATAAACACATTAAATATTTCTTGGATTGATGAAGATTTACTTAGATTATCACTTACCATCTTTATTCCTGTAGTTATAGGTATTTCTATTGCGTTGCTTTTTAAAGTAATTTTCAGTTTTTCAGAAAAAGTAATTACCAATCTTAGAATTAAATATAATTATGGTGTACTTGCAATATTTAGTATAGCTGCAGTAATGTTTTATCTCTACAAGCCTGCAATTTATGATACAGAGCGTAAAGATAATACTGATCATCATGCAATGTTAGTATTAGAAGCTTATGAAAAAATATCACAAGATTATTTACCTTTTTCTTATACAATAGTAAATGATTATAGAAGTTATGTACTAAGCATAAACAAGCATTTTTATATGCCCTATTCAACTTTTAAAGATTTTTATTTACGTAGAGATTCTATTTATCATACTAATATCAATGATAAACTGTTTTTTAAACAGAACCCAGAGAGTATTTTATCTAAAAGTATTTTAGTTTTTGTGCACAAAGCAAATCATAATGAAACATCAAATTTGCCATTTTATCATGATAATGAAATGAAAGACGTTGCTGAAATAATAAATATTCTAAAATCTAGAGGGAGAAAAGTTAATAATATTTATGAAAACGAATCACTATCCGTAATGGAAATAGTTAACAAACCCAATTCTAGTAAAATAAATGATTTATTATTTTGAGAAATAAATTAAATATAAATATTAGACTTTATTTGACTTTACTATTATTATTTATAATAATGATAATAGTTGGAAACAGGTTTATTAATAAATACAATCAGAACCCTGATAGTTCATCCTCAATTATAAGTAATATAAATCTTAAAAATATTACCCTAATTGAATTAGTAACTGATCCTAGTGATTCTATTAGTATAGATTTTGCACAGCATTTAAATAAAATAGGTGATTATAGTAAGTTTCCTATAAAGGAAATTAATATAAATGAATGGAATTCTCCATCCTATACAATAGGAGAAACAACTAGGGTTATTGTTGTTCAAAATACCTTAAAACTTAAAGGTAAGACTTTAGAAAAACTATTAACATTTGTTTCGCAAGGTGGTGTACTTTTTGTGCCTAATTTTATTGAAGATGAACGAATGGCATACTTTTATGGATTAATCAAAAACGGTACTAGACAAAAAGTAGATGTGCCTGTAGGATATTATTTTGATACTAACTTTTTACCTAATGTTAAAGGAACTAGTTATGGTGAACACATTTATCATGGAGGTTTAAATAAGTTCAGTTTCAAAGATGACGTTACCATTTTAGCATCAGCAAAAAATGATAGGGATTATCCTGCTATAATAGAGAATAATATAGGTATAGGAAAAGTAATTTTGTTTAATACCTATGAAATTCTTAGAAAACAAGATAGGGGGCTTTTATATTCTGCATTGTTAAAAGGTTTAGAGAATATACCTTATCCTATTGCTAATGTTAGTACAATATTTTTGGATGATTTTCCTTCACCATTGTACAATACAAAGGAAGAACCTATCAAATCAGAAATGGATTTAACAGTGCTCGATTTTGTTAAAAATGTTTGGTGGCCAGATATGAAAAAATTATCTGACACTTTTAATATAAAATATACGGCATTAACGGCTTTTGACTATCGTAATAGTATCAAACCTCCTTTCTTATTTGATCAGTGGGATAATCATTTAATAATTGAAAATGAGCGAAAAATATCAGTTACTGATTGGATAGCTAAAGATATTATAAAACATGGGCATGATTTAGGTTTACATGGATATAATCATACATCACTTCAAATTGAGACGTGGAAAGAACCAGACTATATGAGAATCGCTTTAGCTTCAGCCAAGAAAAAGTGGACAATTAGTAGTATAGGTGATTTTCCAGTTTCATATGTTCCTCCTTCAAATTATATAGATAGTATTGGCATGTCAGAATTGGGTAAAGCATTTCCATCAATAAAATATATGTGTAGCCTTTATTTAGGTGATTATAATGAAGGTGGAAATAGAGAATTTGATGAAGAAAAATGGAATCCCAACTTTTTTGATTATCCTAGAATTAGTAGTGGCTATGATTTAAATGAAGAACATAAATTTGTACAACAATCTCTTTATATTTATTCAGGAATATGGACGCATTTTGTTCATCCTGATGATGTATATCAAATACCTGGTGGTGATGAAAGTTCAGCTGGACATTTTTCCTTGAGAAATAAACAAAGTTTAGGGTGGCATAAATCAAAGGATGGTAAACCAGGATTGTTAAGTGTATTTGCAAATTATTTACATGAAATGGAAGAGATATTCCCGTTGTCGAGATATGTATCAGCTGAAGAAGGGGCAATTATTACTAAAGATTGGAGAAAATCTCAATATTCTTTTTCAAAAAATGAAAGTGAGTATTTTGTAGAGCGTATAGACAATGATAAAAAAGGAGCGTATTATTGGTTCTTATATTCAAGTCATAAAAACGTTAAAAAAATAGAGGCAGAATTACTTCAAAAATCAGAAAAATTTGAAAAAACACCATTTTTAGATGGGTTTCTATATTCAATAAAAACAACACATCCCTCTTTAAGTATTAACAGCGGAAGCTTAAATACGATGCTTACAAATACGGTTGCAAGAAAAGTAATAGATGATTATAGACTCTATAAAGACCATAATTATAAAATAACAAATCTATTAAGTACATATGTTAAGTCTGAGCCAAGTGAAAATGCGTCTGTACAAGAATGGACTAAGCATTATGTGGCAACAGAAAATTTAGATAAAGCGAGCTTGTTACTAAAAGAAAAAATTGATACTGAAAAACGCATAGATACAAGTGTTTTTAATGAGTATTATAAATATATGGCATGGCAAAATAAATCAAAAGAAGCGTGGTTAACTTTACAAAACCATATTGAAGAATATCCATTGACAGAAAATATTAAATACTCTAGAAGTTTAGGTTTAAAAAATGGTTATCCAAATGAAATTATTAGAAAACAGTTTTTGGAAAAGCAAATTAATATTCTTAATGATAAAGAAATTTTAAGGGAATATTATAGAACATTTAATACTCCAGAAAATAAGAAAGAAGTTACCGAAGTATTAAAAAAGTTGAGAGACGTTGACCCTAGTTTGGAAAATGAAAAATTTTACTTAAAACATTTAATTGCATATGATCCAAAACAAGCAATTACGGAGCTTAATAAGTATATACCAAGTGAGAGTTCTAGCTTATGGAATATGTCTGAAGAAATAAGTTGGTTATATGCAAATAACAAAAGATATAAAAAAGCATATGATTGGTCTAAATACACTCAAAAGATTGCTGTAGTTAATAAATTGTATTGGCTTTCTGAAATCAAAGATTTTAAAACACTTAGAAAAGAATACATACATTTTATAGCCAATAATCCAAACGATTTAAAGACCAAAGGAGAAATAAGTAAAATTTTATTGACGAACAACCAACAAATAGAGTCTTGGGGTATCGTATCGGCATTACCTGAAACCGTACAAAAAGATACTTTAAAACGAGCTCTTAATGAACAGGTAATTTACCTTAATAAGATTACACAAAAAGACTTAATAAATAGATATGCAAATCTTTTTGAGGTAAACGTTAAAAAGCAAATCGAGAAAGATATTCGTTTATCTGAAAATAATTCAATAGAAGCAGAAACAGAAATTATAGGAGATAATAATAGTAGTACTTCATTTGAAAAGAAAATAACATACACTATTAAAACCGATAAGTTAAATTCTCATAGTATATCTGTTACTAACAATGATCTATATGATGTTGAAAATACTAGTTTTTCTGATATTGATAATGTAAATAAAAATGTAACCGGATTAGAATATAAATTTAGTAATCAGCCAACAGGAAAAATAAATTATTGGGTGAGAGGTAGAGTTGAAAAAGATAAACAAGATAATATCTATTATCAAGCAGGAGTTGGAGCTTCATTACCCAAAGAAAAAAGTTTTACTTCTTTAAGTGCAAATATTTACCCTGTAAAAACAGGTCCAGGGTATCAAAAGAAAATATATCAATCTAGATTGGCAATTTATCAAGAAAACAATGTTAAAAATATATTTAAAACTGTTGTTTATGCTGAAGGAAATCATTTTTCTAACAGTGATTTAGAAGGTTCAATTACAACAAGAGTAGTACTTGATAATAGTAAAGACAAGATGTTTAAAGTTTTACCACAAGTTGAGGCATCATTTTCTAAGAGTAATAAAGATGAAACTAAAGACTATCCATATTACTTAGTTGATAAACGTTTTTTTGCTGGAGGAGGAGTTGGTCTAAAATATGGTACAGAAAAAAGCAAGTTAAACATTAGGGTAGAAGGATCTACATTTATTGATAATGATTTGGGCGACTTTAACCGATTTACAGGTCAAGCATCCGTTAAAATTGGAAACTTTACAAAAATTTCAGCTGCGGCAGAGCTTTCCACGCAATCTCAAGCATATTCCAATTCTTTTAAATTGGGATTAAAACATACTTTTTAAAAGCTCATTAAAAATGTATTATTTTATTAAAACACCTTTTACATCCATTAATGGAAGCGGTTGTAATGCTTTTAAGTTAATTGTGTTTTTCTTGAAGACATAGGTTTTATCAAACATTTTATTACCTTCAAAAAAAGACACTTTAAAGCTGTTGTTTAATGCAAACAAATCTTCTTGCATTAACTCTAGTTTCGCATAACTTTTTTTAGGTAGCGTGTCTATTTTTTTTCTAATTGTGGAGGTTATTTTGTTCTCAGAATATCCTGTTATTACTGCAATAACCATTTCTAAATCAACATTTTGGTCATTAATTATATAGGCGTTCCAATCTTGTGTTTTATAAATGTCATTGTATTCATTTACTACGGCAATATATACACCTTCAACTTTTGGGATATTAATGTCTTTTTTCATGTGGTAAAAATACGAATCTATTCAAAAATAGGATTAGAATAGTTTCTTGTAATTATGCCTTTTAAATTATAAACTACCATGTGCTTAAAAAGCTCTTCTTTTTGGTGTAACTTAAACAAGTTGTTGTTATTAAACAAAACAGTATCAATTCTTAAAAAATAAATCTTCACAACTAATTCTAAGTTCACTTCTTGTTTAATATTGCCAGCTTCTTGTGCTTGTTTTAGTAAATTATAAATTCTCTTGTTGGCTAAGTCTTCATTGAATTTTTCAAAAAAATTGCTTGCCTTGGGATAGTATTTTTTTAAACCAAATATAAAAGAGGGTTTAAAGTATTTTAAATACTCAAACCCTCTTTTATATATTAAAATAACACTGATTATTGGGTCTTCTTTATTATCGGAAATTAACCTATCAATTTCTTCAGAGAATTCATTTAATAATTGTTCTAAACTACTAGTAACTAAGTCTTCTTTATTCTTAAAGAAGGTGTAAATTGTTTTTTTAGAAATACCAAGTGTACTTGCAATTTCATCTAAGGACACATGTTTACTACCAAATTGTGTAAACTTGTTTATAGAACACGTTAACAACTCCTCTTTTGTAATCATTTTACTTCCTTTTTAATTCCGTAAAAATTTATTTCTAGTTAGAAAAAATTATTCTATCGGAATTGATAGTAGTGGAATGTTTAACCCCGAAGCCATAACTCTTGTTTTACTTTTATGAACTATAGATTCCCAAAAACCATACTTTTTTGGGATCATTACTAACAAATCAAAATTTGATTTTACAATCTCTTTTTCTATTTCTTTTATTACAGCATCGGAATTTACTTTCTTATAGAAATAGGTTACATTTTCCAGTCCTTTTTCAATAGTTTCATGAGCTTTGTTCTCTAATATAAGTTCGTTTATTTTATTCTCCACATAAAATACAGTAACCTCAGACTTAAGCACGATAGCTATTTGTCTTAATTTTGCTAATACTCTTAAGGGGAGGTCTTGCATTACATCACAGGCAAAAATAATTTTATGTATTCCTGAAAATTTGGCAGAAACAGGAATTGCCAATACAGGAAATTTTTTCATACTAATTAAGGTTGTAGTCGGATTTCCAAGTAAATTCTGTTCCATAGATTTGGCTGACATTCCGATAACTAAAAATTTTGAGTTATTTAATTTCATTAACGAATCTATTTCATCTTCTAAATTCACATAACTACAGTGATATTCAACCTCAATGTTAAATTTTTCGGATAACATTAAAGCTTTCTTCTTTAACTTTTCTTTACTTTTATCGATCAATTCGTCCATAGAAGATGCTGATATCCATGTGTTTGCAGCATGAACTGGTAACTTGAAAGCATTAAAAAGTATAAGTTTTGAATTAAATAGTTGAGCTAATGACGCCGCGTATAATACTGCATTATTCGATGTTTTAGAAAAATGTGTTGCAACTAAAATTGAGTCCATGATATTAAGTTTATTTTATAGTCAAATATTATTTCCACCCACCACCGAGAGCTTCGTACAAGTCAACAACTGACACCAATTGTTGTAACTGACTATCTATAATATTAAGCTCTGCACTTAAGGCACTTTGTCTTGCTGTTAATAAATCTAAATAGTTTGCATAACCATTTTTAAGTAACTCTTCTGAGTTTGATTCTGCAGCACGTAAGGCCTCCACTTCATTCTTTCTAAATTCATATTTTTTAGTTTCAGATTCATATGAAAATAATGCGTTAGAAACTTCACTACCTGCAATTAATAATGATTTTTTGAATTGAAGTAATGCTTGTTCTTGTTGAGCAATAGCAACTTCCTTTTGTGTTTTAAGCTTTCGCTGATTAAAAAGAGGTTGAGTTAAACCACCAACGATATTGGCAAATAATGAATTCGCATTTAGTAATTGGTCTAATTCTAAACTTTGAAACCCACCAGAAGCTGTTAATGTTAAAGAAGGATAAAAGTTACTTCTCGCAACATTAGTTAACTCAAAAGACTGAATTAAACCATACTCTGCTGCCATAACATCAGGTCTATTACTAAGTAATGTTGCTGGCACACCAAGTTGAATTTCTTGATCTATTTTCTGAACGGTTAAAGTATTTCTTTCAAAATGTTGAGGTGCTTTACCTAATAAAATACTAAGCGTATTTTCTGTTTTAAAAATAGCTGTTTCAATATCTACTTGTAATGCTTTTGCACTATTAAATTGTGCAATATTTTGGTCAACAGCAACTTGCGTTACTTGTCCAGCTTCTTTTAAAGCTTTGATTGTGGTAACACTACGATCCCTAGTTGCAATGGTTTCTTTAGTAACTTCCAATTGAGCATCAAGAGCTAATAAGTTATAATAGGTATTTGCAATACTTGAAATCAACTGCGTTTTAACTGCTTGATGACCCGACACACTTTGTAAATAAGCTGCTTGAGTTGCTCTTTTATTACTTCTTATTTTTCCCCAAATATCTGCTTCCCAAGAAAGGTTCGCAGTAAGATCATATTGATCAGTAGAAGTATTCGTTAAAAATGCACCAAACTGACTGTTTTTAGAAAGTTCTTGATGCGTTACATTTGCACCAATATTAACTGAAGGTAAATACCCTGCCTTACCTTGTTTTGCATAGGCTTGAGCCATAGCCATTTGTTGAATGGCTATTCTAACATCCATATTATTTTGTAGACCTTCTTTTATATATTCTTTCAAATAACTGTCTGTAAATAAGGTCTCCCATGATACATCTGCTATAGACAAACTATCAGTTGGCAAATTTTCTGTTCGATAAAGTGCTTCGGTTTCTGGCACTTCTGATCTGGTATAATCTTTTGCTACAAAACAACTTTGTAGTGTTAGTAAAACGAGTCCTAATAGAATTGTTTTACCTAAATTTTTATATTTTAAAATAGATTTCATAGTTTTTATTCTTCAATAGTTTGTACTGCTGGTTTACTCGATACTTTTTCTTGTAACCACTGAAATAATATAAATAGGATAGGAATTACAAAGACACCTAAAAGGGTTCCTATAAGCATTCCACCGGCGGCACCTGTACCAATAGATTTATTTCCTTCTGCTCCTACACCTTGTGCTAACACTAATGGCATCAATCCTAAAATAAAGGCAAATGAGGTCATTAAAATTGGTCTTAATCGGGCTTTTGCTCCATGGATGGCAGCATCTACAATACTCTCTCCATTTTTACGCCTTTGAACTGCAAACTCTACAATTAATATGGCATTCTTGGCAAGCAACCCAATAAGCATGATTAATGCAATTTGGAAGTAAATATTATTTTCAAGTCCAAAAAACTTTGTACTAATATAGGCTCCAAATACACCAAACGGAATAGAAAGGACCACAGCAAATGGTAATAAATAACTTTCGTATTGTGCACTTAACAAGAAGTATACAAATAGGATACTTAATACAAAAATGAAAGTGGTTTGGTTACCAGCATTTACTTCCTCTCTTGTTAAACCGGAATAAGCAACCGTATAATTACTTGGTAATTTTGCAACCTCTTCTTCAATAACTCTAATGGCATCTCCTGTACTAAACCCTGCGTTTGTAGCTCCTGTTATGGTTGTAGAATTAAATAAGTTGAATCGTGTTACTGATTGAGGACCATATACTCGCGTTAAGGTAATAAATTGTGTAATTGGAGTCATTTCACCAGAATCTGTTCTTACATACATACTATTTAAAGCATTTACATCGGCTCTGTCTTCGGGTAAAGATTGAACATATACTCTAAATTGTTTTCCGAATTTTGAAAAGTCAGATGCATAAACGCCGCCAATGTATCCTTGCAATGTTGAGAAAATACTATTAATTGGCACGCCTTTTTCTTTTGCTAACGGCACATTAATTTCCATTTCGTATTGTGGGTAATTTGTACTGAAAGAAGATTGTGCGTATTTAACTTCTGGATGACTCATTAAAGCCATTGCAAATTCTTTATTTGTTTTATCTAAATCAGTAAACTCACCACCAAACTTATCTAATAAATTTATCTCAAAACCTGACGAGTTACCAAAACCACGAATACTTGGTGGTGAGAAGAAAATAATATTTGCTTCTGGAATTCCTGCTACAACACCAAATAACTTACCTGTAATAGCTTGCACAGATGTTGATGGATCTTTACGCTCTCCCCAATCAGCTAATTTTATAATACCGAAACCATAATTACTACCAGCTCCACTAATTAAACTTCTACCTTTAATAAAGTTGACCCCAACAATACCATCGATACCATTTATTTTACTATACAAATCTTTTGCAACAGCATTTGTTCTATCCAAAGATGCACCTGCTGGCAATTCTATATTTGCAAAAATAATTCCTCTATCTTCATTAGGTACAAATCCTGTAGGTGTTGTTTTAGCTGCCCAGAAAATACCAGCTATTGCTAAAAGTAATAGTAATACCGGTATCCATTTTCTTTTGTATAAAAACTGAAGTGATTTTCCATATCTTTCTGTCGTAGCGTTAAATCCACGGTTAAAAAGTGTATAAAAACGTTTTAATGGACCTTTACCTTTTAACTCTACATCATCTTTATGCGTTTTTAGTAGTAATGCACATAATGCGGGACTTAAGGTTAATGCATTGACAGCAGAAATAAGAATTGCAATAATTAATGTAACACCAAACTGTTCATAAAATACACCTGTTGGACCGGTTACAAAGGTTACAGGAATAAATACGGCTGCCATTACCAAAGTAATCGAGATAATAGCTCCAGAGATTTCATTCATGGCCGTTAATGTTGCCTTTTTCGGGTTCTTTTCACCAAAATCCATTTTGGCATGAACAGCTTCAACAACAACAATGGCATCATCTACCACAATACCAATGGCGAGTACTAATGCGAATAGCGTCAATAAGTTAATAGAGTAGCCAAAAACACTTAAGAAGAAAAACGTTCCTATTATTGAAACCGGAACAGCAATTGCCGGAATTAATGTAGAACGGAAATCTTGCAAGAAGATAAATACTACTAAAAACACCAGTAGAAAGGCTTCTAATAAGGTACTAACGACTTTTTCTATTGATGCATTTAAAAATAAACTTGTGTCATATGGCACAAAAATATTTAATCCCTGTGGAAGGTCTTTTTCTACCGATTCTATAGTTGTTTTTATATTTTCAATAATCTCTTGTGCATTAGAACCCTTGGTTTGAAAAATCCCCATAAAAACAGCAGGATGTCCTAAACTCATTGCATTAGACGAATATGATTGTGCGTCTAATTCTATTGTTGCTATATCATTTAAACGAAGAAACTCTCCATTACCCAAAGCTTTTATTATAATATCTCCATATTGCTTTTGGTCTTTAAAACGTCCACTATAGGTTAGTGTATAAGAAAATGCTTCACCATTATTTTGGCCTAAAGAACCTGCTGCTGCTTCTAAGTTTTGTTCCGCTAAAGCAGCGGTAATATCAGAAGGTATTAAACTGTATGCCGCTAATTTTTCTGGTTTTAGCCAGATTCGCATTGCATAGTCTTGTTGAGAAAATACACTAACATCTCCTACACCACTAATACGTTGCATAGCAGGAATAACGTTTATTTTTAAGTAATTCTGAATAAATGTAGCGTCATAATCTTCACTGTCAGAATACATTGATATAAACATCAACGCACTCGTTTCTTGCTTTTGAGTTGTTACCCCGGTTTGTATAACCTCTTGTGGTAATAAAGGATTTGCTCGTGCTACACGGTTTTGAACATTAACGGCAGCAATATCTGCATCTATTTCCTGGTTAAAATAAACGGTAATTTCTGCTGTACCAGTATTAGATGCTGTAGAAGTGATATAATTCATTCCCTCTACACCATTAATTTGTTCTTCGATCGGTATGATTACACTTTCTAAGACGGTTTCTGCGTTTGCTCCGGGATAAGATGCTGTCACCTTAATTGTTGGTGGTGCAATATCTGGATACTCCTCTATTGGTAGGCTTGATATACTAATAACACCAAGCATAACTATAATAATAGAGATAACTGTTGAAAGCACAGGTCTTTCAATAAATGTTTTTAACATGACTAATATGTTGTTTGTTAGTTAACTAGTTTTTAAATAATGTTGGTACTTGTTTAAAGGCATCTTCAAAAGAAGTCTCTTGAGGTGAGATTGCCATTCCGTTCCTTAATTTGCCAACGCCAGAAACTATAATTTTATCTTTTGCATCTAAACCTGATTCTACAACATATAAATTATCTACTGTTCCTTTTACTTTTATAATAGAAGTTTCTACTTTATTATCTTCACTAAGTTTGAATATCATAATATTTCCTTGTTGCTCAAAAGTTGCTGTTTGAGGTACGATTAAAGCGTCTTTATATTCTATAGGAAATCTTATTTTACCACTATTTCCATTCGTTAAAATTTCGTCTGGATTCTTAAATGCAGCTCTAATTTTTATGGTTCCAGTATTTTGATTTATTTGACCTGTACTGGTTTGAATGCGTCCTTTATGAGAATACACTTTACCATTAGCCAAAATCAAACTTAAATCTGGAGAATTTTTAATACGTTCTGCTTTTGTTTTTCCCTCAGATCTTTGTAAGAGATCTATGTATTGTGCTTCGTTAAAACTAAAAAAGGCATATACTTGGTCAATTTCACTTACAGTAGTTAAAGGTGTTGCATCACTTGGACTAATTAAGGCTCCTTCTCTAAAATTGATAGAACCAACATAACCATCTATTGGGCTTTTAATAGTTGCATAGCCAATATTTGCAGTTACACTACTATAATTAGCTTTTGCTTGTGCTAAATTAGCTTTTGCAGTTTCTAGTTGTACTTCACTAATAATGTTTTTAGCCACAAGAGGAATCAGCTTATCTACCTCTACTTGTGCTACATTAACACGTGCTTGAGCTGCTCCTGCATCTTGACTTAAAGACTGTGTTTCTAATTTAAATAATACTTGTCCCTTTCTTACTTTTTGCCCTTCGTCTACATATACTTTCTCAATATATCCTGATGCTTTAGCTCTAACATCACTATTTACCATTCCTTCAATAGTTGTAGGATATTCGGTATATCCTGTAACTGTTTTTTGTTGTAATTGAGTAACTGGAAAAGAGGGTGGAGGAGCCTGTTGTCCGGCTGTATTGGTTTGATTCTTATTGCCACAACTTAATGTTAGTATGAGAACACTTATTGATAATATGGAGTATAACTTATTCATTTTAATTTAATGTGTATATGGGTTATTTGTAATTTTTGTTCTTAATTCTTCCATAGATGAGGTTGCCCCATCTATAAATTTGATATAGTCGCTATGAAAGTTTAAATCGAATTTTTCTTCATCATTTTCAAGTTTTTCATTATTTATGGTTTCTTTATAGGCTTTAATCTCCGTATGTAATTCGCGTATTTCATTCCAATCATGCATCATTTTATCTATATGTTGCATTATGATGTCAGTATTAATGACAAAATATTTTTTACGGTCACCAGTTTTGGTGAAATAATGAATTTTATTTAAATCTTGTAAATGATTAAGATGATTGGAGATGGTACTTTTACTCGCACATAATACTTTTACCATGTCTTCAAATGTGGTTCCTGTTTTTCCGGTAAGTATAATATATGATAGTATACGTGCGGCAACGGGTGCTAGTTGTTCTCTTTTCTCTAAATGCACTCCTAGTTTTTCTACTAAGGACATTTTTTCGTTACATAGTGAATTACTCATTTGTCTTAATTTTTTATACTGTAAGGGAAACAAAATGTATTTTACAGTAAATCGAGTGCAAATATATAATTGGTTCTGAACAAACCGAACTAAGCGAAGTTAAAGAAATGTTAAATAAAAAAAGCCGATAGAATTATCGGCTTAATAGAGAATTTAAAGTTTGTTTTTTTGTCTAAGGATAAATTATGGTCTTACCTTTTTTAAGTGTATTCAACTTAAAATAATGTTTTTTATTTTTAATATTATAGCTAATAACACATTCATTTTTAGATAATTGGAAAGGTGATTTCTTTGTAAGTTTTGGCACTTCATTACCAAATTCTTTTTTTGGATCTTTATCCATTATAATAATTTTATCATAAGAATTAGATGTGCTAAAATTACCTGTGATGATCCTTTTTTCGTTAAAAGAATCAAAACTTAATTTGGCAGATTTATTATTAAAGAATATTGAATCAAACTGAATATTATTATCAACGGGCTCTGCAAATGCTATGGTAACCAACGTTCCTTTAGCTCCTGGTTTTCCACCAATCCAGTGCTGATATTTTGCTTCTGTAATAATAAAAGAAGGATTTTTATCAAATTGACTAGTCGCACAATTAGAAAATAAAATGAGCATTAAACTACAAATTAGAAATGTTATTGGCGTTTTCATAAGGTACTTTTTAAGTAATAAGTGCAATTTAGATGCCAGAAATAATTGCAAGATAGAAAATGGATAAATACGCTATGCATTTTCGCCATTATCCAATCAATATCAAACAACTAGTACATTAATACGCTCTTTTATTATTTCCTTCATAAAAGTTGATAAATGCTCTATTCACCACCTTTGTACCGCCAGTAGTAGGGTAATCTCCACTAAAATACCAATCACCAGCGTTTTTAGGACACGCTTTATGCAGATTTTTTATAGGTTGAAAAATAACTCTTATCTCAGCATTAATGGTCTTAGTTTTTAACATTTGAGCAACCTTGTCTGAAATTTGTTCAACCGTAAAAGGATTATAAATCTCTTTCACATAGTTTTCAACTTCACCCACTGGTAGCTCGTCTTGCTTAAGACATTTATTATAAACCCTTTCAATTATTTCATCGTATTGATTGGTTTCTTTTAGTAATTCAATTGTGGCTTTAAAAGCAATAAACTCTTCTAATTTTGCCATATCAATACCATAACAATCAGGATATCTTATTTGAGGTGCTGATGAAACGATAACAATTTTCTTTGGGTTTAGTCTGTCTAAAATTTTGATGATACTCTTTTTTAGAGTTGTTCCTCTCACAATACTATCATCAATAATTACCAGATTATCGGTAGGTTTTACAACACCATAAGTAACATCATAAACGTGAGCAACTAAATCGTCTCGACTATTATCATCAGCAATAAAAGTTCTTAATTTTGCATCTTTAATTGCAATTTTTTCGATTCGTGGTCTTTCAGATAAAATTTCAGTTACTTTTCTTAAGGATAAATTTCGCTGTCCTTCTAATATTCGTTTTAATTTATACTTGTTTAAGTAGTCTTCTGCGGCTTCAGAGATACCAAAAAATGATGTTTCTGCTGTATTAGGAATGTATGAGAATACCGTATTATTTATATCACTATCAATATGTTCAAGAATTGTAGGGAAGATAAGTTTTCCTAAGTTTTTACGCTCATTATAAATTTCGGCATCACTTCCTCTAGAAAAATAGATACGTTCAAAAGAACATGATTTTTGTTCACGTTGCTCTAAAATAGGGTCTACAGAAATGTCTCCACTTTTTTTAATAATAAGGGCATGACCACGATCTAATTCTTTAACCTCATCAAAAGGAACGTTAAAAGCAGTTTGAATAACGGGCCTTTCAGAAGCAACGACAACAACTTCATCATCTTTATAATAATAGGCAGGTCTAATCCCTGATGGGTCTCTTAATACAAAAGCGTCACCATGACCAATTAAACCAGCCATTGCATAACCACCATCCCAGCTTTTTGCTGCTCTTTGCAGAATACGTTGAATATCTAATTCTTTTTCAATTACTGCAGAGGCATCTCTTTTACTTATATTTTTTTCTTTACACTCATTATAAATTTTTTCAACTTCATCATCTAAAAAATGACCAATTTTTTCCATTACGGTAACGGTATCGGTATTTTCTTTTGGGTGTTGACCAAGCTCAATTAGTTCTTCTAACAATTCGCTAGAATTGGTCATATTAAAGTTACCTGCAACAATTAAGTTTTGGTGCTTCCAGTTATTTTGACGTAAAAAAGGATGTACACTCTCAATGCTGTTTCTACCAAAAGTACCATAACGTACGTGACCCAAAAATACATTACCTACATATGGTAAGTTCTCTAATTGCCATTGTACATCATCTTTTTTTGTAGGATGTTTTTCTAATTCCTTATTTAAACGATCGTTAATTTGAGCAAAAATATCTTGAATGGGTGCCGATTGATTTGAACGTACACGGCTCATAAAACGAGTGCCAGGTTTAACATCAAATTTTACACTTGCAAAACCAGCACCGTCTTGACCACGGTTGTGCTGCTTTTCCATTAATAAGTACATTTTATTAATGGCGTAAAATGAAGTGCCATATTTTTCCTTATAGTAAGATAATGGCTTTAATAATCTTACTAGTGCTATTCCACATTCGTGCTTAATGGCGTCACTCATTTTTATTTGGTATTTAATAAAAAATCCGCATAAAAATGCGGAGTATAATTAATTTAATTCTATTTCAAACTGTGTCAGTTCTTTAAATTGACCAAGGCGTTTTTTAATTTCATCCTTGGTTAGCTCTTCCATTCTTCGTGTTCCAAATTTTTCAACAGAAAACGATGCCATGTTAGATCCATAAATAATTGCATTTTTCATATTTTCAAAAGAAATATCTTTTGTTTGAGCTAAATAGCCAATAAAACCACCTGCAAAAGTATCACCTGCTCCCGTTGGATCAAAAACTTCTTCTAATGGCAAAGCTGGGGCAAAAAAGATATTTTCTTTATTAAATAACAACGCACCATGTTCTCCTTTTTTAATAACCACATATTTTGGTCCCATTTTAGAAATTTTTTGTGCTGCTTTTACTAAAGAATATTCACCACTCAATTGTCTTGCTTCTTCATCATTAATGGTAATTACATCTACTTTTTTAATTACCTCTAGCAAATCATCCCAAGCATTATCCATCCAAAAATTCATAGTATCTAATACTACTAGCTTTGGTCGGTTTGGAATCTGTTTAATTACAGACATTTGTACTGCTGGATGTAAATTACCCAACATTAAAAATTCTGTATCCTTGAAATTTTCAGGAACAACAGGATTAAAATCTGCTAACGTATTTAATTCTGTTACTAACGTATCACGAGTATTCATATCATTATGATACTTACCACTCCAAAAAAATGTTTTACCACCTTTTACAATTTCAACACCTGTAGTATCAATATTTTTGCTTTTCAGCATGTCTAAATATCCTTGAGGAAAGTCATCACCAACAACAGAAACAATGCCTGATTCTACATCAAATTGAGATGCTGATAGACCAATAAATGTGGCCGCACCACCCAATATTTTATCTGTTTTTCCAAACGGTGTTTCAATTTTATCAAAAGCTACTGTACCTACAATCAAAAGTTTACTCATAATATATTAAAATTTTAAAGGGGTAAGTTTCTATCTTCTGCAGACTCCCAACATGGGTCTTCCGCCTTTTCCCTATCTTTGCAAAAATAACTTTTAAAAATGACTATAAAAGAAATACAAGAAGAAATTATTGATGAATTTTCTATGTTTGATGACTGGATGGAACGTTATGAATATATTATAGAATTAGGTAAATCAATTCCCCTTATTGAAGATCAATATAAAACGGATGATAATACCATAAAAGGCTGCCAATCTAAAGTTTGGTTAAATGCTGATGTAAAAGATGATAAAATTTTTTTTACGGCAGATAGCGATGCCATATTAACCAAAGGTATAATTGCTTTATTATTACGTGTTTTTTCAAACCATACACCAAAAGAAATTTTAGATTCAGATACCGATTTTATTGATGAAATTGGTTTAAAGGAACACCTATCACCAACTAGGGCTAATGGTTTGGTTTCAATGATTAAGCAGTTAAAATTGTATGCAATTGCATATCAATCTAAAATGAGTCAATAAGTAGTATCTTTGTACCAATAAAATTATGAATTATGACAGATATAGAAGTTCAAGATATAGGAGATAAAGTAGTTACCGTTTTAAAGACAATTTATGACCCAGAGATACCAGTAGATATTTATGAGTTAGGCTTAATTTATGATGTTTTTGTGAATGATAATTGTGAAGTTAAAATATTGATGACATTAACTTCACCTAATTGTCCGGTTGCAGAAACGTTACCTGTAGAGGTTGAAGAAAAAGTAAAAACACTTGAAGAGGTTAAAGATGCAGAGGTAGAAATTACGTTTGATCCTACATGGACTCAAGATATGATGAGCGAAGAAGCAAGATTGGAGCTAGGTTTTTTATAAATGGATAATGAAATTGTAAATAGAGTTGCTAATAGTAAATTACTTACTATTGACTTAGAAGATTTTTATCCAGATGGAGAAAGAATCCTTTTGGATATTTCTGATTGGTTATATGAAGGCATTATTTTAAAAGAAAAAGATTTTAGAGAAAGTCTTCAACATCATGATTGGACGCAATATAAAAATGCATATTTAGCATTATCTTGTAAAACAGATGCCATCATCCCATCATGGGCATATTTGCTAATTACGACCTATTTAAGTCCTTATGCTAAAAAAGTTGTAGTTGGTAATTTGGAATTACTAGAAACGTCTATTTTTCAAGATATTATAAATAATTTTGATTTTACAGTCTATCAGGATAGACCTGTTATTATCAAGGGTTGTTCGAGTAAACCAATACCAGAAACTGCTTCGGTAATGCTTGTGGAAAAATTAGTGCCAGTAGCTAAAAACATCATGTTTGGCGAGGCCTGCTCTACGGTTCCATTGTTTAAAAAGGGAAGGTAAACTTTACAATTAGTGGAGCTTTTTATGCTATATATTTTAAATTGTTTATTTTTGCACGCTCAAAACAAAAACTAAAAATGAAAAACATGAGAAAAATTGTATTAGCATTTGTTGTAATGTTTGCAATAACAAGCACTTATGCACAAACACGCGAAGAGTTAAAGGCAGAACAAGCTGTTAAAAAAGATTCAGTTGCAGCTATTCAAGGAAGAGTTGACGCTTTACAAGGTCAAATTGATGCTTTTCCAGGTTGGAAAAAAGGAGCATTTGGTACTATTGGAGGTAGCTTTTCTGACTTCAGCAACTGGTATTCTAAAGCTTCAGCAAATTCAGCAAACGGAAATATTGGATTTACAGTTAATGCTTTTGCTAATTTAGATAAGCCTAAGTTTTTCTGGAGAAATTCAGGAAACATTAACCTTTCTTGGGTAAAATTAGATGATAAAGATGTAGCAACGGATAGTAAGAAATTTGAAGAAGCTAATGATATCTTTAGTGTAACCTCATTATATGGTTATAAATTAAGCCCAAAATTTGCAATTTCTGCGTTGGGAGAATACAGAACAACAATATTGAGTAATTTTAATGATCCTGGTTATTTAGACCTTGGGGTTGGTGCAACTTGGACTCCTATAACTGATATGGTTGTTGTAGTTCATCCATTAAACTACAATTTTGTATTTAGTAAAGGTGAGAGTGTATTTGAATCTTCTTTAGGTGCAAAAATTGTTGTTGATTATACTAAGCAATTAGGTGCTATTAGTTTTAAAACAAATCTTTCAGCATTTGCTAGTTATGAAAGTTCTGACTATTCTAACTGGACTTGGACTAACTCTTTCGGTTATACACTTTGGAAGAAAATTGGTGTAGGTTTTGACTTAGGTTTAAGAAAAAACAAACAAGAAGCATTAAATGCGATTACTACTAGAGATAATATTTCTGGTTACGATCCTGCTGCTACTTTTGATACTGTAGATAACAAATTACAATCATATTGGATGTTAGGTTTAAGCTACGCTTTCTAATTAAACAATCAAAAATTATAAAAAAGCACTCTCTAGTTAATTCTAGACGAGTGCTTTTTTATTTCCAATTTATTTTACCTTATTTTTGTATTAAATTATATCTTAAATGACCTTACTAATAATATACGCTGTAGTTTCTATCTTTTTTTCTTTTTTATGTTCAATATTAGAAGCTGTTTTGCTAAGTATTTCGTCCACATTTATAAACCTCAAAAAGAAGGAAGGGAAGCCTTTTGCTGATACTCTAGAAGTTTTAAAAAAGGACGTAGACAAGCCTTTAATTGCCATACTTACCTTAAATACCGTTGCCCATACGGTAGGTGCAATTTTAGTAGGGGTACAAGCAGAAAAAGCTTTTGGTTCTGGAACCAATATGGTGGGTATTGTCTCCGCAATAATGACTTTTTTAATCTTAGTTCTTTCTGAAATTATTCCAAAAACAATCGGAGCAACGTATTGGAAGCAATTGGCCAATTTTACAGCTAAAACCTTAAAAATTATGGTAGCTATTCTAAAATACACAGGTATTTTATGGATACTTCAGTTGTTTACAAAAATGGTGGGCGGCAAAGGACATCATGGTAGTATTTTAAGTCGTGAAGATTTTCATGCAATGGCTGATATAGCTCACGAAGAAGGTGTCTTTGAAGAAGCAGAAAGTACCGTAATAAAGAACATGCTAACTTTTAAAGAAGTTTTAGCAAAAGATATTATGACACCCAGAACCGTTATGATTTCTTATAATGAAGAAAAAACTGTTGCACAATTATTTTCTGAACACCCAAACCTTCGCTTTTCTCGAATTCCTGTTTATAGTGGTAAAACTGATAATATTACAGGGTTGGTTCTAAAAGATGAGGTGTATAAAGAAATGGCCTTAGAACATGGTTCTAAAAAATTATCTGAATTGAAAAGAAATATTATTGTAATAGACCGAAATATGCCTATTCCTTCTTTATTTAATCAATTAATTGAAAGTAAAAACCATATCGCTTTAGTGGTAGATGAATATGGTTCTGTTAGTGGACTTGTTTCCATGGAAGATGTTATTGAAACCTTGCTAGGATTAGAAATTATGGACGAAAGTGATGTTGATTCTGACATGCAACATCTTGCCAGAAAGAATTGGGAAAAACGAGCAAAACGTTTGGGGATTATTGATGAGAATAGTAAACTATAAATTGTCAATATTAGTTTAAAACCAATCCCATAACCATAGAGAATAGACCTTATTTATTTTCATTCTAAGTTCAATAATTATTTTCTCAAAGTAATCCGTATTTTTAGCCGTTTTGTATCTTTGTAAGACACCCTTTTTACTTAGACCCCCTTTACCATGGTTAAGGCTAAGAAATACATAATTGCCCTTCTTTTATTAATAGTATTGCCTACTTCTTTTTACGGTCAAAATTTAACTGAATATCAAGTTGATAGCTTGTTTAATGAATTGCGAATTAAGCCAAATACAACCGCTAAAGTTGACAACTTAATTTCACTTTATAAACAGGCAAATAGGTCTAACGTAAAAAGTGAAGTAATTATAGATGAAGCCATTGCCGTTTCAGAAGAATTGTTTTACCTCAAGGGTCTTGGTGAAAGTTATAATAGAAGAGGGTTGGTAGCTAGATATAACTATGATTATGAAAGATCGGTTAACGATCATAAAAGAGCTCTGAGTTATCTTGACAAAACAACAGATACTTTATTAAAAATTAAATGTTTAAATAATTTAGGTGTTAGTTTTAGAAAATTAAATTTAGAGAAAGAAGCCTTTGAATACTATTTTCAGGCCCTAGAGTTATCCGAAAAAATAAATCATGAAAAAAGCATCAGTATTGCTTTAAATGGAATTGGTAATGTTTTTCTTGACATAAAAGATTACGACAAGGCTATTCATTATTTTAGAAAAGTTTACGCGTTTGATGTAAAGAATAAAAATATTGAAGGTCAGCAATATAGTTTATCAAATATTGGTGAATCTTACTTGTATAAAAAATCATATGATACTGCTTATTTTTATATCAATAAGGCGTTAACATCTACTAAAAAATTCAATAACAAGGAAAGTGAGGCTATTAGATACAATCTCTTAGGATTGCTTTTTCAAAAGAAAGGAGATTATAAGAATTCAACCGAATATTATAAGGAAGCAATTCCAATGTTTGCAAAAACGAATAACATTAGGTACTTGAGCAATACACTTATTAATATTGGACGTAATGAGCTGAATTTAGGGTATTATGACAATGCAAAAGTTAACATTATCAGTGGTTTAAAGAATGCTAAAATTGTGAAATCTAAAGAGAATATTGCTTTAGGATATAGTGCTTTGGTAGATTATTATTCACTTACAAAAGAGTATGATAAAGCACTTGATGCTTATAAAATGGCAACTACTTTTAAGGATAGTATTGTAAACGAAACCACGCAAAAAAGTATAATAAGTACTCAAATTGCTTATGAAACATTGAAGAAGGATAATGAAATAAAACAATTAGCAATTGAAAATAATGTAATACAAGAAGATGCAAAAACCAATTATAATAGGTTGCTGATTTCAATATTTTTAGGCACTGGTGCACTGGTTGTTTTATTTGTACTGTTTTATTTATATCGAAAAAATTCTGATTTAGAAATTGAGCATAAAAACAATCAATTACAGAATTATATTTTTCAGATTAAGGAGTTGAAAAACAAGGTAAACGATAAGGATGAACTACGACATCAAAACTTTATAGAAAATTTAAATGATTATGATTTAACGAAACGAGAAATTGAAGTTTTTACGAATATATCTCAAGGCTTAAATAATGATGAAATTGCTAAAAAAATGTTTGTTTCAAAAAACACTATAAAAACACACATCAAAAATATTTATTCAAAATTAGATGTAAACAATAGAATTCAAGCAATTAAAAAATTAAATACCTATTCTACTCCACATATTACTAAAACTTAGGTTTTAATGTTAAATATCACCCATTCGGGGGATTAATATCATACTTTTTAATGAAGTAATTTCTGTGATTAGAAATTAATTTAGCAACGAGAAAATTGCTAACATTAAATTCAAACGCATGAAAAATTCAAACCATCATTACCGATTTAGTATGGCTATTAAATTAGTACTTGTAGCTATGTTATATGTTTTTGCACCGCAACAAACGGAGGCACAAATTTTAAAAAGAATACTAAAAAAGACCGAAAAAAAAGTTGAAAGTGAAGCGGAAAAAAGAACTGAAAAAAGAATAAATAAAAAGATTGACAAAACCTTTGATGAAGCTGAAGACACCATCGATGGTAAAAAGAAAAAGGGCGAGGAAACAGACAAAGAAAAGCCCAATGACAAGGTGGCAAAAAAAACTAATGGTAATACAGACCCGAATGAAATTCAAGAGCCTAAAAAACCAAATGTAGTTTGGAATAAGTTTGATTTTGTTCCTGGAGATACCGTAATTTTTGAAGATGGACCAAGTGCCGATGAAGAAAATGGAGAATTTCCAAGCCGTTGGGATTTATATAAAGGTAATGTTGAAATTGGTAATGTTGATGGCGAAAATGTGATTATGTTTCTTAGGCACCAATCTTACATTATACCCTACCTTAAAAATTCTAATGAAGATTATTTGCCCGATGTTTTTACTGTAGAATTAGATGTATGGTTTGCAAAAGGATATACCACAGCTAACAGATTCTGGATTTATTTATGTGACCAAAAAAACAATAGGCAAAAGACAGAACGATTGGTTGTAATGCCTCACGCTTTATCGTTTATGGATTCAGATAAGTCTTATCCAGGAACTGAAAAGATAGGATGGTCAAAAGAGATTGAAGGATCATGGAAACACATTTCTATGGCTTATACCAAGGGGAAATACAAAGCCTATTTTAACGATACACGTTTAATAAATGTACCCCATTTAGAAATTAATCCTTCTGGAATTACTATTGAAGCAGGTAATGACAATATGTACATCAAAAACATCCGTATTGCCAAAGGTGGCGTAAAATACTACGACCGTGTACTTTCTGAAGGTAAAATTATTGTAAACGGTATCAAATTCGATGTAAACAAAGCTACGTTAAAACCTGAAAGTATGGGTCCTATTAACAAAATTTATGATTTAATGCAGAAACAACCTGAACTTAATTTTAGTGTTGAAGGACATACTGATGCCGATGGTAGCGATGAAACAAACATGACACTTTCAAAAGCTAGAGGGAAAACTGTTATGGATAAATTAATTGAAATGGGAATCTCAGCGGAAAGACTTAAATCTGACGGTTTTGGTGAAAGCAAACCAATTGATAACAATAGCTCACCAGAAGGTAAAGCAAATAATAGACGGGTAGAATTTGTAAAATTTTAGTCCCTAATAGACAATTATAACAATCTAAAATCTATTAAAATGAAAAAATTACAACTATTAAAATCAGTCATATTTATACTCTTTTTTATTCTAAGTATAAATGTATTTGCTCAGGAGAATAAAACCTATGAATCCGTTGAAGAAGCATTAAAAACTCCAGATCAAGTTTTTAGTTTAGAATTAAGTGGGCAAGAAATTACCACTATATCCAGTTCTATAAAGAAACTTAAAAATTTAAGATACCTAACTATAGCAAACACACAAATTACAAAAATACCTAAAGAAATTGGTGAACTGCAAAACCTTTCAACTATTGAATTTAGGATGAATCAGTTTACAAATCTGCCAGAATCTATAGGAAATCTTAAAAATTTAAAATACTTAAATATCTCCATTAGTAAAATGGCCGAATTTCCAAAGTCTATAGGAGAGTTAACCAATTTAGAAAGTCTTTCTGTTTCTCAAAGTGATTTGTCTAGTCTTCCAGAATCCATAGGAAAATTAAAGAATTTAAAATCTATTAATATTTCTTCCAGTAAACTGACAAACCTTCCTGATTCTATTGGAAACCTAACTAATTTGACGGAGCTATCGTTAGGAGGAAATAAACTTACTGGGTTACCTGATGCTGTTGGTAACCTCACAAACCTAAAAACATTTTTTTTGAATGATAATCAAATAACTAATGTACCGAAATCGGTTGGTAATTTAATTAACTTAACTAAACTTTCCTTTAGTCTTAACCAACTTATAAACTTACCTGAATCCCTTAGTAAGTTAACCAATTTGCAAAGCTTTGATGTAAGTGGTAATAAGCTAAAGAGTTTACCTGAATTTATTACAAGTCTACTAGCATTAAATGAACTTAATATAAGTGCAAATCAATTAATAATACTTCCTGAATCTTTTGGTAACCTAAACAATCTTTATAGCCTTAATCTTTATGGAAATCAATTAGAATTACTTCCAGAATCTTTTGGAAATTTATCCAATCTTGAAGAATTATACCTTACAAGTAACCAGCTCAAAAAGTTACCTGAATCCTTTGGAAACTTAATAAGCTTATCAATGCTTTATGCACAAAAGAACCAATTATCTAGTCTTCCAGAGTCAATAGGAAAACTGAATAACTTAACCTTCTTAAATTTAAATAATAATCTATTTGAAAACCTCCCTGATGCAATTGGTAATCTTACTAGTTTAAACAGCCTTACAATGGAAGATAATCAATTGGTAAACCTGCCTAATTCATTTGGTAATCTCACCAATTTAAACAGTCTTTCTTTAGAAGGTAATCAATTAAGTAGTTTACCTAAATCTTTTAGCAAATTAACAAATTTGTACAATCTTAATATTTCTGATAATCAATTAAATGAACTAGAAATAGAACAAATTAAGGAGCTATTACCAAATTGTGACACTTATTTTTGAATAATAATAAATCTATAAAAACAACATCATGAAAACAACTGTAAAAATTTTATCGGCATTACTTATTTGTTTTGTATGTATATCTTGTGATGACGATATCTTAGATGTAGATTTTGATACTACAATAAAATCAACCATTGTTGCTCACGTTAATCAAGGTCAAGAAACCATAAACGAAAGTGTTGATTTAAGTATGGACAATAACGACACACATGATTATTTGAACAAAATTAAGGACGTAAAAATTAAAAAATTAACCTACAAAATCATAAGTTTTTCTGGAAATACTGAAGCTTATGTTGATATAGATTTTTATGCTAACACTATTATTTTAAAAACAGAAGGGTTTAATGTAAAATCTGCTTATGATGCATCTACTATTTTCGAAGTTACAGATGTTAGTAAGCTAAACAGTATGGCCGATTTATTAAAAAACAACAAAAGTATAATTGTTGGTATTTCAGGGCAAACTACTTCAGATGAAAGTGACACAAGTTTTAATATTGTAGTCACAGCAGAATTAGAAGTTACGGCAAATCCTTTATAATCTTTAAACCTAAAAAATGAAAAAGTCAAGTCTAGTAATTTTCTTATGTGCAACGTTGGTAAGTTGCACTGGAAACAGTCAAAAAGAATTGAAACGTTATCAAATAAAATCGGGTATTGTAAAATACGAATCTACAATTAATGGTAAAGTTTTAGGAAGCACTATGTCTGGTTCAGGTATAGAAACGATATACTTTAAAGATTGGGGAGCTATTGAGCTAAAAGACGAAAAGTCAACGCAAACCACTAAAACTAAAATATTTGGTCAGAAAAAAGAAGAAATTAAACAAACGCATATTGTCAACAAATTAGATAATGGAGAATGGTTTACAGTTGATTTTGATAATAAAGAAATTATAGCTCAAAGATCATTACCTATGGATATGATTGCTGCGTTTCATCCAAACGCTGATGCCGGTGATGTAGGTAGAGATATGATAAAAGACTTAAATGGTAAAATGATTGGTGAAGAAGATTATATGGGCTATAAATGCGAAATTTGGGAAGCCATGGGCGTAAAACAATGGGTTTACAAACATTTTACACTTAAAATTGAAAGTACAGTAATGGGAATTACTACAGCTAAAAAGGCGACTAGTATTCAATTTGACATTAATGTGCCTGATACTCATTTTACATTACCTGATTTTCCAATTAAAAAAGCAGCTAATTTTTTTAGTAATGAAAGCTTTGAAGAAGACATGGATATGGACATGGAAAGCTTTGAAGAAGACATGGATAAACTAAGTAAACTCTCTTTTAATGAATGGAAAAAAATGGCCTTGGCGGATAAAGAAGATGAAGAAATGCAAAATATGAGCGAAAAAGAATTGCGGGAAATGTATGATATGATTCAGAAAATGATAAAAATGAGAAAGGGAAAATAAACCTATTACATTTTTAAAAAAAAGCATCCTAGTGTATAGGATGCTTTTTTATTTACTCTTCTTCTTCTTCAGTATATTCATGATATAAAAAATCATTATACGGAAAGCGAGCAATGTGTATTTTCTTTACAGCATCAAAAACTTTATCTTTAAAATCATCAATGTTTTCTTTGTTTAAAGCAGAAATAAAGATGCAATTTTCGTCTAATTTAGACATCCAGGTTTTTTTCCAATTGTCTAAACTATAGTGTGCTGTTGTTTTTTCAGTAACTAAATCATCATCATCAATAGTGTCATACGTATAGTTGTCAATCTTATTAAAGATCATTAAACTTGGTTTATCTGCACTTTTAATTTCATCTAAAATTTTATTTACAGAATCAATATGTTCTTCAAAATTAGGATGAGAAATATCAACTACATGCAATAACAAATCTGCTTCACGTACTTCATCCAAAGTCGATTTGAATGACTCTACCAATTGCGTTGGCAATTTTCTAATAAACCCAACCGTGTCAGTCAGTAAAAAAGGAATGTTTTTAATAACTACCTTTCTAACTGTGGTATCTAAGGTAGCAAACAACTTGTTTTCTGCGAAGACTTCACTTTTACTGATAACATTCATTAAAGTAGATTTACCCACGTTTGTGTAACCCACTAAGGCCACACGTACCATTTTACCACGATTGCCACGTTGTACGGCCATTTGTTTATCAATGGTAATTAATTTCTTTTTTAATAAAGTAATTCTGTCTCGTACAATACGTCTATCTGTTTCAATTTCTGTTTCACCAGGTCCACGCATACCAATACCACCTTGTTGTCTTTCGAGGTGAGTCCATAGCCCTGTTAAACGCGGTAATAAGTATTCGTATTGAGCTAATTCAACTTGAGTACGAGCATAACTTGTTTGGGCACGCTGAGCGAAAATATCTAATATTAGACCTGTCCTGTCTAATATTTTACATTTCAGCATCTTCTCTATATTTCTTTGCTGTCCCGGTGATAATTCATCATCAAAAATAACCGCACCAATGTCATTTGCCTCAACGAATTGCTTTACTTCTTCCATTTTTCCAGAACCAATAAAGGTTTTCGGATTAGGTGTGTCAACTTTTTGTGTAAATCGTTTTACGACCTCACCTCCAGCTGTAAAAGTCAAAAATTCTAGTTCATCTAAGTATTCTTGAGACTTTTCAGCATCTTGTTCCTGATTCATTATACCAATAAGTACAACTTTTTCAAGCTCTAAACTCTTTTCTTCTATCATGTTACAAAGGTATGAAGAATACCGAACTTAATGATGAACTGATTTTAACTTTTTCCATTCGCTATAAAATTATTCTTTTTCAACTATTTTTTGCCTTATTTTCCTTCCATAGCTGTGCTATGCAACTTTAAAAAGCCTTCAATTGGGCAAAAAATCAATAATTCTCGCTTAAATGTGAAAAGTAAAACCCAGTTCAATATTTTTTGTACATTCGATGCATACTAATTTTATATTTTGACGGAAGACAAAGAGAAGCACAATTTATATTCTATTGCATTTTACAATCTTGAAAACTTATTTGATATTTCGAATACAGATAATGTATTGGATAGAGATTTTACACCTACAGGTAGAAATAAATGGAATAAGAAACGGTACCTCAGAAAATTAAAGCAATTAAGTACTGTAATTGCCCAAATTGGAGAGAAAGAAACCGGATTTTCGCCAGCCGTTATTGGTATTGCAGAAGTAGAAAATAAGCAGGTAATTACAGATTTGTTAGGTACTGAGGCCTTGCAACATAAAGGTTATGAAATAATACATTTTAATTCGCCCGATGAACGTGGTGTTGATGTGGCTTTTTTATACAGACCTCATGTTTTTGATTTTATACATGCCGAGCCAATTACACTTGCAGTTGATAATTTGGACGGTGTTTTAGACCAAACGAGAGACGTTTTATTAGTGAAGGGCAAGCTGGAAGGTAAACTCATTTACTTTTTTGTAAACCATTGGCCTTCTCGGAGAGAGGATGGAGATACTCAATATAAAAGAGTTAAAGCAGCAGAATTAATTCACCAATCTATCGAAAAAATTAAGCTGGAAACACCAAACCCAAACATTATTATTATGGGTGATTTTAACGATGACCCCACAAATGCAAGTATTAAACAACATTTAGTAACAGAAGATTTTTACAACCCTTACGAATCTATATTTGATAAGGGATTTGGCACATTAACCTATAGAAGGCAATGGCATCTTTTTGATCAAATAATTTTGAGTAAAAATTTGATGAATGCCTCTGAATTAACTTATAAAGAAGCTCATGTTTTTGATGAAGAGTTTTTAAAAGAATGGAAAGGAAAACATAAAGGAAGACCGTTTAGAACTTATATTGGTCCTTGGTTTCAAGGAGGATATAGTGATCATTTTCCAGTCTATATTATTCTAAAAAACAATAAACCCTAATCCAGCACGCAGCTTTGGAAAAGGGATTACCTACTAAAGCAAATAATTAACTTCTAATTTTGCATAACAATTTTTAATGGCATTTTGAAAATTTTACCCTTTAGTACTGAATTGGATTTTACCTTTTTGTAATTCAATCTACTTTTTACAAAACTTTCAACTTGGGTTTCAGCACATTTAACTTCAATAATGACAATTTCATCATTGGCATTGAGCATTAAAAGAACGGTTGCATTTAGCTCTTGTTTGGTTGACTTAAATTCTGGAGATTCAAGCATTTTTTTTATTTGAACCGTAAGATTAGTATCTGTTTCGTTGTTAATATTCGTAGGAAAGGCAGTTAGGCATCCCATAAAAATCATTACAATTAATACTTTAATTTTTTTCATAATACATAGTTTTTTGTTTAACACGAGTCAAAAATACTATATAGATCAATAAATGAGATGTTGTTATAATTATGAAAAGATTGTGCTTACTTTAAATTTGGATCGATTTTACATCGTTTTAAAGTTAAATTTCCATAAAGATAATCTGAGGTTATTTTACAGATAAAAAAATGATTTTATAAAAAAAACCTCCTATACATTAGGAGGTTTTTTTGTAAGAGGTTTTACTTATAAATTTGGTTGAGGTGTCATTCTCAAATAGGGTTTTATTTCGGTAACACCTTTTGTAAATATTTTTTTAGCGTCTTCTGTTGCAATTGCCGGACTTACAACGACATCATCACCTTGTTCCCAGTTTGCAGGAGTGGCTACTTTATGATAAGCAGTAAGTTGCAATGAATCTATCACACGCAATAATTCTTTAAAATTTCTACCTGTTGATGCAGGATAAGTTAAAATCAATTTAATGGTTTTATCGGGTGCAATAATAAAAACAGAACGTACTGTTAAACTGTTATCAGCCTTTGGGTGAATCATGTCATACAACGTAGAGACATTTCTGTCTTCATCTGCAATTATAGGAAAATTAACTTCCGTTTGCTGTGTTTCATTAATGTCTTTTATCCATTCTTTATGCGATTGTACACCGTCTACGCTCAATGCAATCATTTTTACATTGCGTTTGTCAAATTCAGGTTTGTACTTGGCAGTTGTACCTAATTCTGTTGTACAAACTGGAGTGAAATCAGCGGGGTGAGAAAATAATATTCCCCAACTGTCTCCCAAATATTCGTGTAAATTCAGTTCACCTATTGAGCTCTGAGCTGTAAAATTTGGAGCAGTATCTCCTAATCGTAAAGTTGCCATAATTTTTGTTTTTATTTTAGTATCCTACAAATTTAGTAGATTAAAGATAAAATCGAAGGTTTTGAGGCTAAATATTTGTTAAAATTAATTTTATTGATACACCTTAACCCAATCAACAACCATATTTACAGGTAAATCGTCCGGATTTACTTCTCCTACCCAAGAACCACCCAATTGCTGATCAATTAACAGGTAAAAAGGCTGATCGAAAGGCCATTGGCTCTTATCTACATTATCTAATTTAGGGTATGTAATTGTTGGTTTGCTGTTTATGGTATATACAAGTTTATCTGGAGACCATTCTAAGCCATAGGTATTGTATTTAGAGACATCAACTTTGGTAGTAGTGTAATAAGGCGGATTATCTTTTTGTTTTAATTCTAACGTGTAATAAGAATGTGTAGTTTGATATACCTGATCTTCAAAACTGAGGTGTTCCATTAAGTCGATTTCGCCATTTTTGGGATATTTTCCGTATTTTTTTGTTTCAGCGAGCATCCACATTGCAGGCCAAGCTCCTTGAGCGGATTCTAATTTAGCATGAATTTCTATTTTTCCATATTGGTAGGCAAACTTACCTTTTGTATAAATTCCACCAGTTAAATAAGGCCTTGGATCTTTAATAGTATCTGTATTTTTTATACCTTTTAAATACAGTTTACCATCCTTAAAGTCGTAACAAAGAGGGTCATCAGTCATATAATTTCCCCAATCAGCATTATTTGGTGGAATTTTTGTCCATTTTGTGGTATCTAATTCAGCGTTGTTAAAGTCGTCTTGCCAAATGATTTTCCAATCTTTTTTGGGTTTATTCTCTTTTTGAATGTGGATGTAATTATTTGTTATTTGCGATTGAAGGTTGTAAATATTAAAAAGCAATCCTACTGTGAACATGAGTGTTAGTTTCATTTAGGCTAAATTTGTTTATAAAAAAATTCCATTGTATAATCTGAATATTCAGGTTGAGTAATTCCTTCTGCATAATTAATATTTTCTTTTTGAATATATTTTTCTAAATAAGCTTGATCAATTAATGAATTTACGTCATTATCGGCATTTAATTTTTTGCCTGTTATGCTAATGATTTTATCGCTATATTTAATTTGACCAATTCCAGTTTTTAATATTTCAGTAAACCAACTTTTATTGCTTTTATTCCAACTTCTTGCAAATATTCTATCTTCTACAGCAACCATCCAAATACTTAAAAATGTTTTCCGTTCTAAACCCCCTTTAATTTCTATTAAGGAATTATTGGTTAAGTAATTGTATAAATCTTTTGGGAAACTCATGTTTTCATTATTTCAATTTAATAGGTATCCAAACTTCTTCTTCGGCATTAGGGTCATTGGGTTTATTGTTTTCAGGAATGTATTCAAAATGTGGTCGGTTATCTAATGTATACTTTGATTTTGGCAACCATTCATCATAAATAAATGATGCTGTTTTCGGAAACTGTTGAGGTGTCCCTTTATGAATAAAAACAGCATAGTCTCCTCCTGGTAAGGTAAAATCTTTTAAACCTTCTGGGGTATCATCAAAATCGGAAACCTCAGTGGCGGCCCATTTTTCAAAAATGATATTGGGAGTAAATTGCCGTATATCAAAATCGTGATTGTAAACCTGTATTGAATAATAACCTGTATGTACTCTGTTATTTATTTCTTTTACACGGGGTTTAAAGGTTCTCCATAATTCAAAGGTTTTATTTTCTGCTAAGAAAGTTTGTAGTGATAGACCAATAAGCTTTCTGTCTTGTATGTTTATAATTTTTGGTTGCTGCATCTTAGGTTTTAGAATTATCAGGTAAAAATAATGGAAATTTGTAACAAAATAGGGGTGTTTTAATCACTTGTTAGTTTATTTGAGCCGTTATTATCGAAAAAAAACATCCTTATAAATTTATTAAATTAATAAATGTCCGTATTTTTGATGCTATCAAATGATAGCATAAAAATGAATCCACCATATGATATTACTTCGCGAATATTAAAATTAATAACATCTATTTCTGAAAAATTAGGACAGATAAATGCTAGTTTTTTAGACAAACCATCTACATCATTAAGAAAGCAAAATAAAATAAGAACAATTCACTCTTCATTGAAAATAGAAGGAAATACACTTACAGAAGAACAAATAACAGCAATACTTGCAAATAAAAGAGTCATAGGGCCTCAAAAGGATATTAAAGAGGTAATAAATGCAATTAAAGTTTATGATGCTATTCTTGATTATAAACCTAATGACGAAAAATCTTTCTTAAGAGCTCATAAAATGTTGATGGCTGACTTAATTGAAAAGCCAGGGAATTATAGAAAACAAGGAGTTGGAATTGTTAAGGGCAACAAAGTTGAACATTTAGCTCCTCCTTACGAAAATGTTCCTTTTTTAATGAAAGATTTATTTCAATATCTTAAAAGTGAAGAAATTGAATTAATTAAAAGTTGTGTTTTTCATTATGAAATGGAATTCATACACCCTTTTATTGATGGGAATGGAAGAATGGGAAGATTATGGCAAACTTTAATATTAATGGCAAAATATCCTGTTTTTGAATATATTCCGTTCGAAACATTGATAAGTAACGACCAACAAAAATATTACAAAGCCTTAGCCGATTGTGATAAAGTGGGGAAATCGACAAAATTCATAGAGTATATGTTAGATGTAATCAATGAATCTCTTTCAAGTTTATTAATCTTTAATAATAGAACTTTTAATACAAAGCAAAGGTTAGAATATTTTGAATCTCTAGATATTGTAGAGTTTACTAGAAAGGATTATATGGATATCTTTAAAGATATTTCATCTTCTACTGCAAGTAGAGATTTAAAAAAAGGAATTGAGCTAGGTTTATTAATTAAAAGCGGTGAAAATAATAAAACGAAGTATAAAATTATTGGGTTCTAAGCTTAACTAAAAGCCTTGTATTTATTTATAAGGTCGCAAAATTTCACCATTTTACTGAGCCAGTTTCTAGTGAAAGGGCATATAAACAAATAGTTTTAACTTAATGTGAGATAGCTTAATAGATCTCAAAAGGCTTTTGTACTAAACCGTCGTGGCTGTGAGGTCTCAAATCTATCTAACACCTGGTGTAAAATCTCCTGGTGCAGTTTGTGGCAGTTTGGTTGTGCCTTCTGCACCCGTATCATTCCATAGTTGCCATTCACTAAATGTATATACTGGGTTTCCTTGAGTAATTGAAGGATTCCGTAAAGCTCTGCCATCTTCAAATTCATGGTTGGTTCCAGATCCGTCTTCTCCTATTCTTCCAAAAATATCAATAATAGTTCCATTAGGGTCAACAAGAGTAATGTTGTCATCGCCGTTTGAACCTGCTGGCCCCGTGCTTATGCCATCCATATCAGGGGCAAAACCAAAAACAGCTTCAAATTCAACATCATTTACTGCTATTACAAAGGCTTGTCCTACTTCAAGGGTTATTCCGCTAAGGTCCATAGATGATGAAACGGTATTGCTTTCATTGGTATATCTATTGAGCGTCCATGCGGTTAAGTCGATGGGTTTGGAATCTGCATTATAAATTTCTATAAAACGAGCATTCGTATTATTATCTGGATCTGCTATTTCTGAAATAAAAACTTTATTGGTTATATCTCCTGTAGGTACACATCTAGATCCCGTCATATTTACGGTGCCCTCTAAATTTTTAAGCAATAGCACAGGATCTGTATATGTTGAGGCTATTCCAATAATTTTCCCATTGCCTTTTTGATATTCTTCATTGGCAAACGTAGCTGTAGAAATGGTTAAAACAACCACTGTTTTTTTACAATCGGTCAAAGGTATATTACCTTTATATGTTCCCTCTTCCTCTTCAAATTGAACATTGTCAATACTCACCAATTGAGCTTCGTAATTCCCCGTATTAAGCTCTTCTATTGTTATCGTATTTGGATCTGGTAGAGCTACATTATCAGCAACAAATAAAACCTGTTTATATTGAACAATATTTGCTTGTAATAATCCTCTTAAACTTCCAAGAACAGCATCTTTTAAGTTAATTTTTACCTGATACCCACTGCGTAATGAGCTTGCTGATGACATTCGTAAAGCAATGGCTCCAGATTCATCTTGAATAAAAGCATTGCGATCTGACATATTATTTTCATCAATTCCAGACATGGTAATTATACCCTCAATATAAAGGTCATCGGTAATTTTAGAATCGGTACCTGTGAATAAATCTCGAACATCAATTATATTTGTTTTAATTCCACCAATACTTTCAGCAAAACCGATGCGTTTTCTTTCATTATTAAGTTGCACATCGTCAATATCTCTTATCAGTATTTGATAGGTATTACTAAACTTAGTTAAAACACCTCTTATAGATCCATTACCGTTTGGAACTTGCGTTGATCCAAAATTTGTAAAGGCACTGGTTCTAAATGAAATTGACGAATTTGAAATGTCTTCGATTATATAATTGGTGCCACCACCAACATCAGTATTTATATCATATAAAGTTTTACCAAGGGCTGCGTCTTCAAATTGAACATCCTTCAATTCTATTAACGTATTTAGATGGGCATCCGTAATTTCACTAAGTGTTATTTTATTAACGAGTTGTTCTTCGTCAACAATATCACAAGTTTTTACCAACACATTTTTAAAGTTTGCAGCCGTAATTTTACCAATAGATTCTTCTTTAGTGCGTTCATCAACATATAAATTACCAATTTCTAAGCTCTCAAAATTTAATTGTGTAAAGGTGTTTTTGAGGTTTATGGAAACTTTTCTACCGGGATTAAAAATGGTGTATAAATCGGCCACATCAACAGGAATACTGAATCCACGAGTTCCGTCGAGCGTTTGAAAGTGTAATTCATTATAGAAATTACCGGATTGATCGTTAGAAGTTATATACGCTTCAATTATATCAGGAGCATTATATTGTGTAGTTACGCTAGTTGTCAAATTATATATTTCTTCAATTGTTTTTGTTGGAGTTAAATTAGATTCATCACAATCATTAATAGTTGGAATATTATAATCATCATCTTGTACACATGAAACTATGGCAAGGAAGATAAAGAATACAGATTTATAGATTGTCTTCATTTTTAAAAGTTTTAACTACAGTGTTATTAATCTTTTTTTAGAAAATGTTCATTCTTCGTTTTTTTAAAGCTGATGGCTAAGTTTATAAAATAGGTTCGTCCGAAACCATACCAGTATTTTGGTCCGAAATTACGTTGGGCTGAACCATTAGCTGTATCTGCTACCAAAGAAGCATAATTTGCGGTTCGTGATTGTTCATAGCCTCCAGAAATATAGTTAACATCAAATAAATTGTGAATGCTAGCTACCAGTTTTAGATTGATATTTTTGTATTGCCATAATTTTCCACCAGACAGATTGATGATGGAGTAACTACTAAATTTTTCTTGTTGTAATAAAGTTCTTGCTAAATCAAAATCAATATCCTGATAAGGCTGACCGTAATCATTAGGGTTATTAAAAAAGGCATCCGTTCTTGTTATTGCTGAAATATCTAAATATCCATTCGAAAAATAATTTGCTGACCCATTGAGCCACCAATTTTTAGAATTTTTATAAAATAAACCTACAGAAAAGGCTTGTTGTGGACCATTGGCTACTTTGTAATTTTTAAGATAGGTTTCTCCTAGGTTTATAAACCCCGTATTGTTAATTATATCTTCGCTGAGTCCGGCGGTATCAAAGTTAACAGCAACATTAGCATTATTTGTATAGGTATGTTGACCTAATGCTACCACCAAAGAACTACTAAAATTAGAGTTGATTTGATACTCAAATCCTAATTCTAAACCGAGATGTCGTTTGTCAATTCCAGTAATTACCTCTTGAAAAAAATCAGCTCCTGTTCCTATTTCAGCAAAAAAGGAGTTGACTGTAGTCCCATCTCTAAAATCAGTAAAATAGCCAGTTAATCGAGATTGTAACTTTGGAGTATTGATAAGATAAGACGCATCTGCTGATGTAATTTTCTCTGAAATTAGATTAGGTACAATGGCATTATTTTCTCTACTATTTATAAATGTATTTTGAATTGTAGGAGATTTAGTTATATAAGCGGCATTAAGTTGAAAATAATGATTTGAAGTAAATTGATATGTAATGCCCGCTTTGAAAGCATAATCATCAAAGTTTAATTTTTCACTTTTACCTAAAGAATTATCTTCGTAAGCCTGGTTTAAAAATTTACCCTCACGTTGAAAGTCTTTTCTAGTATAGTTGGCGGCTATAAAAAATTCAGTTTGCTCAGTTTTATATTGTAATTGGGTAAATGCAGCAACTTGAGATGCTCGTAAATAAAAATCATACTTAATTTTCTCATTTAAACCTTTGTTTTCTTCACCTAAAAGGTCATTTTTTGTAGGATTACCATTAACAATAGTAAACGGATTTACATCAACATAAAATTGAGCACCTAATAAATCTTTTGGCGAGGCATAATTAGTTGAATTACTATTTTTAAATGAGAGTCCGATATCCAAATTTAGATGGTCATTTAATTTCTTATTTATTCTTGAGTTTACACTAAAAACATTATCCTTTTTTATGTTATCATAGATTAAATATCGGGCAGAACCACCGTCTGAAATATTGGTTGTGTTTAAATTGGTTTCATATAGGTTTAACCAATCAATTTGTGGATTGTCTTTAATTTCAGGTAAATATTTCCAATAATTGGGATAGGGATTTGGGGCATTTGTATAATCTAATCGGCTATTTTTTTGGTCTATTGATTGATAAGAAAGCGTTGTAGAAAATAACCACTTATCATTTTTAAAACGGTAACCAAACATAAAGATGGGTGCATCAAATTTTGAAATACTTGAATTCCGTTTTTCTCCTTCCTGCCATCCCCAATAAGAATTATAGTTATTACCAAATTCATTAAAAGTCCGTTGGGTTATTGCGGTAGTTTGTCCTTTTCTACTAGGTGCATAGATAGCGGTAGCATTAATACTGTGTACTTCATTTATCTTATATGATAATGTGCCAAAAAGACTAAAAGCATCATATAAAGTGGCATTAACATACCCTTCGTTTCCCCATCGCCTTGATGCAGAAACACTAAATGCCAATCCGTTTTTTTGCACTCCAGAATTATAGGTTGCCATGGTACTTCCAATGAAATTTTTATTTGAAAATGAACTCGAAATACGGAGCCCTGGTCGCATTTTAAATGCATCTGTCTCAATTGATGTTACTCCAGAAATTCCACCAAAATTTTGATTGGAATAAGAAAGGCCTAAAACGGATACTCTATTTCTTGAAATATCATTTAAACCACTAAAAGTGTTCCATAGTGGCCTGTTATTGTATAAATTGGTTATATCTACACCATTCAATATAATGATAGATTGACTGGCATCATATCCACGAAAGCTGAAAAACGTAGGACTAAAATCAAAACCAACTCGTTTTAGAAAAACATCTTTTGAGTTTGAATAATAGGTTAGGTTATTTTCATAGGGGTTTTCATCATTCCAAACGATTTGATCAGCATTGTCAAAAATAAAATCTGTTGGATATAAATAAATTAAACGTAAATCAAGTATTTCACCTTTAGTAATGGTAATAGGGTAGTTTTGGTTTTCATAATGCTCACTAACTATCTCAATAAGATAATCACCAACAGGTATGTTTGGTAGTATAAAATTTCCATTTTGATCAGAAACATTAGAGATTTTAATACCTGTAATAATGACTGAAACGTTTTCAACAGGATTTTGATTTTCATAGTCTATTAATACCCCTTTTACTGAACCTGTTTCTTGAGAAACGACACCAATAGAGGTAAATAAATAAAGAGTAAGTGTTAGCGAAAATCTACTCATATCCTATTATAAGAGATTTAAAAGTTACGAAATTTTAATAAGTTCTCCTAAAAAGACAATTTATCTTTAGTAAATGCGTTAATTTTTTACATATTTTTACATATTTTTGCATAAATGGTCTATTAAGAAAATATATATAGGACATTATTAATTAATCTTTAAAAACAGTAATTCATGAAATTCAAAATTGTATTTGTATTAGCAGCACTAATAGTAGTAAGTTGTGGAAAATTAGGAGATAAAGCCAGTAGTGCATTAGATGCCGTAAGTGATATGGGGTCTGGTGGTGCCAATAGTGTTATTGCTTATAATAATGCGATGGTAGACTATATGAATGATGCTGGTGACAAAATTACTAAAGCGGGTGATGATTATGAAAAAATGAGTAACATGGTAACTCAAAAGAAAAAGCCAACATTATTTTTAGCACATGCTTTTATTGGTTCGGTTCCTGATATTAATAGAGAAAGAGACGGTATTTTTTTATTAAAGCCTGGCAACAACCTACCTTCTGAAGTTAAAGAAGAATTGACAAATAGTGTAAAAGCTACAGCAGAGGCATTTGAAAACACACATGAAGCTTATAAAAAGTTTAAGGACTATTATAGTAACGAAGATTTTAAAGATGATGATTGGGCTAAAGGAAAAGAATACGTAGATCTTATTAAGACTAATATTGAAGCTTTTTATAATAAACGTACAGAAGCCTATAAAATCTTAAGACCAATTTCTAATCAAGCAGAAATTGAACTATTAAAAGACCATCCATTAAAAGAAAGTATTATTGCTTCAAAAACAGATATTGGTATTGCTGAAGAAATTGTAGATATAGTGTACGCGGAAGAAATTGATGTTGAGGCATTAAACGCTAAATATGACGAATTAGAAGCTAATTTTACAAAGCATAAAGATTTAACTCCTGAATTATTAGAAGAGCATAGTAAAGCGAGTAATTATAAAAATTTCTATGAAGAAATTGAAGAATATTTAGGAGAGGTTAGAAAGTGTAAGAGGGATGGTAAAATCACTGATCGTGAAGCTGAAAGTATAGGTCGTGATTATAAAAGCCTTATTACTTATTACAATAGGTTCGTTTAAATAAAAAACAATGTTTATATTTATCCTGCAAAGTATTTTAATACTTTGCAGGATTTTTATTTTAAAAAGGCATCATTTTTGATGATTGGTTAAGGGAGAAAATCAAACCATTTATATGAGAAAAAAGATATCTACAAGTGTTTTTCTGTTGCTATGCGTTTTTTTATCAAGTTATGCTCAAGATGATTGGGGCAACTATGTTATTGAAAAGGAAAAGGGTATAATGTCTGTAACCGTCAATTACAAATACATGCTGGGTAAACCCAATTATAAAAATATAGTATTGGTTGGTAAGAGAACAAGTAAATGTTTTAAAAACGGTATGCCAAATGCTGAAGGTCTAGAAGAAATTTATGACTATTCAGATGCTGTAGCTGATATCATTGTTAAATCATCTAAAAAAAATAGGTTGGTAGGTATATTGACTTACCAATGCACAGGTTTTGATGTGTATTATGTAAAAGATACGATCAACCTTAGAAATAAAATTGATTCGTTATATAAAAATAAATTCACTGATTCTAAAAATTATTTGGTTATTAACCGAGATAAAAAATGGCATTATTATAAAGATGTACTTTACCCTAAAGATGTATCTGATAGCTTTTTTATGAGCCAAGACCTATTAAGTCAATTGTTTTTAGAAGGTGTAGATCTTACTCAGAAACGCAAAATAAATCATTATTTTTATTTTAAAAAGGACAAGAATAGAGAGCAGTTTTTAGAAAAAATTAAAACGATTGATTTCAAAGTTGATTCTTTAAAGTTTGATGAAAATAATGACTTTCCTTATGAGTTGCAAATACACCGAGAAGATGAATTGTATCCCACATTTATGGCAGAATTGACAAAAGTATTAAAATCATTGGCGCTTTCTAATGTTGGTTATTATGACGGATGGGGAATTGATTAAACGTACAATAGTTAATGGATGCTTAAAAACAAAATAAATGACTTCAAATAGCCAATTTTTTGATGAGCTTTCCGATGATTATGATGTAATGATCAATTTTGAAAATGCACTTAAGAATAAAACCTCTTTTTTTAAAAACTTTCTGTTAACAAATTATAAGACGGTTCTCGATTTAGGTTGCGGTACAGCAGCAGATTCCATTGCATTGTCTAAATTAGGACTACAGGTTGATGCCATTGATCACTCTAAAGGAATGTTGCAGCAAGCCAAAAAAAATGCAAAAAAATTTGATGCTAATATTAATTTTATAGAATCTGGGTTAACTACATTTTCGATAAAAGATAAGAGATATGATTTTATTGTTTCTCTAGGCAACACCATTGCCAATATCAATATGCAAGAGGTTAGTGGTCTAATGTCGAAACTCTATGGTATTTTAAATTTTGGTGGTGAGGTACTTTTCCAAATTGTAAATTATGCGAAGCTGCCCGAAAGTGGCATTCATATACTGAATGTATATGAAAATGATGAGGTTTCTATACTTAGAAAGTACAATATCAATACAAACGATATTGACTTTATCATAGAAAAAAATGACAAGAAAAAGAAACAAGTTAGCCAGATAATAACAACGTTATACCCTCATTCAAAAAGTGGTTTTGAAAAAATAGCAACTGAAATTGGATTCACTTGTAACTTCTATGGAAATTTAAAAAAGGATAATTTTGTAGCTACAAATTCACCAAATCTTGTTGTGCAGCTAAAGAAAGTTAAGTAGTTATACATTTATTTGAGATAAAACCAATTTACACCAATTGGTTTGTTTTTAGAATTACTTATAAAGGTAGATAAAACTGTATAGTTATTGATAGTCAGTAATTTAACACTTCTTAGAGTTGTGTTAAATACTAAATAGTATTTTTTTCTTGGCGTAAAATTTCTAAAAATTATTGATAATTCGTTAAAATTAAGTCTAAAATAACTGCTGATATACATCTTCAATTTTAGAAACGAGTACTATTTTAATGTTATACTTTTTAGATGGAATTTTGTTGTATTTAGATACCATAATTTTTTGAAACCCAAGTTTTTCAGCTTCTAAAATGCGTTGTTCAACACGATTAACGGGTCTAATTTCACCCGCCAAACCAACTTCAGCAGCAAAGCAATAATCTTGAGGAATGGCTTCATCTTCATTCGAAGAAAGTATAGAAGCTACAACTGCTAAATCAATTGCTGGGTCGTCTACTGAAATTCCCCCTGCAATATTTAAAAAGACATCTTTTGCACCCAAACGGAATCCTGCTCGTTTTTCTAATACGGCTAAAATCATATTGAGCCTTTTTGTATTATAACCTGTTGTTGATCGTTGAGGTGTACCGTAAACAGCTGTGCTCACTAAAGCTTGAACTTCTATCATTAAGGGTCGCATGCCTTCTAATGTTGCTCCAATAGCAGTACCGCTTAAAGATTCGTCCTTTTCTGAAATCAGTATTTCAGATGGGTTTTCAACTTCTCGTAATCCTGAACCTTGCATTTCGTAAATACCAAGTTCTGCAGTGGAACCGAAACGGTTTTTCTGTGCTCGTAAAATACGATAGGTATGGTTTCTGTCGCCTTCAAACTGTAAAACCACATCTACCATGTGTTCTAAAATTTTTGGTCCTGCAATAGTTCCTTCTTTGGTAATATGACCAATTAAAATAACAGGTGTTGCCGTTTCTTTAGCAAATTTTATGAGTTCAGCAGTGGTTTCTCGTATTTGAGAAATACTACCAGGTGACGCTTCAATAGCATCAGTTTGTAAAGTTTGAATAGAGTCAATTACAACGACATCTGGTTGAGTTTCTTCTATACTTTTAAAGATGTTTTGGGTTTTAGTTTCAGTAAGAATCAAACATTCTGTATTAGTGTTTTTAAGCCTTTCTGCTCGCATTTTAATTTGCGATTGACTTTCCTCGCCCGAAACATATAGTACTTTTTTATTTATGGTTAAGGCTACTTGCAAAATCAAGGTTGACTTACCAATACCAGGTTCGCCACCTAATAGCGTCATAGAACCTTTTACTAAGCCCCCACCTAATACTCTATTGAGCTCATTGTTTTGAGTGTCAATTCTATCTTCTTCATTAATGGCAATATCATTTATCTTTAGGGGTTTTGCTACCTTTTTGGAAGGTGAAGATTGTTTCCAAGCACGTTTTTCTTCTTTTTGAATTACTTCTTCAACAATGGTATTCCATTCGTTACATACATTACATTTACCTGCCCATTGAGCGTGTTGTGTACCGCAATTTTGACAGAAAAAGGTTGTTTTCGTTTTGGCCATTATTCAGTAATATGTTTTTTTAACTCTATAGTATCTCCATCAAAAACACCATAGGTTAAATGGTTAATCCAATCGCCCAAATTGATGTATTTACTGTTATCTCCAACTTCAATTTCCATAGGTAAATGGCGGTGTCCAAAGATAAAATAATCGTAATGTTTTGTTTCTAATTTTCGTTTGCAATATTGTGCCAACCATTCATTTTCTTCGCCTAAAAATTTGGCATCTTCATCTCCAGAAATCATTTTGTTTTTGGTTGATAAATACACTCCTAATCGCATACCAATATCAGGATGCAACCAACGGTATAACCATTTTGAAACAGGATTGGTAAATACTTTTTTCATTCTTTTATAGCCTTTGTCTCCTGGGCCTAAACCATCTCCATGACCAATTAAGAATGTTTTATTATTGATGATATATTCTTTAGGTTTGTGATATACTGGAATGACCAATTCTTTTTCAAAATAATCATCCATCCATAAATCGTGATTACCGACAAAGAAGTAAATAGGGATGCCACTGTCTCTAATTTCGGCTAGTTTGCCCAACACACGAATAAATCCTTTTGGTACAACCTTTTTATACTCGAACCAAAAATCGAAGAGATCGCCTAATAAAAAAATGGCTTCTGCATCTTGCTTGACAGTATCTAACCATTTTATAAAAATCTTTTCGCGTACTAAGCTATCTTTATGATTGGGTAACCCCAAGTGTTGATCAGATGCGAAATATATTTTTTTGTTGCTAGGAATGGTGATGTTCATTAATCTAATTTGACTTCAAAAATAGCGAAAACTCGCAACATTTAGAAGTAATTATTCTTACAAAACCATAACACGCCTTTGACCTCTCTCTAGAATGGAGCCTTTTAAGATCTCTAGAAATTTTTAGTTATGATTTGAATTTCGGTTTTTTACAATAACTGTTTATTGAAAATCACTTACTGATCTTCAGCAAACCATTCTGCATGCGAATTATTGGTTTCGCATAATTTTAAAGAATGTAGGTTCACCGATTTTGGTAATTTCTTACTGATTTTGTCTGCAAAATCTACCAGCATGTTTTCACTTGTTGGCTGATAATCTACCAAAATTACTCTTGACGAATGACTTTCAATTTTAGCAGCCAATTCTTTATGTGGTGAATTCGCATTTAAAACAGTGGCATGGTCAAAAATATCTACAACTTCTGATTTTACAATTTTTTTTAAATCTCCAAAATCGAGTACCATTCCGTTTTTTACATGATTGGCATCATTAATTGGGGTACCAACTATGGTAACATACAATTGATAACTATGTCCGTGAATATTTTTACACTTACCATCGTAACCATATAGTGCATGTGCCGTTTCAAAATCGAAATGTTTAGTAATTCGTATGATGCTCATAGGTTAAATTTATTGAATGACATTAAGTTGTTTTCCTACTTTAGTAAAAGCAGCGATTGCCTTATCTAAATGTTCTTGACTGTGTGCTGCCGATAACTGTACTCTAATTCGTGCTTTTTCTTTTGGTACCACAGGAAAGAAGAATCCAATAACATATATACCTTCATCTAACAGTGCATTTGCCATATCTTGAGATAATTTTGCATCGTATAACATAACCGGCACAATTGCCGCATCTGCACCGACAAGATCAAACCCTGCTTTTTCCATCCCGTTACGGAAATAATTAGTGTTCCACTCTAATTTATCTCGTAAGGAAGTGTCATTTTCTAGCAAGTCAAATACTTTTAAAGAGGCTCCAACAATAGCTGGTGCTAATGAATTTGAAAATAAATAAGGTCTAGAACGTTGTCTTAATAGTTCAATAATTTCCTTTTTAGCGGTTGTGTATCCACCCATGGCTCCACCCAATGCTTTTCCTAATGTACCTGTAACAATATCAACACGGTTTAGTACATTTTTTAATTCTAATGTACCTTTTCCTGTTTTACCAATAAATCCTGTCGCGTGACATTCATCTACCATGACCATGGCATCATATTTTTCAGCTAAATCACATATTTTATCTAAGCTAGCAACAATTCCATCCATTGAAAATACGCCGTCTGTAACAATTAGTTTAAATCGGGCTCCCGCTTCATTGGCTTCTTTTAATCGAGCTTCCAATTCCTCCATATTGTTATTTTCATAACGATAACGTGCTGCTTTACACAAACGAACACCATCAATAATTGAAGCATGATTTAAAGAATCAGAAATAATAGCATCTTCTTTTCCTAAAAGGGGTTCAAAAATTCCGCCATTGGCATCAAAAGCAGCAGCATATAAAATAGTGTCTTCAAAGCCATAAAAACTAGCGATACGTTTTTCTAATTCTTTATGAATGTCTTGTGTACCACAAATAAAACGAACGGAAGACATACCGTAACCATGTGTGTCCATGGTGTCTTTTGCTGCTTGAATAACTTCTGGATGGTTAGAAAGTCCTAAATAATTATTTGCACAAAAATTAATCACCTCTTGACCAGTAGATATTTTAATAACGGCATCTTGTGCGGAAGTAATAATTCGTTCAGATTTATATAAACCTGCTTCTTTAATATCTTGTAATTCGTTTTGTAAATATTGTTTGATATTGCTATACATAATTGAGTGTTTTTGTAAAAATACAAATGTAATAGATTTCTTAGTATCCTTTTGGAAAAAGGTATAAAAACAGGTGATTCGTTAATTTAAAAATATTATATTTGCCTTCCATAAATCTGGAATATTAATGTTGAAAAAAAGTCTTTCTATTATTTTATTAATCGTATTTGTTAATTTTATTTTAACACCTACTATTATTTCTTTATTAGATAGTTCTAATGATATTTCTTCGGTGTTTAGTTTAAATGAAGAGGAAAAAAAGGGAAGCGAAGTAGAGAAAGACGTAAAAATTAAAATATTCCAAAATGAAGATAATGAAGATTCTATAATAGAATTTGCCTTATTACTTAATCAACGTTACGGGGAATTATCTTCAAATTTCTTTCCAAAACTTCACCTACCACCGCCTGAATTTTCTTAATTTTATAGGTATAAATCTTATTGAAGATTTATTTTTTATCATGTAACTTATAAACCGTTCTATAATCGGTTTAAGTTAAATCTATTGTAATAAATATTAAACATAAAAAAATTAAGAATGAAAGCACATACAAAAGAAACACAGGCAACAATGACTCCAGATAAGTCATTGCAATATTTAAAAGAAGGAAACCAAAGATTTCAAAACAACCTGAAGGCTAACCGAAACCTTTTAGAACAAGTAAATGATACAAGCGATGGACAATTTCCATTTGCTACGATATTAAGTTGTATAGATTCTAGAGTTTCAGCCGAATTGGTTTTTGACCAAGGGTTAGGCGATATTTTTAGTGTGCGTATAGCAGGTAATATTGTAAACGAAGACATTTTGGGTAGTATGGAATTTGCTTGTAAGTTAGCAGGAACAGAGCTAATTGTAGTTTTAGGACATACAAGTTGTGGTGCGGTAAAAGGTGCATGCGACCATGCAGAAATGGGCAATTTAACTAAATTAGTTCAAAAAATAACACCAGCTGTTAATGCTGTTACAGAGCCAAAAGATGAAAGCTTAAGAAGTTCTAAAAATTTAGAATTTGTAGACGAAGTATCTCATGTGAATGTACAATTAATGATTGATAGAATTCATGCAGAAAGCCCAATACTTACTGAAATGGAAAAAAATGGTGAAATTAAAATTATTGGAGCCATGTATGATGTAAATACAGGCGAAGTAAAATTTGATGAATAATTAATAAACTAAAAAACAAATTATGAAAAAATTATTTTCAAATTTTAGAGGAGATGCATTTGGTGGGATTACTGCCGGAATTGTAGCCTTGCCATTAGCTTTAGCTTTTGGGGTATCTTCAGGCTTAGGTCCAAGTGCGGGTCTATATGGAGCAATTTTTATCAGTTTTTTTGCGGCACTTTTTGGGGGTACGAGTACTCAAATATCGGGTCCAACAGCACCAATGACTGCTGTGAGTATGGTTATAATTGCAGGTTTAGTAGCTGCCTATGATGGAGATGTTAACAAAGCATTACCTGTAATTTTAGCGGTTTTCTTATTGGCGGGCTTAATGCAGATAGGGCTTGGTGTTCTTGGGTTTGGTAAATATATAAAATACATACCTTACCCAGTAGTTTCTGGGTTTATGACAGCCATTGGCGTTATTATTTTAGTGACTCAAATATTACCCGCGGTTGGTTATTACCCGAAGGAAGATGCAGAATATGTAAATCAATTTAAACCTCAAGCAGAGGAGATTATATTAGATAATATTTTAAAAGAAGAAGCAGGAGAAGGAATATTGGTCTTGGAAAATTTTAAAGAGACTATTGTAAGAGCTGAATTAATCACTCCAGCAGATATTGATAAGGAATCTAAAACCCTAGCAGGTAAAGAAGCTTCAGGTGTTCTAGGTACTTTTAAAGTAATTGGTAGAGCCTTGCAAAATATTAATTTTTTAGAATTAATGTTAGCATTAGCGACAATAATTATTATCTATGGATTTAAAAGAATTACTACGAAAATTCCAAGTGCATTAGTGGCCCTTGTGGTTGTATCTGGGGTTGCGGTTGGCTTTGGTTTAGATTATAGACCTATTGAACAAATACCAACAGGGTTACCAATACCAAAGTTTGAAATTTTTACAGAATTTAGCTTGAGTGCACTTACACCCTATATTTTTACAGCTCTTACCCTAGCTTTACTTGGTGCAATAGATTCTTTATTAACGAGTGTTGTTGCTGACAATATGACCAAAACGAAGCATAAACCGAATAAAGAACTAGTAGGTCAAGGTATAGGAAATACCATTGGGGCACTTTTTGGAGGTTTACCAGGAGCGGGAGCAACTATTAGAACAGTTGTAAATATTAATGCAGGAGGTAAAACAAGACTTTCAGGAATGATTGCTGGTGTTATGTTACTTATAATTCTGTTAGTTTTGAGTCCTGTAGCATCACAAATTCCAGCCGCAGTATTGGCAGGGATTTTAATAACTGTAGGTATTGGAGTAATGGATTATAAAGGCCTAAGAGCAATTCCTAGTTTACCAAGAGATGCAAAGATAGCCGGAATTAAAGTGAGTTCTGAAGTAATAATAATGATTGTCGTTTTGTTGCTTTCTACTTTTTGGAATTTGGTTTACGCTGTAGGGATTGGGCTTGTAATTGCTTCGTTAATGTTTATGAAAAAAATTGGCGATTTAACGGCGAAACGTTCAGACGTTAAGTCTTTGTCAAAAGAGAAATATTGGGATGATGAAATGGAAATGCCAGAGATATTAAAAGAAGAGGTGTTTATAAAACATGTTAAAGGTCCATTATTTTTTGGTTCTACTAGCGAATTTCAGAGTTTAGCAAAACAAATACCTGAAACTGCAACTGCCGTTGTTTTCAGAATGGATAGAATGCAATATTTAGATCAATCAGGATTGTATGCTTTGGAAGATGTTTTTGTGGATTTAAAACAACAAGGAAAAGATGTTTTACTGGTTGATGTTTTAGAGCAACCTTATTATTTAATGGAACGTATTGATATAATTCCTGATTTAATCCCAAAAGAGAATATTTTTACTACTTTTAAAGAATGCTTAGTTTGGATAAAAGCCAACGTTAGTGATAATAGTACTAAAAATAATAAATGAATTTAGATAGTATTTTTGATAATAATAAAAAGTGGATTCATAATAAGTTAGCTGTAGATAATGACTACTTTACTAAATTAGGAAGTGGTCAAAACCCGGAGTTATTGTATATAGGATGCTCAGATAGTAGGGTAGCAGCTGAAGATTTAATGGGCTTAGAACCTGGCGATGTTTTTGTACACAGAAACATCGCCAATATGGTTATTAGCATTGATTTAAATGTAATGTCAGTTGTTAATTATGCCGTTGATCATTTAAAAGTAAATCATGTTGTTGTTTGTGGGCATTATGCTTGTGGTGGTGTAAAAGCTGCTATGCAATCGGCAGATTTAGGTATTTTAAACCCTTGGTTGAGAAATATTAGAGATGTATATCGTATTCATAAGGCAGAGTTAGATGGAATAAAAGATGAAGAAAAAAAGTATGATAGGTTAGTTGAATTGAACGTGCAAGAACAATGTGTTAATTTAATTAAAACAGCAGCAGTACAAAAAGCATATAGAGAGAGAGATTTAAAAGTTCATGGTTGGGTTTTTGATATACATACGGGGAAATTGATTGATTTGAAAATTGATTTTGAAAATATCTTAGAACATATAATGGAGATCTATCATTTAGATTAAATTTGCAAGGTTTTTATAAGAAAGAAGAATGTCTAGAGATATAGAATTAAAGGAAAAATGGGAAGTGTTGAAGACTAGAATTTCAATGCAATTTGCCGATGGAGAAGCAGTTGATTTGGATGCTATTATATATCTAATTGGTGTTCAAGAATTAGGTCAAGGGTATCGTAAGTTTAAGAAAGACGATAAAGTAGACTTAATGCATATTGCTATTTGCAGATTATTAGAACCGCTTGGTTATTACGAATTTGATTTTTTCGACGATGATGGCTGGCCACATTTCAAAATTAAAGAGGAATTACCTTTTTTAAAAGCAGGCGAACAATCTGTTTTAATGAAAGAGGCCGTGGTACAGTATTTTGTTGAGAAAGGAGTAATATAAATAAAAAAATATTTTATAAACAATACCTTTATAATTTATATTTTGTCATATATTTGATTTCTTCCTGTCGCAACAAAACATTATGAAAAAATCATTTCTATTACTTCTCGTAGTACTGAATTTGTCATTTACAGTTTTTTCACAAATTAAATCTTCTAAAGAATTAGTTAAAAAGTATAACGCTTATTTTGAACTTGAGCGAGAAACAATTTATACACATTTAAATAAAACGAGCTACTTTATCGGTGAAGAGATTTGGTTTAAGAGCTATATCTATAATGGCAGGTATCAAACACCTTACGTGAGTAGCACAAATATTTATGTTAGTATTTTCAATGAATCTGGTAACTTGATGGAATCAAAACTTCTATATGCAACTATGGGGTTTACTCATGGAAACTTTTTAGTTGACCATAAATTTACTCCAGGAATTTATTACATAAAGACGACAACCAACTGGATGAAAAATTTTACGGAAGATTTGTCCCATGTTCAAATGTTTGAAATTGTTGGTAATGAGCAAGAAGTAACTAAAAAGCTGTCAGATGAAAATAAATATGACTTACAGCTATTACCAGAAGGCGGACATATTGTAGAAAATGTAAGTAACACAATAGGTTTTAAATTGATAAATGAGCAAGGAAACGGTGTTATTATAAAAAAAGGCACTGTATTAGATGAAAAAGAGAATGAAATAACCACTTTTAAAAGTAATCAATTTGGATTAGGAAGGTTTACACTTCATGCTAAAAAGGATACTAAATATAGTATACATGTAGTTCTGGCAAATGAAAAACAAATAACAAAACCAATTGAACCTGCTAAAGGAAAAGGAATATCTCTTAAAGTTAACGCAACAAACGGTGACAATGTTTTGATTGCTCTAGAAACGAATAGCCTTACCTTACCAGATTTAATAGGTAAACAATATGATCTATTAATTCACCGAGATGGTCAGTTAATAAAAGTAAAAGTCGACTTTACGGCTGATAAGTTGAAATATTTAATAAGTTTAAAAAAATCGGAATTATTATCTGGTATTAATATTCTTACATTAGTTAATGAAAATAATGAGCCTATTGCTGAAAGATTGGTGTTTAATACTTTAAAAACACCCATTAAAGAAATTGAAGCTGCAAAAATAGTTTCGAAAGGCGATTCTAGTGTTATTACGCTTAAATCTAATACAACATCAGAAATTAAAGGGAATTTTAGCATTTCAGTTTTACCTGCATCAAACGAAGCATACCAGTATCAATCTACCATAATTGCAATATTTTTATTAGCTCCTTATCTAAAGGGCCATATAGAGAACCCCTATTATTATTTTAGCGACATTAATAGTAAAAAATTATATGATTTAGATTTATTATTATTAAATCAAGGATGGAGTAAGTATAGTTGGGACAATATTTTCAATGATCCACCAAGTGTTAACTATAAATTTGAAACTGGATTTCAATTAAATGGTAGTCTGAATAGCTATAAACACAAAGCAGGTAATACAATCATTTTATCTTCCTCAGAAAATCAAATTCATGAATCTGCCATAATTAAAAATTCGGCTTTTAGCTTTGATAATCTATTTTTAGCAGATAGTACCAGTATTAATTTTAGTTTAAAAAATAAAAACGGAAAGCTAATAAAACCGGTTGTCTATTTTAATATTTATCCTAATGGTATCAAAGATGATTTTCAAAATTTAAGCAGTAATACTAAAAATATATTTAATAATGATCATCACACTGAGGAAAAAGTATATAGTTTTATTTCTAGTGGCAGAACGCTGTTGGATACTGTGGAACTTAAGGCCAGTCCTAAAATTAAGGAAGCAAGAAAAAAGCCATTGATAACAATGTACTCTGCAAAGTATATTGATTTAATGAAATCTGATTTTCAACAACGGCATATAACATCCGTTATTAGAGAGAATGGATTTGATGTTGCCACATCGGCTGATAATGTATGGATTATTAGTAAACGTAATATACCCGGACGTACGAACATTCCTACAATTTTTATAGATAACATACCATTATATGGAAATTTTAAACAATTATTAAACCTTAAAATTTCGGCACTTTCTGACATTTATATAAGTAGAACGCCCAACCCAGGGGAGTCTCCAGCGGGAAGTATAAAAATTTTTACTAGAAATGATCAAGGTATTTTTTCTGTTATAAATAAATATCAAACCATTGACAATTTGTTTGGATTTTCAATGCCTAAAAAATATTATACACCAAATTATAGAAATACAAATTCAGAAGAGTTTTTAAAACTAGGGGCCATACATTGGATACCTAATCTAACCCCTAATGAAACAGGAGAACTCATTTTTAAAATACCAAATTATTCTTCTGAAACTATAAATCTTTATATTGAAGGCATGTCTTATGATGGTAGTTTATGGTCAAAACGTGAAACGATTAATTTAGCTAAATAGCCTCAAAAATTTTACCTGGGAGCGGTTTAATAACCCCTTTCAACTCTAATGTTAATAGTAAAGTAGCAATTTTAAAAATTGGCAAGTTACAGTGTAATGCAATAATGTCTAGTTGTTGTTTACCCTCTTTTAAAAGATAATTATAAACTTGTTTTTCAGTGTCATTCAGTTCAATGAACAATTGTTGCTGAATAGCTTTTTTCTTTTCATCATCCTTTTCCCACCCCAAGATGTAGGCTATATCTTTAGCAGAAGTTAAGGAAGCCGCTTTGTTGGTTTTTATCAACTGGTTGCAACCTCTACTATAAGCATCTGTAATTCTTCCGGGTATGGCAAATACATCTCTGTTGTAAGAATTAGCAATATCAGCCGTAATTAGTGAACCTCCTTTTTCAGCAGATTCGATGACAATTGTGGCCTGCGATAGCCCTGCTACAATTCTATTTCTTTTGACAAAATTCTCTCTATCAGGATTTGTTTTTGACCAAAAATCAGTAATTAAACCTCCATTTTTAAGCATTTGATCAGCTTGTTTTTTATGTAGGGTAGGATAAATTCTATCTAAACCATGGGCTAAAACTCCAACGGTTTGCAACTTGTGTTTTAAGGCTAGTTTATGTGCATGAATATCTACACCATAGGCCAAGCCACTAATAATAACAGGATTGTATTCTTTTAAATTTATTATGAGTTCCTCTAATACAGATTTACCATAACTAGTCATCTGTCTCGTACCTACTATACTAATGGTTTTATAATTGTTAATGTCAATGTTTCCTTTTTTAAAAAAGAACATTGGGGCGTCAAAACAATGTTTAAGGTAATTAGGATAATCATCATCCTGAAAATAGGAGTATTGAATATTGTTATTTTCTATAAACTCAATTTCTTCTGCAGCTCGTTCAAATATAGTTTTGTCCTTTAATGCATATGTAATTGAAGTTCCAACGCCCTGAATTTTTGCTAGACTTTGTTTGTTTTCTGAAAATATAGCTGTTGCACTACCACAATGTGCTATTAATTTTTTAGCCATAACATCACCAACGCCATTGGCATTAATTAGAGCTAACAAATGAAGTAGTTCTTCGTTTTTCAATTTTTTGGTTTTAAAAATTTTAAGATACAAACTTTGTTAATAAAAAAGTGAACCATTGCTAAATTAAACTAAAGTTTTTTTTACATTTGTTGCACTAGACTTTAACCCCTAAAATTTTACTCAACTGAGACTTTGTAATTACATAAGTGATTTATTATATCGTTACGAATGTGTAATTGTTCCGGGGTTTGGTGGTTTTGTAACGAATACAAAATCGGCAATTATCAGTCCGTATTCCAAAACGTTTTATCCTCCTCATAAGCTCATTACTTTTAATAGTCATTTAAAAAATAATGATGGTTTACTAGCAAATTATATTGCAGCGTTAGATCAAGTACCTTATGAGCATGCTTTAAATTTTATAAAATTTGAAGTTGGTCAATGGTATGATATTATTAAGCAATCAGATTTAACATTAGAATCTATAGGTAAATTTTCTTTAGATAATAATGATACTATAATCTTTGAAACTCAAACAGAGATTAATTATTTAACGGAATCATTCGGAATGTCTTCTTTTGTTCTACCTGAAGTAAAAAGAGAAACGTTACTTAAGGAAACTCCACCGATTGTTGCAAGACCAGTTCAGTTAGACGCAAAAAGGAAAAAAGAATCTAATGCGTTTTTAAAATATGCAGCTATATTCGTAATAGGGCTTTCTTTATTAGGATTAGGTGTAAATTCTATTTATCAAAAAAACCTTTCAGAGCAGCAAATTATTGCTAATCAAGAACAGGAGCGTGAAACGCAAACTAAAATTGAAAAAGCAACTTTTATTGTTTCTGAAGCTTTACCTTCATTAAGTGTAGAGGTAACGTTAGATAAAAAACCTTATCATATTATAGCGGGTGCTTTTCGTTATCCAGAAAACGCACAGCGTTTGGTTAATCAATTGATAACAAGCGGTTACAAAGCTAAAATTTTAGGTGTTAACAAATGGGGCCTGACACAAGTTTCTTATGAAAGTTATACCGAAATAAATGACGCTATCAATAGCTTATACAGAATTAGAGAAACGGAAGCCAATGCTGCTGCCTGGTTATTGACTCAAGATTTGTAAAGACCATTCTACACCCTTCCATAAAGCGACGTACTTACTACAATTAATATTTTTTTCATTATACTATTTATTTAGAGTTACCGTTCTATCTTTGCCTACTTAAATAACGATTAACTTTTTTAAAATGAAAATAAAAACTCCAAAAGAATCTTTAACGGTATTAACTGATATGGTACTGCCTGGAGAAACGAATTCTTTACATAACCTTTTTGGTGGTGAGCTTTTAGCAAGAATGGATAGAGCTTGTAGTATTGCCGCACAAAGGCACTCAAATAGAATTGTAGTAACGGCATCTGTAAATCACGTAGCTTTTAATAAAGCCGTACCAGTAGGTAGTGTGTTAATTATAGAATCGAAGGTTTCTAGAGCTTTTAACTCGTCTATGGAAGTTTATGCTGATGTATGGACAGAAGATCGTGAGAGTGGTGAGAAATCAAAGGTGAACGAAGGTATTTACACTTTTGTAGCGGTTGATTTAACTGGCTCTCCTGTAAAAGTACCTGTTATTAAACCTGAAACAGAATTAGAAAAAGAACGTTTTGAAGGAGCTCTACGCAGAAAGCAATTAAGTTTAATTTTGTCTGGTAAAATGAAACCTGAAGAAGCTGATGAGTTAAAGGCTCTTTTTGGTTAAGTCTTTAAAGGATTTTACCAATCCAAGATTCAGGATTTTGAGGGTGTATCTCTTTCATAAAGCTGAATATGAGAACGGTTTTGCCATTTATTGCATCCGTATGAATTGTGCCTATTTCAACGCCAGTATCAACGTTATCACCTAATTTAACCAATACATCATCAAGGTTTTTATATGCAGTAATGTAATTACCATGTTGTATCAGTACCATTTTTTTTCTGCCAGATTGTAATTGAATAGACAAAACTTTTCCCTTAAAAATAGCTCTAGCTTTGGCTCCTTTTTCTGTTGCAATATGAATACCACTTGAGTTAATGGTGATACCTGGCATGGTAGGATGTTTTTGAGTTCCGAATTTTCTGATAATAAGACCTTTTTTTACTGGCCATGGCAACTTACCTTTATTAGCAACTAAATTACTAGCCAATTTTTTATTTTCGGGTGTTAAATGAAAGCCTGAAGATGCTTTTTTTCCAGCTCCTTTATTTGACTTGGCAATGGCAGCAGCAATTATCTTGTCTACTTGTCGGTCTATTTTACGCTCTTCAGCTTGTTTGCTTTTTATTTGAGCAATATATTTTCTTTCTTTTGCCTTTACTTTACCAACCAATCTTACTTGTGAGTTTTTTTCACGGCCAATGCTGTCTTTTTGTTGCGTGTGCATAGCAATAAGCAGTCGTTTTTCGTCTTCTTTATTTCGTAAAGAATCAGTTAAGACACTTAATTTATTTGCAGAAATCTTTATTTGTTCTCCTTGTTGTTTTCTATAAGTAGCATATTGTTTTATATACTGTAAACGTTTATAGGCTTGCGTAAAACTTTCTGAGGATAGTAAAAACAGTAAGCGACTTTGTTTATTTTTACTTTTATAAGAACTCACCACCATGTTGGCGTAATCCTTTTTTAAAACAGATAGATTTTTTTCTAAAGAATTGATTTCCTTTTCATTTTTTGCAATGGCTTCTGACAGCACTTCTGCCTCCTCGTCAATGGTTCTAATTAAGCGAGAACGAACGCTTATTATTTTAGTTAAATCATCAAGTTCAGACAATAAGGTCTCGGCTTCTTTTTTCGATTTAAATAAAAGATTTTGCGTTTCTTTAATTTCTTCTTGTAGTTGTTTTCTCTTTTTTTCTAATTGAGATTTCGATTGCCCCAACGAAGAAATCGTGAAGAATATGGAGATTATAATAAATAAGACAACTCTTAAGTTCATATTACAAAACTATCCTTTTTTAGATAAATAGCATTTTAGATTCTAAAAATATTTCAACAAAGTTATACCAATTTATTTGGACTAAAATATTCTATTATTTCAGTTCTATCTTTTCATAATTTTTTGGTATTTCAAAAGGGAAACTAAGTGATTTATTGAATTCAACGGTTTTATAATCAACATCTATGGTAGAAGTATTTTTTTTGTCTGACGCAATAATGTAAATTTCTCTAGGGAAAAATTCGTTTTCTATAGTTTCATAATTGGCATAATTAATAACCAAGGTATTGTTTTCTTCTTTTTGATTCAGTTGCTGACTATTAATTTTAAAGTTAATAGGGTTTATCAAAAAGAGAATATCAAATAAAGGGTTGCTAATTTTTGGTTTTAACTGATAATTTTTTTCAGAAAAAGAGATGTCAAAAGATTCTTTTTTTAGGTCAAGTAAACTCTGCCCCAATAAAAGATCTTGTACTTTTTGAAAATCTAATTCGGTACCTAAGAAATTACTTAACAACTTAAAATCACCATCAAAATAGGTTCTGTTTATTTTTTCATAAAAGCTAACTCTATTTGGAGTTATTAATACTTTACCTACAGAAAAACCTAATTTTGATAAGCTAATCCAGATGGTTTCATCTTTTTGAAGTCTTAATGAACCTGTTACACTTGGTAAATTACTTTTTCCTTTATATTTAATTTTTAACTTGGCATTGATGGTCTTTTTATCAAAGGAATTGATGTAATGATTCTTGATTACTCTTTTAGATGACAAGGCTGTATTCTCCGATGTATTCGTTATTTTTTTTGATTTACACGCCGAAAATGACAACATAACAATAGCTATAAAAGCAATATTTTTTAACATTTTATGATTTTTTTTGTCTTATTGCTGTTGCTTTATTATAATTCTTAGAAGCTTCAACATTATTTTTTAGTCCTTTATAGCTCAGCCCCATTTGATCATAAAAATCAGCTTCAAGGACAGCATCATCAACTATATAATCTAATCCTTCTTCTAATTTAAGAAGTGCTTGATCATATTTTTTGGTATAATTAAGAGCTTTAGCATTCATTAAATAAACGAAAGGTTGTGCAGGAAAAAGTTCTGTTCCTGTTGCACTTTCTTTTTCTAGCTCTAAATATTTCTCTTTATCATTTAACTTAATCAATAACTGCTTTAACACTCTAAATGATTTTTCAGATTGATAGGTAGCTTTTAATTCAGTTAAAGATTGGTTTTCTATATTTTTGTCATTAGATTCATTGATTGGTGTTGAAACACTGCCGCTTAAAATGGATTCTTTAAAGGGTAGGAGATTTTCGTCTAATGTTCCCTTCTTTTCTAAATCTAACAGAATCTTTTTAGCGTCTTCAATTTGATTATTTTTAATATACAGAATAACTAAATCTAATTCGGAATTGGCATTTCTTTCAGCAATTTTTTTCTGAACTTCTAAAGCTGCTTTAAAGTTATTTTGACGGTTATAAATATCTCTAAGCAAAATTTGCATAAATAAATTATTTACATCTTTTTTTAAAGCACTTTTTACAAAGGCTTCAGCTTCGGTGTATTTTGCGAGTTCAAAGTAATTTTTACCAAACTCAAAATTTAAAGCCTTGTCATCACTTCTTATATCTTGACATTTTTCTAGAGCTATAATAGCTTGATCAAAATTACCGATAGCTTTTTGTTGCAAGGCTTCAAAGAAATACTTTTCAAAGTCTAGATCGCTTTGTTCTTTTTTAAGCTCTTCTACATTTTTTGTTTCTAAAAATACTTGAGCCAATGAATCATTTTGAGTAAATCCTATAAAAGAAAAACTCATCATAATTAAAACCATGATATGCCTAATCCACTTTGTCATTAAACTTAAACCAAATTTGAATAATCGCCTATGCTTATTGAGGTGAAATCACCATTGTATTCAACATTATTACCAATCATTGCATTATCTAAAGTTGCATTCTTAATCGTAGTATTTGTTTGAATTAATGAATTACTAATTGTTGAATTTTCTACTACACTATTTGTGCCAAGTGATACATTCGGGCCAATTTTAGCATTAATTAACTTTACATTATCACCGATATAGCATGGTTCTATAATTTCTGAATTTTCTAAAATTACAGATGTTGATACCAAGTTTTGTCCGGCTTGCTTAGCAAATTGCAAAACTCTACCATTTGTTTCAACGGTGATTGCTTTATTACCACAATCCATCCATTCGTCAACTTGACCAGGTACAAACTTCATACCTTTTTTCTTCATGTTTTCTAATGCATCAGTTAACTGATATTCGCCTTTATCTTTGATGTCATTATCTAACAAATATTGAATTTCGTTTCGTAAAATTTCACCCTTTTTAAAGTAATAGATACCTATAATGGCTAAATCTGAAATAAATGTTTCTGGTTTCTCAACGAAATCAGTAATAACACCATCCTGCATTTTTATAACACCATAAGCACTAGGGTTTTCAACTTGTTTTACCCAAATAGCACCATCTGCATTTTCATCAAGTGTAAAATCAGCTTTAAAAAGCGTATCTGCAAAAGCAACGACACAAGGACCATTTAAAGATTCCTTTGCACATTGTATAGCATGAGCTGTACCTAAGGCTGTTTCTTGAACTGTTACCACACCTTTTGCTCCTAAGTCTTTTGCAATAGCTAATAATTTACTTTCAGTATCCTTTGGAAAAGTAGGACCTATTATAAAAGCAATTTCTTCAACATCTTGTTTCAAAACAGCAGCGATGTCTTCAACCAATCGTTGTACAATGGGTTTTCCGGCTATTAATGTTAAAGGTTTAGGTATTGTTAAAGTGTGAGGTCTTAGGCGAGAACCTATACCTGCCATAGGGACAATAATTTTCATAAGTAACTTTGTTTTTAAAGAAAGCAAATATAGGTATTTGAACTGGTTTAGTATTTTTCCATAAATGCTCCATCTTTAACGGTGTAATGGAAGTGAATATTGTTGGTTTTACTCGTTTTTTGCCATTGTTCTACAAGGTTTTTGTAGTTTGAGGCATCAGCAATTATTGTTTTTGGATTCATTTGATCTATTAATCGGTCTAAATTTAACTTTGGTGAGTTTCGCAACCAAATTATTTCTGGATTGATATTTAAATTTTTGTAAATACTAAAACTGTCAATTACAATTAATCTTTTAGCCCCAAATTGATAGGTGTTTTTTATTAAATTTTCATCGGATTCAAGCTTTGAATTTGTGCCGATTAAATAGTCCTTAATAAGCCCTTTATGGGCTATGCTGTCAAAATTATGTTCAATACTGGTTTTATTACCATTTCTATTTAAAAGAATGGAATACCTCGGTTTATTAAAAATTACAAATTCAGATCCGTGCTGGGTATTGTATTTTTCTAGAATTAAATTCGATTGAAATAGTACAACGGCAATCAAAGCATATTTTAAAAGTGATTTATTCTTAGTTTCAAACCATTTAAAAAAAGTAATAATGACTGCATAACTTAAAATAGTTGATATAATGGTAAAAGAAATATTCTGAAATAAGAAAGACTCTTGTTTTCCTATCCAACCCACAGTTGCATTAAGAATAGAGATTACTTCTTCATATACATTGGCAATGAAATTCGGTAATATATCCAACAGAGCGAGGAGAATTACAAATATGCCAAATCCTAAAATTAGCCCTAAAAAGGGAATAATTATAAGGTTAGCGACAAAAAACAGGCCTGGAAATTGGTGAAAATAATACAAACTCAGAGGCAAAACACCTAATTGAGCGGCTATAGAAACCGTAAACAGTTGCCAAGTGTAATCAATTACTTTATACTTAGGTTTCCATAGATTATATAATTTTGGTTGTACCCAAACTATAAAAAACACTGCTAAATAACTGAGTTGAAAACCAACTTCAAAAAGATAAAAAGGATTAAATAATAACAGAAAGAAAACAGAAATTAATAAGGTTTTGTAAGTATTAATCTCTTTTTTTGTTGCTAATGCTATGGCAACTGCAGTAAACATTGTGACTGCTCTAATAACTGACGCTGATAAACCCGCAATAAATGCAAATGCCCATAAAATGAGCACAACAATGCTTAATTTTATAATCTTGCCCTGTTTTAGTCTTTCTAAAGGTGTAAATAAAAAGTTGAGCAATAATAAGATTATTCCAACATGCAATCCTGAAACAGCTAAAATGTGAATGGCTCCAGCATTTTGGTAATTTTCTATGATTTCTTTTGATATTTCTTGACGTTGCCCTAACAGTAATGCATTAATTATGGCTAACTCATCTCCTTCAAACCCATTATCAAGTAATGAACTATTTATTTTTTTTCTAAAGGAATGTGCTAGTCCTTTTAAAGATGTTTTATTATTATTTAAGGGTATTATGGCACCATCATAAATTGTCATTTGATGATGAACCTGTTGTTTGATCAAATAATTTTTGTAATTAAATTGAAATGGATTTAAAGGTTTATCAATTTCCTTGAAATTTTCAAAAACCATGATTTTATCATCTATGGAAAAATCGTTCTTTATAGAATCTATAAGGATATTAAGTTTTATTTTCCCTACCGATTGAGCACCGTTAATGCTGACAACTTTAGCAATATAGCTGTCGTAATAAGCGTTTGGTTTTAATATGTCCACAATTATTAACTCCGTTTCATTTGAATTATCTGACAAATGGTTGAGATAATTTTTTTCATTTACATTAGGATTTTTAAAGGTAACTGAAGCAAAACCTATGAGGATAAAAACAGCGTAAGTACAGAAAGTAAAATAATGATACTGATTTTCCTTTTTCTTCGAAAGTAAGTAGGTTATTAATAGCAATAGGATGGAAAAAACTAAGAATGCACTTATTAGAAAAAGACTTAATTGAATATAGAATCCTAACACGATACCAATAATTAAAAAAAAGACAAGTTGTGCAGGTATGTATTTTAGTATTTTCAAATATGTATAGTATTAAATAAGTATCAATTTACCATTTATTGTTAAATCTATACCATTTGTTAAGAAAAACAATACTTACGTTTAATTTACTTTAAATTAATCCTTTTCTGACCTATCTTTGAAGTAAGTAACATCCCAAATACTTAAAAATATTGTGAATAGTCAAAGTACTATTTAAAGAAATTAAATTTAGAGTTATTTAATTAAAAGCCTCATCTGCATCTCATGTCATTTGGGGCTTTTCCCATTTTTATAGTCATCTATTTTTCTCTTTTTTTATTCTTTCTTTGTTGATAATTAATTGCCGAACTTTGCATTTTAAAACCGGCTGATTTAGTAGCATGCAATCCAAACCAAAAGTTACCTTTACATATATTAATAAATTAGCACTCCCAGCACTAATAGCAGGTATTGCAGAACCATTGCTTTCTCTAACAGATACTGCAATAGTAGGTAATATTGATGTAAATGCTACAGAGGCATTGGCTGCGGTAGGTATTGCAGGTTCTTTTTTGTCTGCTTTAATCTGGATTTTAGCTCAAACACGTTCGGCTATATCTGCCATAATTTCGCGTTATTTTGGAGCTAATAGATTAGATGAAATACAATCTTTACCAACCCAAATTATTGTAATTAATTTAGCATTAAGTGCTATTCTGTATTTCATATCCATAGCTTTTGTTGAATTTATTTTTAAACTCTATAATGCAGAGGGACTTATTTTGAATTATACAGTTGCTTATTATAAGATTAGAGCTGTTGGGCTACCATTAACGTTATTGGTGTTTTCAATTTTTGGTGTTTTCAGAGGTTTGCAAAATACGTTTTGGCCTATGATAATTAGTATTACGGGCTTACTTTTGAATGTTGGTTTAGACTTTGTTTTGGTATTTGGTATTGAGGGTTTTATTCCAGCAATGCATATTGAAGGTGCCGCATATGCCAGTCTTACTTCTCAAGTTGTAATGGCAGTAATGGCTTTGTATTTGTTCATTAAAAAAACACCGTTCGAATTGAAGTTCCAATGGCCATTTAATACCGAAATAAAACGATTACTACTGTTGAGTTTAAACTTATTTATAAGAGCATTGTCTTTAAATATTGCTATTTATTTTGCCAATTCTTATGCTACTGCTTATGGAAACAATTATATAGCGGCTCAAACAATCGCATTTCAAATATGGTTGTTTTTTGCTTTTTTTATTGATGGGTATGCAAGTGTCGGTAACATTGTTTCGGGTAGGTTATTAGGAGAAAAAGATTATAAAAGTTTATGGAAATTGAGCATTGACCTCAGTAAATATGCAATTGTCATAGCGTTTATTTTGGCGATTATTTGTTTTATATTTTATATACCTATCGGTAAAGCTTTTACACAAGAAACAGAAGTTTTAGATTCCTTTTATGCTATTTTTTGGATTGTTTTATTAATGCAACCCTTAAATGCCATTGCCTTTGTTTTTGACGGATTGTTTAAAGGTTTGGCTGAAGCTGTTACGCTTAGAAATACATTATTGATTGCCACTTTTTTAGGGTTTATACCGGTGTTATTAATTGGTGATTATTTTGATTTAAAGCTATATGCGATATGGATAGCTTTTACCGTTTGGATGTTTTTAAGAACAATTATATTGGTGATTGTTTTTAGGAGGAAGTATTTGGTCAATACTACTATTTAGAGTTATAGATTAACCCTGCAGCTTTATCACTGGCACCTTTACCTCCTAATTTTTTCTCTAATTCAAAATAGTCTAAAAAGAGCTTTTCCCTGTATTTGTTGTCCAATATATTAGTGAGCTCTTTCTCTAATCTTTTCGGATTAAAGTCATGCTGAATAAGTTCAGTGACCACTTCACGATCCATAATTAAATTCACCAATGATATAAATTTTAACGTGATAATTCGTTTGGCTATTTGATAGGATATATTACTCGCTTTATAGCATACTACTTGTGGTACTTTAAACAAAGCAGTTTCTAATGTGGCAGTACCAGACGTCACTAAAGCAGCGTATGAAACGGATAACAAATCATATGTTTTGTTTGATATAAACTTAACATTAGAATCCTTTATAAAAGTTTTGTAAAATTCAAAATCTTGACTTGGTGCACCTGCAATTACAAATTGGTAGTCCTTAAATTTATCAACCATTTTAAGCATTACGGAAAGCATTTTGGTTATTTCTTGCTTACGACTTCCAGGTAAAATTGCTATGATAGGTTTTTCGTTTAGGTTGTATTCTTTGCGAAATGCTTTTTCACTTACTTGAGTTCTGTCTGAAATGGCATCAATCAAAGGATGGCCAACAAAATTTACTGTATAGTTATATTTTTCGTAAAAAGCCTCTTCAAAAGGTAAGATGACCAATAAGTTATCTATATCACGCTTTATGTCCTTTACACGGCTTGCTCTTGACGCCCAAACTTGAGGTGATATATAATAGTTGGTTTTAAAACCTTCTTTTTTTGCCCATTTTGCGATACGCAAATTGAAACCAGAATTATCAACAAAAATAATATGATCTGGTTGGTATTGAGCAATATCTTTTTTGCAGAAAGAAATTAGCCCTAAAATTTTTCGAAGATTGAAGATAACTTCCGAAAAACCCATAAAAGCTCGGTCTTTATAATGCTTAACTAAGGTGCCGCCAACGGATTCCATCAAGTCTCCACCCCAGAACCTAAACTCAGCATTTGCATCTTTTTTCTGCAATGCTTTCATTAGGTTTGAAGCATGTAAATCTCCTGAGGCTTCTCCTACTATGATGTAATATTTCACTTTATATATTTTATTCTAATATTACCGTCTGTTCAAGTGATTTTCAATAGCCCCGAAATGTATGGGGTATCAAGAATTTCGGTTTAGAATCCTTGAAATTAAATTCACTCATCCCGAATCGTCGGGAGACAATTTTTATTATAAAATTAGAACTTGATGACTTATGTTAAATCATCTTCAAATTATTAACTTCTTGCTGTGTTAAGTGCTTCCAATGTCCTCTTGGTAAGTTTTTCTTGGTCATACCAGCAAAAATAACACGGTCTAATTTAGTCACTTTATATCCAAAATGTTCAAATATTTTTCTAACAATTCGGTTTCTTCCAGAGTGTATTTCAATACCGATTTCCGTTTTTGATTCATTTTCTATATAAGAAATTGCATCTACAAAGACCATTTTACCTTCTAGTACAAAGTTTTCAGAAATTTTTTGTAAATCGGTTAATGCTAATTTTTTATCAAGAGAAGCATGGTATAATTTTTTAATATTATGCTTAGGGTGTGTTAGTTTTTTAGCCATTTCACCATCGTTAGTAAAAAGTAATAAGCCAGTAGTATTTCTATCCAACCTTCCTACTGGATAAATGCGTTCTTTTGTAGCTTTGCCAACCAATTCCATTACAGTATGTCTACCACGTTCATCATCCATAGTGGTAATGTAATTCTTTGGTTTATTAAGTAAAACATAGCGTTTTGGTTCTGGATTAATTGATACGTCATCAAAACGAACATCATCTGTCGGTTTTACTTTATAGCCCATTTCGGTAATTACCTTACCGTTAACAGTAGCACTTCCAGCTTTAATGTAGGTATCAGCTTCTCTACGAGAACATATTCCAGAATTGGAAATGTATTTATTCAATCTGATTTCGGTAGGCTCTTCAAGACGTTGTTTTGGAGTGTCTTTTCTGATGTCCTTTCTATATGGGTTTGCTTTACCTTTTGTAAAAGTTTTACCTTTATTAAAAGACTTTCTTACCGTAGTTGATTTCTTTTTTGAATCTGAATTTGGAGAAGACGTTTTGGCTTGTCGTCCTCTCGACGAGTTTTGTTTTGCCATTTTATATATTTTTATGAACTTCTTATAGTTAGAAGTTTGAACGGCAAAATTAATACATTTAGGGAATTTAAACTACTCTTTAATCTCAATTATTTGTTGTCGCTCTCTGTTTACCATAAGTTTAGTAACATCTGGTCGTGAATAATGCCCAACAGGATCGAAATTCTGACGTTCTTCTAATACCCTATTAAAATCTAAAGTTTCAATAAGTAGCCCTTCTTTATGTAAAACAGGTTCTAATAACCATTCGCCATCCGGACCAGCAATACACGAACCTCCATTGGCTAAAACTTCTGGAGCATTTTTAAGTATTTTTTCTAAATGTGGTGTGTTTTTAGGAAAATCACTTTTAGCCATTAAGCTAGATACAGAGATTACGAATGAACGTGATTCTCTTGCTATAAATCGAGTTATGTCTTTGGTGTTATGGTCACTGCCAGGCCAAACTGCAATATGTAAATCTTCTCCCATACCATACAAAGCAGTTCTTGGTAATGGCATCCAATTCTCCCAACAATTTAAACCACCTACCGTAAAATTTTTAAGTGGATGCACTCGTAATCCGTTTCCATCGCCAGGGGCCCAAGTTAAACGTTCGTCATAGGTTGGTTGAAGTTTTCTATGTATCGACTGTATTTCTCCTTTCTGATTGATATATACAAGTGAACAATATAGGCTATGACCTCCTCTATTTTTTGCTCTTTCAATTATGCCTAAATATATGGCAATAGTATTTTCTTGTGCCAATTTACAAATACTATCTAGCTCTCCAGCTTCAATTTGAATTGAATTATTTGCATAGTGTGCATGGAGTTCTTTATTTGTTTTGGTGTTCCATTCGGCACCGCCAGTTAGTGATAACCAAAAAGGATAACCAGGCAATAGAGCCTCTCCAAAAACAACTAATTCACAATTTTGATTCGCAGCACTTTTAATATTTGAAGCAATTTTTTCAAGAGTTTTGTCTTTATCTAACCAAACAGGTGAAATTTGAGCTAAAGCAACTTTTAGTATATGTGAGTTCATCTGTTATTATTTTTTAGTGGTCAGATGGAATGCCAAGACTATGATATTGGTGTTATCCAAATTTTAGTTAGGCATTTCATAGTATTCTTTTAATTATTACAGAAGTGTCAATAAAGGCTAAACTAAACACGCCCGCAATAATTAATAATTTAAGAATGGTATGCAAGAGCATGTAATTTTTTTTAGTATTTGATTGCCATAATAAGATTAGAAAGACTAATAAAACTATTGCCGAGAAATAAAAATAATATTTCATTAAACCGATTTCAGGATATTTTAATAAGAATGAAATAGGAGGTATGGTTAAAAATACAATGAGTGTTATAAGTGTTTTAGTAAACCGTTCGCCATATTTTATAGGTAATGTCATATAGTTTGAAACAATATCACCCTGCATGGTTTCTAAATCTTTGATAAGTTCTCTTATTAATAATATAAAAAACAGGAAACAAGCATGGGTAAAAATAATAGTAGAAAAGTTCCTATAATATACAAAAATTACAAAAAAGGGTAGTAGGGCTAAAATAGCGGCGGAGAATAATTTTACTAATGGATAATGACGTAGTTTGTGAGAATAAAACCAGATTGAAAAAATATAAACTGCAAAAAACACTGCTGCTTTCCATGACACAAAAAATGCAAATGCAAAACCTAAAAAGTTAAGTGTAAAGTAAATATATAATTTAGTTTGCTGAGTAACAATACTATCTAGCTTTGTTTTTTGAGGTTTGTTTATTTTATCTTTATCTACATCGTAAAAATTATTGATAATATAACCCGAGGCAATTACACAAATCGTCGCTAAAACGATTAGATATAAATCTAAACTAAGTAAGACACCGCGTAACGATTTTTCAGGAGCAAAAATAAATATAGACGCTAAGTATTGAGCAATTACGATAATTACTATATTATAACCTCTTACTACAGATAGTAAACTGAAAAATTTATAATAAAAAGGATATTTTTTTGGTTTTTTGGGTGTGTTCTCTTCCGCGGCTTTAAGTAAGTCCATAACCCATAATTAAAATCTGTAAACTAATTCTAACTTATAATTTTTTAGAATCTCTTGAGCTTTTGCATAGTCAGGTGTAAAACCTAAAATATAGCCACCTCCACCAGAACCACATAATTTTAAATAATAGGCATTGCTATCAATACCATGTTGCCAAAGTTTATGAAATGCTTTAGGAATCATCGGTTTAAAATTAGCCAACACAACTTTAGAGAGTTGTTTTACATTTCCAAAAAGCGATTTCGCATTTCCATGTAAAAAATCATCAATACAAGCATCTGTATATTTTGCAAAATCTTCATTGATCATTTTTCTAAAACCTTCATTTTTCATTTTATTCATGAAAAGGCTAACCATAGGTTCAGTTTCACCAATTTGTTCAGAATCTAATAAAAACACAGCTCCTTTACCTTCTTTTTGAGATGGTATTCCTGTTGGTTCTAAATTATCTTTAGAGTTGATAAGAATAGGTAAACTTAAATAGCTGTTTAACGGATCTAATCCAGAACTTTTACCATGAAAGAAAGATTCCATCATTCCAAAAATTCCTTTTAATTTTAATAATTTATCTCTAGTTAAATTTTCTAATACGGTAATTTTGTCATCGGCATATTTATCGTATATCGCAGCTACTAAGGCACCTGAACTTCCAACACCATAACCTTGAGGTATACTAGAATCGAAATACATACCATTTTGTACGTCTCGCTTTAATTCATCCAATCTAAAATGTACAATACTGTTATCAGTATCCGACAAATAGGTGTAATATTTCAGTAAATTTTCATTGGATTTTTTAGCAGTATCCGATAAATTATTTGATGTTTTTAAGGCACCTTTAAAAAAATTATATGGTATCGCCAAACCCTTAGAATCTTTTATAATTCCGTACTCACCAAAGAGTAAAATTTTAGCATAAAATAAAGGTCCTTTCATCAATTTATGAATATTAACATAATAATATGTTGCAAATATAATATAATCTCACTAATAATATTGCTTCTATGGTTCTTAAACGCTGTTATATAACGTTTATTATCAAAACAAACGTCATTGTTTAATCTTCTATTGAACCATCATAATAATATACTTGCCATGTTTCTGACTTTTTACCATTGGTATATTTACCTTCGGCTTTTAACTTTCCACTTTTATAATGTTCTTTCCAATCACCAATTCTTTCTCCAAGTTTATAGTTGCCAGATTCTGAAAGTTGGGCGTTTTCATGATATGCTACATAAGCACCATCAATTTTACCGTTAACATAAGAATATTCACTTTTTAACGGGCCACTTTTATAATAATTTTTACGTAAACCATGAGGTACATTATTTTTATAATGAACGGTTTGCATTACTTTTCCGTTAGGGTGATACCAAATTACTTTTCCGTGTAAAACTTCTTCATTTTCTTTTAATGATAAGGCCTCCATTTGTTTAGTACCATCAATATAATAGTCCTGCCACCAATAACCATTATCTTTTTTATCAGGTGCGGGTCTGAAATATGAGGCTTGGGCTCGTGCCGTTTCTCCCCAATTGGAATCGTACCAAAGGGTGTCTTTTTGAGCAAATAATAATGTAGAAAAAAGGAATGTAAGCAGGCAAAATAATGTAGTTAAGTTTTTCATGACCGAAATTTTAAGTTAATAAAATCCAAAACGATATACCTAGCTTTTGCATGATTAAGCTCTATTTATATATAGTTTTGCTAATTCAGTCTCAATTTATTATAACGTTGTATCGGCCAAAAAATCAAAAGAACAAATTATAAAAGGATAGGAAATCTATTGAATTTGCCTCGCTCCAAATCCGACCCTGTCACAAATATAATGATTATTTTGACAAAATTGAATTAATTCGCTGATAATAAAATCGTTAACTTTTTCCTTTTCTTTTTCAGGAAATAAGATGTGAACATTGGCACCGGCATCTAATGTAAAGCAGATGTTTGAGTTTGTCTTTTCTCTGAATGCCCAAATTTTATTTATTATTTCTAACGTGTTTGGCTTCATTAAAATAAAATAAGGATGACTCGTCATCATCATAGAATGCAGCGTAAGTGCTTCGCTTTCTACAATGCTTATAAACGATTTTAAGTCGCCCAATTTTAAAGCTTCTGAGATTTTAATCATGTTTTCATTTGCTTGCACAAATCGTTGTTGAGCAAAAGGATGATTATTCATTAAGTTATGCCCCACGGTACTCGATACTTGTTTTTCACCCTTGTCAACTAGTAAAATTGTATCATGGTAATTTTTAAAATTTTCATGAACAGTTCCAGAAAATTTTACTCCAAACAGGTCAGAACTATTGTCAATTTTATCGTGTTTACCCCAAACTACCAGTGGTCCTTCAACACTTCTTGCAGCACTACCTGAACCTAAACGAGCTAAAAAAGAAGCTTTTTTATTAAATAGTTCGTCTGAAATAGCGGGATTTAAGGCTTTTTCCATGCTCATAATACATAAAGCTAGGGCGGACATTCCACTTGCTGAAGATGCAATTCCACTACTATGTGGAAATGTATTACGTGTTTTAATTACAAAATTATAATCTGAAATAAATGGAACATATTGTTTTATACGCTCAAAGAACTTTTCTATTTTCGGTTTAAAGTCATCCTTCTTTTCGTCTTCAAAATAGATATCGAAATTGACATTCTCGTTAGGTTTACTTTTACTAAAATCAATAGTAGTTATTGTTGAACAAGCATCTAAAGTAAAACTGATAGAAGCATTTTCAGGAAGTTGCGGTTCTTTTTTCCCCCAATATTTTACTAGGGCAATATTACTTGGAGCTTTCCAAGTGAAAGAGCCATCATCTAATATTCTTTTCTGTGTTGGTTTGTAAATAAAATTGTCGCGTTCCAAAGTTGAGATTTTTCACAAAGATAAATGTTAGGGAACAAGTTTTCTATTTTTTTTAGATTTATTCAGAGAAACAAAAGTAATACCAATGATTACAATTACTGCTCCTAATAATTGCATTATGGTTAACCTTTCATCAAGAAAAATATAGGCTAAAATAATGGTAGATATAGGTCCAATACTGCCAATGATAGAAAAATTAGATGCTCCTATTTTTTTTATGGCCAATGACACTAAAAACGAAGGAATTAATGTTGATAAAATAGCCATCATAAAACCAAGTAGATATACTTGATAGGAGTATTGAAAAACACTTGTTCTGTCGAGTATTAAATAATGGATAATGACACAAATTGACGATATTATCATGGCATATGACGTAAAACGTAATACTCCAAATTTTGGTATTAACCATCCGCTACCAACGAGATATGAAGCATAGGTTAGGGCACTTAAAAAGATTAAAAATCCGCCAAGGAAAATATGATCACCGTTGTATTGCAATTCTCCACTAAATGTTATTATTACACCAAAATAGGTGATTAATATCGCGATAATCTGCTTTGGTGAAATTCTTTCTTTAAGGAAAATTCTTGAGATTAAAAGCACTAAAGTTGGGTAAATAAACAGGATAATTCTTTCTAAACCAGCCTTTATGTATTGTAGGCCTAAAAAATCGAAATAGCTGGCCAAATAATAACCGATGAATCCAAAAAAGAGCAACCACAGATAATCTTGTTTCTTAATATTTGTTGTTGATTTTGGTTTATGAAAGTATAGAATTATCAAATAGAAAGGAAGTGAAAAAAGCATTCTAAATAATAGTAAATGTAATGAACTTACATTGTATTGATAAGCCAATTTAACCATAATGGCTTTTGCGGAAAATAAAACAATGCCAACTACTGCAATAAGTACAGCCGAGTTTTTGATTTTTGAAAATAGCATGAGCAAATGTATTGTAATGCAATTTTCTGAATGTTATTAATTACTTGTAATTACGATGCTCAATACTGTATTACAGACTTTCTAATTTTTTGAGAACATCATTTTTGTAGGTTCTACTTATAGGAATGGCTTTGTTGCCAAGTTCTACAAATTCATTGGTAAACAATTCTATTTTATTAATTGAGATTATAAATGAACGATGTGTTCTTAAAAATTGATGTTGTGGAAGTTTCGCTTCTATATTGCTAATCGTTTCTCGGGTAGTAATGGTTTTATCAATTAAATGAATTTGAATATAATCGCTCAAACTTTCAATATATAGTATTTCAGAAAAATTAATTTTTACCATTTTTCTATCAGCACGTACAAAGATAAAATCATTTTTTTCATGTGTTTCAACAACTGGCTTCTCTATAATTTCAATATTTTCATTGCTGAATTTATTGATGGCTTTCAATAAACGTTCAAAAGAAATGGGTTTTAATAAATAATCAACGGCTTGCAAGTCAAACCCGTCAATAGCATATTCGCGATAGGCGGTTGTGAAAATTACCTTTATATTTTTATTGATTGATTTCGCAAAGGCTAATCCCGATATTTCGGGCATATTGATATCTAAAAAGATCAAATCAATTTTATCTGAACTTATGGTATTAAAAGCTTCCACAGCATTTTTACATAATTTGGAAACCTTTATGATATCAATTTTTTGCAAATGCGTAGCTAAAATTTCACGGGCTATAGGTTCGTCATCAACAATTATGCAGTTAATCTGTTTCACCAATTTAGTTTGCTTTTAAGTTTAAAACGTTGAGGTTAACATTATACCAACCCTCAAATTCAGAAATATTTAATGTATAATTATCAATATACAAAATATCCAATCTTTTCTTTATGTTTTTAAGTCCAATACCATCATTTTCTTTTGTGGCTTCATTTTGAATAGTGGTATTTTTTATAGTAAAATTAAGGTTGCCATCTGAAAACCATATTACAATCTCTATGTTTAAAAACCCATCTATTAAATGACCATGTTTAAAGGCATTTTCTACGAATGGTATTAAAAGCATCGGAGCAATTTGAATAGTTTCAGGAATTTCATCAGCAATAAAAGACACTTTTAATGTATCTTGAAATCGTATTTTTTCGAGTTCGATATATTCTTTAATATGAGCAATTTCTTCTTTTAAACTAACTTTAGGTTTATTTACTTGGTATAAAATATAGTCTAATAAATTTGATAATTTTAATATTATTTCAGGGGTATCTTTAGACTGTTTTAAGGCAAATCCGTAAATAGTATTTAGGGTATTAAATAGAAAATGTGGGTGAATTTGCTTTTTTAAATATTGCAATTCTTGATTTTTAATCTGCAATTGAGTTTCCAAAATTTTATTTTCTAATGCTTTATTTTTTGAAATGGTTTTAAAGTTGTGATTTAATAAACTGATAAAACTAAAAATAGCAACCACTAAATACACAAGAATTAAAACAAACACAAAGTTTCGGCTCATTGGTGGCATTTTTTTTATTTCCATGTTAGACAAGAAAATAAAACTAACGTAAATGGCGATAAGTATTAAAACCGTTGAGAAAACAGACATATAAAGACTGTAAAGTATGAAAAGAAAGTACTTTTTTGTTAGGAGGTATTTAGGAATTAAATAATACACCATAAAGTAGGTAGTTACGATTGCTATTGGCAATAGAAAACTTGAAAACCAAGTGACATAACTAGTATTATCAGAATTGTAACTAAAAAAGTAAACGAAGAAAAACCATACAACAACCCATACTAAAAAATGTATAGGTATAAATTTGCTTTTATGCAAAAGGTTTGTATTCATTCTTTGTTTAACTTTAATGACGCAAGTTGCTTATTTTATTTTAATATGTATAATTTCATAGGTGAATTACCAATTTAACACTGTTTTTTGCAAATAGAAGGTTCAAATTAGGCTTATTCTGTTAATTAACACTCTAATTCTTTATTCTATCGCTAATTTATATAGCAATGCTACTTTCAGATTACATTTGAGTATTATTAATTTTTAAATCTAATTATTATGTCATCATTTTTCCAAAAATTTTTTCAGTTAGAGCCACTTTTAACATATCCACTTTTGTTATTATTAATTTTAGTGATATTACTTCTTATTAAAGGTTTTCTAGAAAAGGAGAACTCAGAAAAAATAATAAATCTTATAAGTTCAGTTTCCTTATTTGCATTAGTATGGGGCTTCTTTACTCTTATGATTAGTTTGATTGGAGCATTTGAAGCCATTCAAATGGCAAATGAAATTTCGGCTGGAGTTATAGCAGGGGGGCTTCAGTACGGTCTCTTGACTCCCGTATTTGGTTCCGTTATTTTTCTAATTGGTAGATTAGGGATTATTGTTCTAACTTGGACAAAAAAATAATATATGGTCAAGTACATTATAATTATAATAGCTTTTTTAACAAGTCTTTGCTTACAGTCTCAAACTATTGACAAAACTAAACTTGATAGTTTATTTAGCAACATTGAAGAAAATAAAATAGGAATGGGAACGGTTTCCATTTTTAAGGATGGACAAGAGGTCTATCAAAAATCCATAGGTTTTTCTAATATCAATTCAAAGTCAAAAGCTAATGCGTTAACTAAATATAGAATTGGCTCTATAACGAAAACATTTACAGCTACAATTATAATGCAATTGATTGATGAAAAGAAACTAAGTCTTAGTTCGAATTTAAGTTCTCATTTTCCTGAAATTGAAAATGCCGAGATAATAACAATAGAAAACCTTTTGTATCATAGAAGTGGTTTACATAATGTAACAAATGAAAAAGATTTTCAACTTTGGATAAGTAAACCAAGAAAACGAAAAGAAATGCTTGAAAAGTTCATTAAAAATGGTGTGGATTTTGAACCCAATGAAAAAACAGCATATTCAAATACAAACTATATTTTACTTTCTTATATAGCTGAAGATATTGATAAAAAAACCTTCTCAGAAATTTTAAACAATAGAATTTCTGATCCAATTAAATTGGATAGAACAATTTATGGAAAAGATATTATTCCGAGTGAGAATGAAGCGGTTTCCTATTATGAAGAAGATTCAGAATGGAAGCCAATCACATTAGAAACTGATTTAACTGGACCGATGGGGGCTGGTGCAATTGTGTCAACACCAAGAGAACTAAATGTTTTTTATGATAACTTATTTTCAGGAAATTTAGTTTCAAAAGACGCTCTAGAACAAATGAAATCTGTAAAAGAAAATATGGGTATGGGATTGTCTAAACTTGTTTTTAAAGGTTTAGAGGTATATGGTCATGATGGAGGAATTGATGGTTTTAGATCTATGGCTGCATATGTTCCTAGTAGAAATGTTTCGATTGCCTTTTCATTTAATGCCTTAAACACTGAGGCAACAACTATTTTGGTATCGCTGTTAGAAACTTATTTTAGCAATGACCCAAGCCTAGAAAGTGAATCTAAAATTGATTTGACAAGTAATGATTTAGATGTGTACTTAGGCGTTTACAGTGGTTCGACATTTCCAGCAAAGGTAACTTTTACTAAAGAAGGAAATACATTATTTGCTCAGGCCACGGGACAACCGATTTTTAAATTGATTGCAACCGAAAAAGATAGCTTTAGCTATGACTCTATGGGCATTAAGTTTACGTTTAATCTAGCTAATAATTCTATGATTCTTAATTTTGGAGGAAAGATACATGACCTGCAGAAGGAATAATGGTTATTTTTGTGTTTTAAAAATTATACGTTGAGCAGAAAAATAAAATTAATATGGGACTTTAGAGGCCCAGAAGCTTTACCAACAGCAAAGCACCATGCCATTCATTTAAAGGAATTTGCAGTCAAGGAAAAGCTGTCATATTATGAAGTTGATGTTACTGAACATTCAGAATACTTTGCCATTGCCTATATTGTTGTGGATGAAAAAGATATGCTTATCTATCGTGATGCGTTAAAGCCACATAGAGGAGAAGTGGCTAGTTAAACGTTTATTTCTCAATTGTTCTAAACGTCAAATTTACTCTTGGATTAAAAAATTTCTTGGTTGGTGGTAATCTGTGTAGCCAATGTGTTTGTGTTTCATCTTTCATTACCAATAAGCTTCCATGTTCCAAAACTAATGAGACAACTTCTTTGGTCACTTTATGCTTAAAAGCAAATTTGCGTTCAGCACCAAAACTGAAGGAAGCAATGGCACCATTTTTCTTTAAATCTTTTTCTCCATCGCTATGCCAAGCCATACCTTCTGATCCGTTATGGTATAAATTTAGCAAGCAGGAATTAAAGGTTTCTCCTGTCTTTTGTTCAATTAATGTTTTTAATTTTTGTAACTCTTTGGTCCATGGTAAAGCCAATTTCGTATTGTTAGAATAGGTGTATTCAAAGGGTTTTTCAGCGTACCATGCTACTTTTCGCTTTGTTTCGATACGCTTTCCAAAGATAATAGCAATATCATTTTTCCACTGAATGGTTTTTAGTAGACTTTCGTAATATACAGTTGCTTTTTCCTTAGTCAATAATTTTCCATAATAATTTACTGTGCCGTCTTCTGGTAAGAGGTTTTTATTTGCGTCAATAAAGTCATCAAAAAGGTACATTTGGTAATCTATTTTATCAAAAGTATTAATTATTATTAGCCATTGTATTCCCAACAATATAACCACCCGTCCAAGCATTTTGGAAATTAAATCCGCCTGTAACGGCATCGATATTTAGCACTTCACCAGCAAAAAATAAATTACTGTGGAGTTTACTTTCAAATCGTTTAAAATTAACTTCTTTTAAATCTATACCGCCTGCGGTTACAAATTCTTCTTTAAATGTACTTTTCCCATTAGCATTAAACAGTCCTTTAGTAAGTTGATTACTGAGGTTTTCGAGTTGTTTGTTAGATACATCTGCCCATTTAGATTCTCTTGTTATCTCTGAAGCCAAGATTAAGTTTTCCCAAAGGCGTTTTGGTATTGCTGGAAAAACAGATTTAAGAATTATCTGTTTCTTTTGATTGTCTTTTCTAATACCCTTTAAGTTTTCCAGAACATGTTCGGTTGGTTTTGATAACCAATTTACTTCTACATTATATTGGTAGTCTTTCTCAGCTAAAAAACGAGCTCCAAAGGCAGAAAGTTTTAAAATGGCTGGTCCACTCATTCCCCAATGTGTAATCAATAAAGGGCCATTCGTTTGGAATTCTGAATTTACTATTGATACTGTTGCATTTGCTACAGAAACACCTGGAATTTCTTTAATTCTCTTGTCGTTTATTTTAAAGGTAAATAGTGACGGTACGGGCTGAACAATGGTATGTCCAAGTTTTTCCAACATTTCCCATATTTTGGTGTTACTGCCTGAAGCTATCAATAATTTATCAGCGATAAAATCACCTTTATTCGTTATTATACTCCATTGATCTCCGGCCTTTTTAAAAGATTCGACTTTATGATTTAATTTAGTGACTATTCCCAGTTTTGTAGTTGATTTAAGCAATACATCCATAATGCTTTGTGAAGAATTGGATACAGGAAAAACACGATTGTCAGCTTCAATTTTTAATTCAACCCCACGATCTTCAAACCATTGCATGGTGTCGCCAGTCATAAACTGATGGAATGGTCCGAGTAATTCTTTGTTTCCCCTTGGGTAAAATTCACAAAGTTCTTTTGGGTCGAAACAAGCATGTGTTACATTACATCTTCCTCCGCCAGATATTTTTACTTTTTGAAGTACTTCTTTACCACGTTCTAAAATTATAATTTCAGTATCTGGATTGTTTTCTGCACAGGTTATTGCGGCAAAAAATCCCGCAGCTCCACCACCAATAATTACTGTTTTTTGTCGCATAATATCATTTCTGTATATGAAATTACGGTTCCAAAACCTTTTTGCTTAAAGTATTCAGGCGTATCATCATTTCCTGTAGCTAAAATAAAATCGCCTCCCCAAGCACCAAGGCTTTTTGTTTGACCAAAATAATCAGAAAAAAATTTTTCTTGAACAGGTTTTTGCTGAATTATTGATGAAATAATTCTTTCATGTTCATTGATTAACTTTTCAAAAACGGATAGTGATGCAACACTACTAATTTCTCCTGTTAGATTAGATATTTCGAGGGTCAATTCATTTATATTACCCTTAAAATTTCTGTACGAAGCAATACCTTCTCTACTATTTTGTTTTTTGTTGAGGTGCACAAAATAGAGTTGATTTCTAAATTTTGGGTTAAAAGCTATAGTTTCAACTATTGGTTTTTTATTTAATTTCTGATACAAAATTGATTCGTCGTTTTGGGCACAAGCAATATCATATCCGCTACCTCCAAAATTAGAAAATTGTAATTTAAAAGCATCGACATTTGCCCATTGAGCAATGTTATTGATTAAGGTAGAGGATGAACCTAGTCCCCAATTTCTCGGAAAATCAAGTGTTGATTTTAAATAATATCCCTGTTTTTCTGTGAGGAAGTTTGTCCCGAGCATTTGGGATTGCGATTTAGCACTCAGTAATATTTCTCGAAGTTTTTCAGCTAATAAATCGCCACCACCCTCTTTACTAGATTCAAAAGTTGCCGATATAATTCGCAATCTAGGTAAATCAAATTCAACTTGGAGCCATAACTCGTTTCGGTCTGTATAACTTTCCCAAACAAGTTTGTCTTCATTAATTTTTTTGATAGTTATACTCTGCCCAAATTTTGTAGGTAAAGCCAGAGCTTTTGCTCCGTCAAGGACAAGGTATTCACCAGTAAGCAGTAGTTTCCCGTTACTGTAATAAGTTTTCATTACGTTCTATTTCTATTGTAAATAGGTAAAATTAAGAAAGATAAAGCACCAAATAACAACACCATTAATGTTTGGGCTGTCCACATTATCCATGCAAAAGCTCTTGCTGGATTGTCAGGTATATCATACAAAATTAGCACACTAGCAACGGCAATAGGGTAGGTTCCTAAACCTCCATTGGTTACTGCCATGCTTATTCCGCCAACCACAAAACCAACGATAATAGCTTCAAAAGGTAAATTCGAGGTTTCTGGTAAGGCAAAACTAACTGCATAAAACATTAAAACATACATTAACCAAATAAAAAAGGTATGGAAAATGAATGACCATTTGTTGTCCATTTTAAAAATACTGATAGCACCCTCTACTAACCCGTTAATAAATTGCTTTATTTTAATAAAAAATGGGTTTTTTGATTTTTTGATGATAAAGTAAAAGCTAATTGCCAATGCGACTATTGCGGCAAACACAATATATTTTTGCATGCCACTATCTTCATCTTTAAATAAATATTCTGATAGTAATTCAGCTTGTAGAAAAAAGGCTAAACCTATAATTCCCATTAGCATAATAGCGTCTGCAATACGTTCAGCAACGATAGTTCCAAAAGCTTTTTCAAATGGGATGTTTTCGTACTTTGAAATCCCCGTTGCACGAGCAATTTCACCAGCACGAGGTATACCAAGATTCACTAGATATGCAACAAATACGGTCATAACACTATTAGCAAATTTCGGTTTATAACCCATGGGTTTTAACATAAATTGCCAACGGTATGCTCTTGATAAATGACTTAAAGCTCCTAAAACTAAAGACAGTAATACCCACCAATAATTAGCTTCTTTAAATGAGTTAATTATAGCGGTTTTATCATCTGGTGTTAGTTTTGATAAAAAATACCAAACTAAAAAAACTCCCAAGGCAATTGGGAGTATTAAAAATAATGATTTTCTAAGTTTTTTGTTCAATAAGGTCAGTTTAACTTAACAACGTATTTGTTTTTTCATCAGGAAATATTACAGTTGGTTCAAAGGTTTTTGCTTCTTCAAAATCCATTATACCATATCCAATAATAATAACAATATCTCCTTTAGCAACTCTTCTGGCTGCAGGTCCGTTCAATACAATTTCACCTTTCCCTCTTTCGCCTTTAATAATGTAAGTTTCAATTCTTTCACCATTATTAACGTTAACAATTTGTACTTTTTCTCCTTGAATCATATTTGCGGCATCCATTAAGTTTTCATCAATGGTTATGCTTCCAATATAATTTAAATCGGCACCAGTTACGGTAACCCTATGTATTTTTGATTTTAATGCGACAATATCCACAAGCGTTTTTTTAATTTTGTGCAAAGATAATTAATTTTAGGTTCTTTTATAACGCTAAATTGTCAATTAATCTAATCTCACCTGCAAATACAGCAATATATGCTCTGTAATTATTACCCTTTCGTTTGCGGTTTGCGGATATTAAAGTTGTTTCATTGGCAATTTCAAAATATTCTAACTTTAAAATACTATTTGCATTGAACTGTTTTTCTACCCACTCTATAATTGTAGAAATAGATTCTGATTTAAACTTTTCTTTGGCCGTTTTTAATGTTTGAAATATAAATGGAGCTTCTTCTCTTTGAACGCCCGTAAGTCTACTATTTCTAGAGCTCATGGCTAATCCATCATCTTCTCTATAGATAGCACACGGAATAATTTGAACAGGTAAATGATGCTTTTCAACCAGTTTTTTTATTATTTGTAATTGTTGAAAATCTTTTTCTCCAAAATAAGCTCTATTTGGTTTTACTATTTCGAACAACTTTTTTACTATAGTTCCAACGCCATCAAAGTGTCCTTTTCTGTGTTTACCTTCCATTTGATGTTCTAATCCATCAAAATTAAAAGAGTTAGACATAATTTGATTGTTATAAATTTCTAAGGCATCGGGAGCATAAACTACATCGCAATCAATACTTTTTAAAAGCTCCAGATCTTTTTTTAAATCTTTAGGATATTTTAACAAATCTTCTTCTTTGTCAAATTGTGTTGGGTTAACGAAAATGCTAACTACCACTATGTTATTCTCAGATTTTGCTTGTTCAATAAGTGAAATATGGCCTTTATGCAAAGCTCCCATTGTAGGTACAAATCCTACAGAAACAGTACTGTCAAGCGAGTCTAAATACGCTTCGATAGTTTTATTTTTATAAAAAACATCCATCAATTTTAATGTTAATTAGTGTTAAAAGGGCGTAAACTTAACATTTTAAGCCTAAATCTAAGCAAAAATTCGTAATTTTGCTTATTCTTAAATACAGACGGATTTTATGAAAGATAAGAGAATATTGTATGTATCATCGGAGGTAATTCCTTATTTACCAGAAACAGATACAGCAAGCACTTCCTTTGAGTTGGCAAGACTAATGCACAGTAAAGGTGCTCAAATTAGAATTTTTATGCCAAGATTTGGTGTTATCAATGAGCGAAGACACCAATTGCATGAAGTAATTCGATTGTCGGGTATGAATTTGATTATCAATGATATGGATATGCCGTTGATAATTAAAGTTGCTTCAATACCAAAAGAAAGAATGCAAGTTTATTTTATTGATAATGATGAATATTTTAAGCGTAAGGCTGTTTATTCAGATGAGGATGGAAAATTATTTGAAGATAATGATGAACGTGCCATATTTTTTGCAAAAGGTGTAATAGAGACGGTTAAAAAATTAAATTGGACTCCTGATATTATTCATGTACATGGGTGGATGGCTTCATTATTACCTTTGTATTTGAGAGAATACTATAAAAATGACCCTTTATATATCAATAGTAAAATAGTTACTTCTGTTTACGATACTGGTTTTGAAGGGACTATAGGTGATAAACTAAAAGACAAAGTTAGATTTGATGGTATTAATGACGAAAAACTACAGTCCATTTCTACCACTAGTTATAATAATCTGATGAAAATAGCAATTGAAAATTCAGATGCTGTTATTAAGGGAAGTGAAACTATTCCTGAAGAAATAGTAGAGTTTATTAATCAAAAAGAAATTCCTCTACTAGGGCACCAAGATGGAGAAGAACCTTCTGATATATACTCCAACTTTTACCTTACCGAAGTTTTATAAAATAATTTTAAAAATAATTTATTGTTTATGACTAAAAAAATTGTGAACAGCATTAAATATATTGCTATATTTTCTATTGTATTATTGGGTGTAATTTCTTGTGAAAAAGACTTTCAAAATGTTGGTGTCGGTTTAGTAGATAATGATTTGTTTACTACTGAAAGTGAAACTTTTGAAGTGGTGGCTTATAACGAAAATGTTACTAGATCTCAAATTAGTACTAGTAACCCTCACCTCTTAGGTGTAATTAAAGATGATAATTTTGGACTTTTAAAAGCATCTGTTATTAGTCAAGTTGGTCTTGGTGCTATTTCATTTACTGATAATATGTCAATCGATGCAGTAATTTTAAATATTCCTTATTATTCTACTCAATTAGAGGATGGTGATAATGGTAGACCTGTTTTTGAATTAGATTCAATTTTTGGGAAAGAGGATGAAGAATTTATGCTTTCGGTTTATGAAAATGGAACTTATCTGAACAATTTAGATCCTTTAGACCCAACGGAAAATAAAAAATACTATTCTAATGCCTCCTACACAAAAAAAGACCTACTTTATTCAGGTCTTTTTAAGCCGAATGCAAATGATACGGTTTTATATGTTAAAAGAAATTTCTTAGATGGAGATGCAAATACTGTTGATGATACAGATACCATAAAATCGGCAACTATATCACCTTCAATAAAAATACCTTTAGATACTACTTTTTTTAGAACAAGATTTATTGATCAGCAAAATTCAGGAGCATTTGATTCAAGTGATAATTTTTTAAATTATTTTAGAGGATTAATTATTGAAGCGGATGGTACAGATGGGGCTTTAATGACGCTAGCTATGTCAAATGCCTCGATGACTTTTTATTATAGTAATATTGTGTTAACAGATGAAACTACAACAACAGGCGATTTAAATGGTGACGGAGATACAGATGATGAAGATGTTCCAGTAAAAACGAAGCAAACAGCAATTTTCGCACTAAGTGGTATTATAACTGAAATTTATAATCGAGATTATTCACAAGCTATATCTGACATCGATACTAAATTGATGAGCCCTGATACTAGTAATGGTGAAGAAAGCTTATATATTCAGGGTGCTGCGGGTTCTGAGGCAGTTGTTGAATTGTTTAAAGGACTTGATAATACCGAATTAGAAGAAATTAGGAATAAAAACTGGTTAATTAATGGAGCAACCCTTTCATTATATATTAAAAATCAAGGCGATACTATAATACCACAACAATTGTATTTGTACAATTATGATTACAAAAGCCAAATTCTTGATGCCATGTCAGAAGCTTCCATAAGACAATTTGATGGCGTTTTGCAAAGAGATGATGACAATAAACCGTTAAAATATGAGTTTACTATAACGGATTATATTTCAGAAGTTTTAAAATCAGATGAGCCTTTAGAACTAAATAAGCTAGCAATAAAAGTGGCTCACTCAAGCGATTTTCCAACAAGTGCTATTGATACTATTATTAAAGATTATAGTTGGAACCCGAAAGGAGTAGTTCTAAAAGGCAATAACCTTGTTGATACGGACGAACAAAGATTAAAACTTGAAATATTTTACACAATTATTAATGAATAATAATTAAAAAGAATAATTACGATGTGTGGAATTACAGGTTATATAGGGTATAGAGATGCTTATCCTATTATTATTAATGGTTTACAACGATTAGAATATAGAGGTTATGATAGTGCAGGTCTTGTACTATATGACGGCAAACAAATAAATTTAGCAAAAACAAAGGGTAAGGTAAGTGACCTAATTGAAAAAGTTACTAATAAAGAAGGTCATTTAGGAATTGGTCATACACGATGGGCTACTCACGGTGTACCAAATGATATAAATTCACATCCGCATACTTCACAATCAGGTAATTTAGTAATTGTTCATAATGGTATCATTGAAAATTATGATACTATTAAAAAGGAATTAATAAATAGAGGCTATACTTTTCATAGTGATACTGATACTGAGGTGTTGATAAATCTGATAGAAGAGGTTCAGAAGAACAATAATGTAAAACTTGGTAAAGCGGTTCAAATAGCCTTAAATGAAGTGGTTGGTGCATATGCTATTGCTGTGTTTGATAGAAGAAATCCAGATGAAATTGTAGTTGCACGTTTAGGGAGTCCTATTGCTATTGGTGTTGGTAAAGATAAAAGGGAGTTCTTTATAGCTTCAGATGCCTCACCTTTTATAGAATATACTAAAGATGCTATTTATTTGGATGATGAGGAAATGGCAATCATTAGAGTTGGTAAAGATGTCAAAATCAGAAAAATAAAAGATGATTCATTAGTCGATGCTGATATTCAAGAATTACAAATGAATCTTGAACAAATAGAGAAAGGTGGCTATGAGCATTTCATGCTTAAGGAAATTTATGAACAACCTAGAGCTATAAAAGATACCTATAGAGGACGATTATTAAGAGACGAAGGAATTATCAAAATGGCCGGTGTTGAAGATAATATGAAAAAGTTCTTAAACGCAGATCGTATTATTATTGTAGCGTGTGGTACTTCTTGGCACGCAGGTTTGGTTGCTGAATACATTTTTGAGGAGTTTTCTAGAATACCTGTTGAGGTTGAATATGCCTCTGAATTCAGATATAGAAATCCAATAATAACTGAAAAAGATGTTGTCATTGCAATTTCGCAATCTGGTGAGACTGCAGATACCTTGGCGGCTATCAAGTTAGCAAAAGAAAAAGGAGCGTTTGTTTTTGGAGTTTGTAATGTGGTAGGATCATCTATTGCAAGAGAATCTCATGCAGGGGCGTATACGCATGCAGGACCAGAAATTGGTGTAGCATCAACCAAAGCTTTTACTACTCAAATAACGGTTCTATCTTTAATTGCCTTACGTTTAGCGAGAGCAAAAGGAACAATGTCTAGTTCTGACTATAGATTGCATTTACAAGAGTTAGAATTAATTCCAGGAAAAGTAGAACAAGCATTAAAGGTAAATGATCATGTAAAAGAAATTGCTAAAGAATATTTACTGTCTACTAACTGTTTATACCTTGGTAGAGGTTATAACTTTCCAGTTGCCTTAGAAGGTGCGTTAAAATTAAAAGAAATCTCTTATATACACGCAGAAGGCTATCCTGCTGCTGAAATGAAACACGGACCTATTGCCTTAATAGATGATAGAATGCCTGTAATTGTAATCGCAATAAACAGAGGGCATTACGAAAAGACTGTAAGTAATATTCAAGAAATAAAATCTCGTAGTGGTAAAATTATTGCGGTGGTAACTGAAGGAGATACCACAGTTAAAGGAATTGCAGATCATATTATTGAAATTCCTGATACTGAAGAAGCATTTTCGCCATTGTTGACTACTATTCCATTACAACTTTTATCGTATCATATTGCGGTAATGCGTAACTGTAACGTTGATCAACCTAGAAACCTTGCAAAATCGGTAACTGTTGAGTAAATAGAAAAGATAATTAGAAAGAAATAAAAACTCCAAAAGAAGATATGTCCTTTTGGAGTTTTTTTTATTTACCATTAAAATCACTCATCGTATTGTTTAAACCGGCAGTACCATAAGATTTGATAAGTTCACAAGATTTATCTAATCTTTCTACCAGCTTGGTTTCTTCTTCTGGAGTCCATTTACCTAATACATAATCAATTTGTCGGCCTTTGCTAAATTCATCACCAACACCAAATCGAAACCGAGGGTAGTTTTGCGTGTTTAATTGTACATTAATATCTTTTAGACCATTATGTCCGCCAGCACTACCTTTACCCTTTACTCTAATTGTTCCGAAAGAAATGTTTAAATCATCACATATGATTAGTACATTTTCAAGAGCAATGTTTTCTTTCGTCATCCAGTATTTTACAGCTTTACCACTCAAATTCATATAAGTAGAAGGTTTTAATAGAATGAAGGTTCTTCCTTTAAATCTGAATTGACTAATGGCTCCTAGTTTTTTATTTTCAAACGTAATATTTTCTTTAGAAGCTAAGTTATCTAAAATTTTAAATCCAATATTGTGACGAGTATTGTCGTATTCTGAACCAATATTACCTAGTCCTACAATTAAGAATTTTTTCATATCGGGTGAGGTATTATTTTTTATGCTTAAAAATGATTTTATAAAGGATAACAATCCCATTTTGGTTGTGTTTAGATGACAAAAATAAAAAAAGCCTCGCGATAGCGAGGCTTTTTTTAACTATTTATGAAAAGTTGATTTTTAAGCTTCTCCTTCTGTAGCTGGGGCATCTTCACCTTCAGCAGTTGCACCTTCTTCACCTTCTTCACCTTCTTCACCTTCTTCTTCTTCATCAACTACAATAGCTGCACGTGCAGTTCTTACTTGCACAACAACCATGTCTTCTGGATGTAAAATTTCATATTCATCAGTCATAAGAGATTCTACAAATACTTTATCTCCAATTTTAAGTTTAGAAATGTCAATATTTATAAAATCAGGTAAATTACCAGGTATTGCTTTTACTCTTAATCTACGATTTGGAAAACGCAATACACCACCATTGATAACACCAGGGGCACTACCTTCTAATTTTACAGGAATATTTAACGATACTGCTTTGTCATCAAATAATTGATAAAAGTCAATATGAATTATTTTATCCGTAACTGGATGAAATTGAATATCTTGAACAATGGCGTTAAATTTGTCTCCGCCTTCTAGTTCAATCGTTGCAGTATATACATTTGGAGTATAAATTAAATGTCTGAACTCTAATTCTTCTGCTGAAAAGTGAACAGGTTTTTCTCCTCCGTATAATACGCAAGGTACCTTTCCAGCATTACGTAAAGCTTTGGTTGCTACCTTGCCTACGATTTCTCTTTTGGATCCTTTGATTGTAATCGATTTCATTTATTTATTTATTTAATTGTTTCTGATTTATATTACATTAAAAATTGTCCACTGATAGAATTGTTATTCTGTACTTTATGCATAATATCAGCAAATAAAGGGGCGCAAGATACTACTTTAATCTTATCAATTTGTTTTTTTAATGGTATTGTGTTTGTAATTATAAGTTCCTCTAATTTTGAATTTTCAATTCGTTCATATGCTTGACCGGATAATACAGGGTGGGTACAAATTGCACGTACACTTTTAGCTCCCTTTTCCATCATTAAATCCGCAGCTTTAGTTAAAGTTCCGGCGGTATCAATCATATCATCAACTAGAATTACATTTTTACCTTCTACATTACCAATGAGCTCCATATGAGAAATTACATTGGCTTTTTTACGTTCTTTGTAACAAATTACTACTTCGCTTTTCAAAAATTTAGAATAAGCATACGCTCTTTTTGAACCTCCCATGTCTGGAGAAGCAACGGTAATATTATCTAAATTAAGATCTTTAATTGCAGGTAAAAAGATGGTTGAAGCAAAAAGATGATCAACAGGTTTTTCAAAGAAACCTTGAATTTGATCTGCATGCAAGTCCATTGTAATAATTCGAGTTGCACCTGCAGATTCTAATAATTTAGCAACTAATTTAGCTGCAATTGGTACTCTCGGTTTGTCCTTACGATCTTGTCTAGCCCATCCAAAATATGGTATAACTGCAGTTATATGTCTAGCTGATGCCCGTTTCGCTGCATCAATCATTAATAACATTTCCATTAAATTATCAGAATTAGGAAATGTAGAACCAATGATAAATATACGACGCCCTCTTATAGACTCCTCAAAAGAAACTTGAAATTCACCATCACTAAAGATGCTTTTTTTAGATTTACCTAATTTACAACCGTAGGCTGCAGCAATTTCTGTAGCTAATTCAACAGACTGCGAACAAGCGAAAAGTTTAGGTTTAGGTATTTTTTGTTTCATAGGGAACGCTATGTTAGACTTTATATATGAGATTTAGACACTCGTATTCAGAACTCACAATTCATAACTCTTTTAGTACCTTGGGTGGGAATCGAACCCACACTCCCGAAAGAACTGGATTTTGAATCCAGCGTGTCTACCAGTTCCACCACCAAGGCATTGTAAACATACATTAACATATCATGTTGGATATGAGGGTGCAAAAGTAAAAAATATTTTGATTCCCTTGACATTTAATTGTTATATTTATTTTTAAAGTGCAAAGTACTGTATTTCATACATTAAAGAAGCTCTTTATTTTAGGTCATATCTATATGGACCTGATGCAAAAAATTCTATTCTTTTTTATTACTTTTGCTAAAAATTAAATAAAGAGAAATGAGTTCAAAAAAGAAAGATGTTACATTTGATGTATTGATTGAAATACCAAAAGGTAGTAGAAATAAATATGAATATGATTTTGCCTTAAATAAGATAAGATTTGATCGTATGCTCTTCTCATCGATGATGTATCCAGGAGATTATGGGTTTATACCAGAAACGTTAGCTTTAGATAGTGATCCTTTAGATGTACTAGTTTTAGGACATGAGCCAACTTATCCAATGGTTGTAATGGAAGTAAGACCAATTGGAGTTTTTCATATGACAGATGAAAAAGGACCTGATGAAAAGATCATTTGCGTACCGGTTTCAGATCCTATTTGGAGTAATAATAGTGATGTTAGCGATTTAAATCCACATAGATTAAAAGAAATTGAACATTTCTTTCAGGTATATAAAGATTTAGAAAAGAAGAAAGTTGATACAGGGGGCTGGGGAAATGCTGAAGAGGCCTTGAAAATATATAATGAATGTGTTCAACGATATAATGACAGTGAGCATAAAAAGAATAGAACTTTTACGATTTAATTTCTAAATAGTTATTTATAAATTGTTTAAACTACGTTATTTTATAGCGTAGTTTTTTTTATATATACAGTTTTACTACTTTTGTTTTTATGGACGTTTGAAACTCAAAAACGTCTGAAACTTAAACTAACCTAATTTATACTCTATGGAATTAATAATAAAATTTTTACCACTATTTGGTGTTGTAGCTTTAATTTTCGTTTTTCTAAAAAGCGGATGGGTTTCAAAGCAAGAAGTTGGTAATGAAAAAATGTCACGTATCGCTAAGAATATTGCTGATGGTGCCATGGCATTTTTAAAAGCCGAATACAAGGTTTTAGCAATTTTTGTTGCTGCAGTTGCTGTCTTACTGTTCTTTAAAGGAACAAATGAAGTAGGGTCTAATGGCATGGTAGCAGTATCATTTATTATTGGAGCTATATGTTCTGCCTTAGCAGGATTTATAGGAATGAAAGTAGCAACCAAAGCAAATGTTAGAACTACTGAAGCTGCAAGGACATCATTAGGGCGAGCCTTAGAAGTAGCCTTTGCTGGTGGTGCTGTAATGGGATTAGGCGTTGTAGGTTTAGGTATTTTGGGATTAAGTGGTTTATTTATGGCATATCAATTTATGTGGCCGTCAACAGGTTTATCAGTCGACTTAAAAGCTGAAAATCTATCGATGGTATTAAATGTACTTTCAGGATTTTCATTAGGAGCATCTTCAATTGCATTGTTTGCTCGTGTAGGTGGAGGTATTTATACAAAAGCAGCCGACGTTGGTGCAGATTTAGTTGGTAAAGTGGAAGCTGGTATTCCAGAAGATCATCCGTTAAACCCTGCAACTATTGCCGATAATGTTGGTGATAATGTTGGAGACGTTGCTGGTATGGGGGCTGATTTATTCGAATCTTATGTAGGTTCTATTATAGGAACAATGGTGTTAGGGGCTTTTATTTTAACTCCTGATTTTGATGGTTTAGGTGCTGTATATTTACCTTTAGTTCTTGGGGCCGTAGGTATAATAATGTCTATACTAGGAACTTTTTTTGTAAGAGTAAAAGATGGTGGAAACCCACAAACAGCATTAAATATTGGCGAATTTGGTTCGGCAGGATTAATGGTTGTGGCATCTTATTTTATTATAAATGCATTAATTCCTGAATCTCATGCAGAATTGCCATTCGGAGCAATGGGTGTATTCTGGGCAACAATTGCTGGTTTAGTTGCTGGTTTAGGTGTTGGTAAAATAACGGAGTATTACACAGCTACAGGTAAAAAGCCTGTAATGTCAATTGTTAAACAATCTGAAACAGGAGCAGCTACAAATATTATTGCTGGTCTAGGTGTGGGTATGATGTCTACGATGATTCCTATTCTTTTGATTGCTGCTGCTATTATGGTATCTCATCATTTTGCAGGATTATATGGTATCGCGATTGCTGCAGTTGGTATGTTAGCAAATACAGGGATTCAATTGGCAGTAGATGCTTATGGTCCAATTTGTGATAATGCAGGTGGTATTGCTGAAATGGCTGAATTACCAAGTGAAGTTCGTCAACGTACAGATAAATTAGATGCAGTGGGTAATACAACTGCGGCGGTTGGTAAAGGTTTTGCTATCGCTTCAGCAGCATTAACTGCCTTAGCTTTATTTGCGGCTTTTATGAAGACTGCAGGTGTTATTGCAATTGATGTATCTCAGCCTAAAATTATGGCAGGTCTTCTAGTAGGTGGTATGTTACCATTTGTATTCTCAGCCTTGTCAATGAATGCTGTTGGTCGTGCTGCAATGGCGATGATTGAAGAGGTTAGACGTCAGTTTAGAGACATACCAGAATTAAAAGCTGCATTAGGAATTATGCGTAAGTATGATTCTGATATGACTAAAGCTTCTAAAGAAGATAGAGCTATTTTTGATGCTGCTGATGGTGTAGCAGATTATGGAAAATGTATTGATATTTCTACAAAAGCTTCAATAAGAGAAATGGTATTACCAGGGTTATTAGCAATTGCTGTACCTGTAGCAGTTGGTTTTATTGGTGGTGCTGAAATGTTAGGAGGCGTATTAGCAGGTGTAACCACTTGTGGTGTGTTGATGGCAATTTTTCAATCTAACGCAGGTGGTGCTTGGGATAATGCAAAGAAAACAATAGAAGAGGAAGGTCGTAAAGGAACAGACGCTCATAAGGCAGCTGTTGTAGGAGATACTGTTGGAGATCCTTTTAAAGATACGTCTGGTCCTTCTTTAAACATTCTTTTAAAACTAATGTCGGTGGTAGCTTTAGTTATTGCTCCTAGTATTGCAATTTCTGCTGAAACTGTAACAGCGTATATTAACGAAGGTACGCCAGCTCAACAAGAGACTGTAATTTCAGTTGCTGACGACGTAAATAAAGAAATGAAAGTTTTGGTTAAAAAAGAAAACGGTGAAAAAAATGCGACTGTTATCACGACTACAGAGGTAGATGGTGTAAAAGACGTTACTGTTGAAACTGTAGAAGGTGACGATGTTGATTTATTAGTTGCCAATCATTACGAAGACTAAATAATAGATTAAATAAATATTCAAAAGCCGTCTCATCCTAATACTTTGGAAGAGACGGTTTTTTTGCTTTATAACCATTATCTTTACAAAGTTTTGTTAGATCAGTTTTCTGAACATATCGCCACTAATTTTTCTTATCTAAAAGATAAAAAGTTACTTATTGCCATTTCAGGAGGTGTAGATAGCGTTGTACTTGCTGAACTGTTAAATGAATTGGAATTTGACATTTCATTAGCCCATTGTAATTTTCAATTAAGAGGGGCTGATGCTAATCAAGATGAGGTTTTTGTAACCGAAATGGCGAGTAGAATTCAAATACCTCTGTTTACAAAGAGGTTTGATACCAAAACTATTGCAAAAGCGGAAAAGTTATCCATTCAATTAGCAGCTAGAGAATTACGATATAACTGGTTTAAAAATCTATTAGTTGATAACAATCTAGATTATATAGTAACGGGACATCATGCCGACGATAATTTGGAAACTTTTTTAATCAATTTAAGTAGAGGTACAGGTTTAAATGGGTTGACAGGTATTCCAGAAAAAAATGGAGCTATCGTAAGGCCTTTGTTGCCTTTTAGTAGAAATCAAATTGAGCAATATGCTCGAAAACAAAATTTAAGTTGGAGAGAAGACGCTTCAAATGCAGAAACTAAATATCTAAGAAATAAATTAAGACATGATGTGATTCCTGCTTTAAAATCAATCAACCCACGGTTTTTAGATACTTTTTCAACCACTATTCATCACCTACAAGATACACAACAAATAGTTGCAGCATCTTTAGAAAACATAAAGCTCAAAGTTGTGCATTCTGATGCTAATGGTATTCTAAAACTAGATATTACTGAGCTTAAAAAATTGGCACATAGTAAAGCCCTACTATATGAGATTTTAAAGGATTACAATTTTACGGCTTGGGATGATATTTATAATTTGTTGGAGGCACAAGCAGGTAAATTTGTTGTGAGTAACTCACATCGTATTCTTAAGGATAGAGATTTTTTAATTATATCGCCAATATTAGTTGAACCTGGAAATGAAATTTATACTTTACATAGCTTTCCAAGTAGTATTCAAACAGCATCTTTTCAACTTAAAATCACCAAATCTGATAACTTTTATCCTGTAAAGGAATCACATATAATATTTGTAGATGCTGATCAATTGAAATGGCCAATAACTCTAAGAAAATGGCAACATGGTGATTATTTTTATCCTTTTGGGATGCAGGGTAAAAAGAAATTAAGTAAATTTTTTAAAGACCAGAAATACTCTTTATTTGACAAAGAAAATACTTGGGTATTAATTTCAGATGATAAAATTGTTTGGGTTGTTAATTCCAGGTTTGATGAAAGATTTAAAGTAACTGACAGCACAAAAACTATTCTAAAGTTAGAATTGATTTAAACTATCTTTGTGTATCAAATTATACGGTATGGACAAGAACATTGAACAGAGGATAAAACTATTAAAAGAAAAATACGACACCATCGATCAAGATTTAGAAACACAATTGGATGGATTGTTGTATAGTAAACCCATTACTTATTGGGATTATATTCAAACTGATGCCTTGTTAAATTTACAAGTACAGCGAACCGGTTTTAAAGACGAAATGGTCTTTATAATGTACCATCAAATTAACGAACTTATCTTTAAAATGATACGTTGGGAAATTGAGCAGATAGCTCATCATGAAAATTTGACTACTAAATTTTTCACAGAAAGGTTAATGCGAATAAGTCGTTATTTTGACATGCTTACGGCCTCTTTTACTATTATGGGAGATGGTATGGAGCGTGAGCAATATGCGAAATTTAGAGATACATTAACACCAGCTAGTGGGTTTCAAAGTGCCCAATATCGATTGATTGAATTTTGCAGTACTGAATTAATCAATTTGATTGATTATCGATTTAGATCAAAAATTGATCGCAATACAGCTTTTGAAAATGCATTTGAACATTTGTATTGGCAAGCGGCTGGTAAAGATTATAAAACAGGTAAAAAATCGTTTTTATTAGAACAATTTGAAAAAAAGTATAAAACGGAATTCCTGAGTATCATGAAGGAATATAATACGATTAATTTATGGTCGAAGTTTAAATCGTTACCTGAAAAAGATAAAGAAAATATTGATTTAATTAATGCCATGCGTCATTTAGATTATTGTATTAATATTAAATGGGTAATGTCACATTATGAGGCTGCAGGTAAATACATAGCTACCCAAGATGAGGCTACAGGAGGTAGTGATTGGCGTAAATACATGCACCCAAAATATCAAAAAAGAATATTTTTTCCTGATTTATGGAGTAAAGAAGAATTTGAGAATTGGGGAGTAACAAATTTAGAAGCTTATAAAATATTGACTTAGTTTTCTCGTTAAGGTAGTCAACCTAATGATGAACTACTAATGAAAACCTTTGTATTATTACTTACTGTTGCCATAACTTTTATGGCTTGTGACAATAATGAAGATGCTTCCAATCAAGATGAATTACTTGGAAAATGGAAGTTGATTGAGATTAGGTCTCATGGAATTGTGAATACAATAGATTGTAAAGATGCTGTTTTACTTGATTTTAAAACTGATGGACTCTTTGATGTAGAACATTTTGGTTCTAATGATACTAATGCGTGTATTTCAATGGGTAAAATTGATGAAGGTACTTGGGTAAACGTTGGCAATAGCCTTTATAATATTGATGGTGATGTGGTAACTCCTAAATTTGACGGTGATATATTAATTATGGTTTCAAATAGCGGAGAAGAAACTGAAAGTAGCGGTGTTTTTGAGCGACAATAGATTACATTTAATAAAAAAGAACAAAGCGACCCTTAGAAATTATAGGTGATGATGAGATTTTGAAAGTACTTAACAAGCTACTATAATAAAATTGACAATGAAATTAGTTAAACTCTTAAAATGTATTATTTTTAAGGGTTTTCTTTTTTGGAACAATAATTGTATTTTATCATACAAATAGATTAAACATGTATAAAAAGACACTATTTCTTTTACTTATCTTTTCTTTTGTTCTACAAGCACAGAATGTGAAACCTGCGTTTAAAAAGGGAGAATTATTAAAATATAGAATCAGTTATAGTAATTGGTTTAATGCTGGTAGTGCAACCTTAGAAATTAAGGAAAGTACTAATAATGGAAAGTCTTCTTTTCATATCAAGGGAAAAGGAAAAACTACTGGAGTTACAGGGTGGTTTTTCAAAGTAAATGACGATTATCAAACCTATTTTTATAAGAATAATTTACTTCCATATAAATTTATTAGAAAGATAGATGAAGGGGGTTATACTAAAGATAAAGAAATACATTTCCATCAAAATAGTAATAAAGCTACTGTAAAAGATCATGAAAAAAAGACAGAAGAAATGTTTAGTACAGATCAAGGTGTACATGATATGCTTTCTACTCTATATTATTTAAGAAATCAAGACATTTCAAAAATGAAACCTGGTGATGAAGTTAAATTAACCATGTTTTTTGATGAAAAGAATTATCCTTTTAGGTTACGTTATTTAGGTACTGAAACGATTAAAACGAAATTTGGTAAAGTAGCCAGTGCAAAGTTTAGACCACTTGTACAGGCAGGTCGTGTTTTTAAAGCTAAGGAAAGTATAACCGTTTGGGTTAGCAATGATAAAAATAAAATACCACTTCGAATTAAGGCAGATTTAGCTGTCGGATCATTAAGAGCAGACTTAGATCTTTATAAGGGTTTGGCAAATTCCTTTCCAATGATTTTTGATTAAAACCTGTGGTTTCAAAATCCCAGATACAAATTTTTGTTACTTTAACTTTATTCATAGTAGGTAAAATAGTAGATTTGTGGCATTCTTAAAAAAAAGCCAATAAAATACAGTGAAAAACCTAATTTTTCTCCTCTTAATTGTATTCTTTTTTTCATGTAAAAGTGATAAAATTGAAGAAGAAGTTATCTCAACTAAAATTGAAATTCCCGAACTGATTCAAAAATTTGGTTATACATTAGATGACTATAAAGTAATTGAAGACACCATTAGAAACGGTGATAGCTTTGGTGAAATACTAAATAATCATCATGTAGATTATAGTGAAGTTTACAATATTGTGGAGTCGGTTAAAGATACATTTAATGTAGCTAAATTAATTGTAGGTAAACCTTATGTTATATTAGCCAATAAAGATACCACCGAAAAAGCTCAGGTATTTGTGTACCAACCCAGAATAACGGAATATGTGATTATTGATTTTACGGATACTATTTTTTATGAATTTCATGAAAAGAATATTAAAACAGTAGTAAAAGAAGCTTCTGGAGCTATTTCTGATAGTTTATATGCTCTTTCGTTGGTAATGCAAGACAAGGGGTTAGATTATGCTTTGGTTAATGAATTGTCTGATGTTTATGCTTGGACGGTCGATTTTTTCCACCTTCAAAAAGGCGATAATTTTAAAGTTATATACGAAGAAAAATTTATTGACGATACTATCTATGCTGGTTTAGGAGAAATAAAAGCAGCATACTTTGAACATAAAAATCAACCTTTTTATGCGTTTAATTTTGTAACAGATTCTACTAAAAATATATCTGATTATTATGATGATACAGCCAACTCATTAAGAAGACAGTTTCTTAAAGCTCCTTTAAGTTTTAGCAGAATATCATCTCGATATAACCTAAAGCGGTTTATTAGATATTATGGTAAAATAAAGCCACATAGAGGTACTGATTTTGCCGCTGGAGTGGGTACACCAATCATGAGTACCGCAAATGGTACGGTTATAGAATCTGCTAGAAGAGGTGGTAACGGAAATTATGTTAAGGTAAAGCATAATTCAGTATATACTACTCAATATTTACATATGAGTAAGCGTGCTGTAAAAAAAGGCGACTTTGTTAAACAAGGCGATGTGATAGGCTATGTTGGTATGACTGGTAATACTTCTGGTCCACATGTATGTTACCGTTTTTGGAAAAATGGAGTACAGGTAGATCCATTGAAGGAAAAATTACCTTCTGCAGAGCCAATTAAAGATAGCCTTAAAGCAGGTTATTTAACTTTTATTAAATCATATAGACAACAACTCGATGGTTTAACTATTGATTAAAGCTTAAGATACTTCATTATTGCTCTTAGATTAGTCCAATTCTATAATTAATAGGAATTGTGCCTAAACACATTTGATATTTCATTAAATTTGTAGTACTAAAATCTAGATTAAAAATGGCATTAAAAAATCAAAACCCTACAGAAACTATCGCTTGGAAGAGTTTACAAGAATTATATCAAGGAATTAAAAATACTGATATGAAAAAACTCTTTATGCAAGATTCAGAAAGATTAGAAAAATATAGCTTAAAACATGATGATTTAAGTTTGAATTTTTCCAAAAACAGAATTAATGATGACGTTTTAAAATCTTTAGTTGCATTAGCAAATGAAGTTGATTTACAAGATGGTATTGATAAAATGTTTGCAGGTGACATAATAAATGAAACTGAAAACAGAGCTGTTTTACATACTGCCCTTCGTAATAAATCAGGTAATGCTGTAATGTTTGAAGGTGAAAATGTAATGGATGAGGTGAATGATACTCTTCAAAAAATGAAAGTTTTTTCTGAAAAAGTGATTTCAGGAAACCATAAAGGATATTCAGGCAAAGCGATAACTGATATCGTAAATATTGGTATTGGAGGTTCTGATTTGGGACCTCGAATGGTTGTAGATGCACTACAATATTATAAAAATCATTTAAAAACACACTTTATATCTAATATTGATGGTGACCATGTTATGGAAACCATAAAAGAGTTAGACCCTGAAACTACATTGTTTGTTATTGTTTCTAAAACATTTACTACGCAAGAAACCTTGACCAATGCAGAAACAGTTAAAAAATGGTTTTTATCAAAAGGAGCAACTCAAAATGATATTCAACATAATTTTGTAGCAGTTTCAACGAACTTATCTAAAGTTGCCGCTTTTGGAATTGCTGAGAATAATATATTTACCATGTGGGACTGGGTTGGTGGTCGTTATTCTTTGTGGAGTGCCGTTGGTTTATCTATTAGTTTAGCATTAGGATTTGATAATTTTGATCAACTATTAACAGGTGCTTATGAAATGGACGAACATTTTAAAACAACGTCATTTGATCAGAATATTCCAGTAACGTTAGCTTTAGTAAGTATTTGGTATAATAACTTTTTTGAAACAGAATCTGAAGTTGTTATTCCTTACTCTCAATATTTAACGCAATTTGTACCTTATTTACAACAAGGATCAATGGAAAGTAATGGTAAATCGGTAGATCGTGATGGTAATCCAGTTGATTATCAAACAGGAAATATCATTTGGGGAAATACAGGTACCAATGTACAACATGCTTTTATGCAATTGGTACATCAGGGTACAAAACTAATTCCAGTCGATTTTATCGGTTTTAGGGAATCGTTATACGGAAATGAAGATCATCATAATAAATTGATGTCAAATTTTTATGCTCAAGCGGAAGCTTTGTATTTAGGTAAAGCTAAAGAAGAGGTGCATTTAGAGCTAAAAACTGCTGGACAACAAGATAAAATTTCGAAGTTATTACCATTTAAAGTGTTTGAGGGCAATAAACCATCAAATTCCTTTTTAATGGATAAACTCACTCCAAAAAATTTAGGTAAGCTTATAGCAACCTATGAGCACAAAACTTTTGTACAAGGCTATATTTGGAACATTTTTAGTTTTGATCAATTTGGTGTTGAACTAGGAAAAGAATTAGCTAAAAAGTTTTTGGCATAAAATTTCAACTAGTTATTTAGATAATCAATAGCAACGTTTTTAAGAATATATAATCTTAAAAACGTTGCTATTTCTATGTTGTTTATAATCTATCTCATAATATTACCTGCCTTTTTTCTTTTTCAATTCTTTTAAGTTGTCTTTGTTTCTCTTCATTTATTTTAAAAATCAAGTACTTCATAACATTAAGATAAACTAAACATAACAAATCTTTAATTTTAAGTTAACCTAAACTTTACATTGGTGTTATTTATTTGCAACGTAAAATTTAAACAAAAAAAGTAAACTAAAAATTAAGAAAAAAATGAAGAAATTATTTTACTCATTAAGTATCGTGGTTTTATTAGCATCATGTACAGGAAATGATGATCCAGAGATTATTATTGAAGTACCTGTTGATACAGTTCTTGAAGGTACCATAGCAACTGACAGAACTTTAACTCAAGATAAAATATGGGAAATTAGTGGTAGAGTTATTGTGGCTAATGGAGCAACATTAACTATTGAGCCAGGTACAATTATTAAAGCTTATGCGGGTACGGGCACACAAGCTTCTGCATTGATTATTTCTAGAGGATCAAAAATTGATGCTCAAGGAACTGCTTCTGCACCAATTATTTTTACTTCATCAGCAGATAATATCGCCATTGGACAATCTGCGGGAACAAATTTATCTGAAAATGATAGAGGTCTTTGGGGAGGTCTTATCCTATTAGGATATGCTCCAGGTTCTTTTAAAGGAGATGTTACTGAAGTGCAAATTGAAGGTGTACCTGCAACAGATACAAATGGTCTTTTTGGAGGCGATGATGCTACTGATAATTCAGGAATTTTAAAATATATTTCTATCCGTCATGGTGGTGCAGAATTGAGTCCTGATAACGAAATCAATGGTTTAACATTAGGTGCAGTTGGTAGTGGAACTGTTATTGACAATATTGAAGTTGTAGCAAATGTAGATGATGGTATTGAGTTTTTTGGAGGTTCAGTTAACGCATCTAACTTGGTAGTTTGGTCTGCTGGTGATGATGGTTTAGATATTGATCAAGCGTATTCTGGAACAATAACGAATTCAGTAGTTATATTAGGAACGGCTTCTGATCATGCATTAGAAATTGATGGTCCTGAAGGTAGTTTAGAAGGTCAATTTACTATTGATGGTCTTACTTTAATTGGTAATGAGACTACAGAAAGAGGTGAATATGCTGATTACAGAAGTAGTGCAATGGGAACTACAAAAAATGTTTTGGCTTATGGATTTAAGGCTGATTCAGATGTTGAATTAGATAATGATGGTGTTGCTGCAAATTATACGGATGGTAAATTATCTTTTACTAACTGGCAAATTGTTTTACCAGAAGGTGTAAGTACATCAGCATCAATTTTTGCTGATAAATCTGATGTAGGATCAACTTTTGGAGCAGATGCAGCTAATTTCTCTTCAGATGTTACATCAAGTTCAAAATCTACTGGTGCTGATATGTCTGGATTTACTTGGACAATGGCAGACATTAAAAATGCTTTAGAATAAACTAAAATTAATTATTTGAATTATTCAATTGCTCATACTATGGTATGGGCAATTGATATTTAAAGTATATAGAAGAAAGAGAACATTTTTAAATGTTTTATAATATAAAATAACATGAAAATTAAATTTATACTATTCATAACTTTTACCTTAATTTTTAATTTGTTAAATGCCCAGAAGGGTACTTTATCAGGGACAATTAAGGATGGTGAAATAAACGATGTTTTACCATTTGCAACGGTTTTAATTAAAGGTTCTGATAAAGGTACTACATCAGATTTTGAAGGAACGTATTCAATTGAATTAGAAGCAGGAACGTATACCGTTGTTTTTAAATTTTTAGGATTTGAAACTACTGAAGTTACTGAAGTGGTTATAAAACCAGATGATGTTACTGTTTTAGATATTACTTTGAAGGAAGCTTCAGGTTCACTTGAGGAGGTAATTATTACTGCAGAAACAGCTCGTAATACAGAATCTTCAGTTTTAAATATTCAAAGAAGATCAGTTAATTTATTAGATGGTATTTCATCTCAAAATTTTAAAAAGTTAGGTGCTAGTGACTTGGCAAATGCCGTAAAAAGTGTTCCAGGAGTTTCTATTCAGGGAGGTAAATATGTTTATGTCCGTGGTTTGGGTGATAGGTACACTAAAACTATTTTAAATGGAGTAGATATACCAGGATTAGATCCCGATAGAAATACGATACAAATGGATATTTTTCCAACAAATATTATTGACAATATAATCGTTGTAAAATCAGCAACGGCTGATTTACCCGCAGATTTTACGGGTGGTATTGTTGATATTGTTACCAAAGAATTTCCTTCTAAAAAAGAGTTTAGCCTATCATTAAGTGGTTCTTATAATCCTGATATGCACTTTAAAAGTAATTTTTTAAATTATAATGGTGGTAATACTGATTTTCTAGGCTATGATGATGGCACAAGAGCCTTACCAATAAGTCCTTATCAGCCAATACCAAATACTTTTGATAATAGTGCAGTGTTAACGGAAATAACAAAAAGATTTAACCCAAATTTAGCAGCTCTTGAATCAAATAGTACGATGGACTATAGTATTGGGTTAACAGCAGGTAATCAATATACAATAGGAAAAAAGGATCATAGGCTGGGTTATATAGCTTCTGTATCTTATAAAAATGAAACGAATTTTTATGAGAATGCTCAGAACAACTTTTATAGAAAAGATCCGAATACGTCTAGTATTGAAATGCCTTTGAGTAAAGGTCAAAATGGTAATTTGGGTGAGCAAAACGTTGTATTGAGTGGTTTGGTTGGTTTGTCTTATAAAACAGATCGTTCTAAGTATAAAATAAATGTAATGCGTATTCAAAATGGCGAGTCAAGTGCAGGTTTATTTGATCAAGAACTAAATGAGGGAGATTTTGCTTTAGCAATAAAGAATAGTTTAGTGTATACTGAAAGGTCAATTACCAATGGTTTACTGTCAGGTACGCATACAAATAGTGATGCTTCATGGAAAACCGAATGGAAGTTAGCATCAACTTTATCTACTATTTATGATAAAGATGTACGTGCAACTTCATTTAGAATTGAAGAAGATGGGAGTTTTAGTATTCCTCAAAATAGTGAACCAAGAAGAATTTGGAGAAACTTAGAAGAAGAAAATCATGTTGGAAAGTTAGATGTAACTAGAAAATATAGTTTATTTCAAAAAGACGCTAAATTAAAAGTGGGTGCATATGGTTCTTATAAACAAAGGACATATAACATCTATACTTTTAGAATTGGTATTGCTGGTCCAAGTGGTTTTAATGGTGATGCTGATGCCATCTTAGCAGATGAAAATTTATGGACAACTAGTGATCAAGAAGGTTCTTTTATAAGAAATACTTCAGTTGTAGATCCTGTTAATATTTTTGAATCTAATCAAATTAATATGGCTGGTTATATTTCTAATGAATTTAATTTAGGAAATAAACTGAAAACTATAGTTGGTTTAAGAGTTGAGAATTTTATGATAAACTATACAGGTGAAAACAGTAGTGGTGCTGTGTTAAATAATGAATCTATTATTAATAAATTTGATTTATTTCCATCTGTCAACTTTATCTATGCCTTAAAGGATAATAAAAATGTACGATTATCTTATGCAAGAACTACAGCTAGACCTTCGTTTAAAGAAGCCTCAAATGCTGAAATTTTTGATGCTCTTTCTGACATTACTTATATCGGTAACATCGATTTAAAACCGACTTATATCAATAATCTCGATTTACGTTATGAGGTTTATGGAGATAATTCTGAATTGTTTGCCGTTAGTGGATTTTACAAATCATTTAAAGATCCAATTGAATTAACTTACTTTCAATCTGCGTTAGATAATTTTACACCGCAAAATTTAGGTGAAGCTGATGTGATAGGAGCAGAAATAGAATTTAGAAAAAACTTAAGTTTTTTATCTTCTAGCTTAGAAAATTTTAGATTTAATTTAAATGCCTCAGTGATACAATCGAAATTAAAAATGGGTACGGATGAATTTTCATTACGTACAAATACCGCAAGACCAGGAGAAGAGATTGATGATACTAGAGAGCTTCAAGGGCAATCACCCTATTTAATAAATACTGGTTTAGACTATGATAATGATAAAATAGGTTTACAAACAGGGGTTTTTTATAATGTACAAGGAAAGACGTTGGAAGTAGTTGGTGGTGCAAACCCTGATGTTTTTACAAAGCCTTTTAATAGTTTAAATTTCACATTAAACAAATCAATAGGTAAAGAGAGAAAGTCTAATCTTAGCTTTAAGATTACGAATCTATTAGGCTCTGAAAAAGAAAGTATTTACGAGTCTTATAAAGCGGCAGATCAAATATTTTCTAGCAGAAACCCTGGCACTTCTATTTCATTAGGATATAGTATAAAATTCTAAATTTCAAAACAAAAAAAGGAGCTATATAGCTCCTTTTTTTGTTTATTTAATAAATTATTTTACTCATTTTGTGATGCGATTACAGCATCACGAGACCAAGAATTTACTTTTTCTATTTGATCGTTTGAATAATCAACTTCTTTTAAAACATCATTTGTTTTAAATATCCATTTTCCTACTTTTTCACCAGCCTCATAATTCCCTACCGCAATTTTTTCACCAGTTAAATTATAGCTAGTCCATGTTCCATGTAACTTACCATCTTTAAAAAAACCTTGTTGATCAATTTCTCCATTGTCATAGTAAAAAGTAGCTTCTGTTACATCTCCCTTTTTTTCTAATTTCACCTTATTATCTTTTTCTTGAGCAAAAGAAAAACTCACACAAAAGACAATTAATAGGACAGCTAATTTTTTCATAATTTCAGTATTTATTTAAGTATAACGATATGAAGGTAATAATTATTTTACAATTACACAACAATTTGTTAACTTTAAATTAACATTGGAAATTTAACATGCTGATTGTTAGATTTGTAAATAAAACTTGTAAAACTTTATTTTTTACATTAAATGAAATAACTTGCGAACAATTATCCACTACGAACCTATCCGATAGATGAAATCAAAGAATCTATTATTATCCCTTATTTGTTTAGTATCCTTAACTGCTTTTGCTCAAGAAAAAGAATCTAATCCTTTTAGTTTTAAATGGGATAATGGATTTAAATTGAAAAGTGCTGATGAAAATTTTCAATTAAAATTTGGAGGTAGAATCATGGTTGATCATGCTTTTTTTTCTCAAAATAAAGCTTTAGATGATGTTTACGGACAATTATTAGCTACAAGTGCAACAGAATTTAGACGTACTAGAATCTTTTTATCCGGTCTACTGTATAAAAATATTGAATTTATTCTAGATTTAGGATTTGAAAGTGGAGAAGTAGCATTTAAAGATGTTTATTTAGGTATAAAAGATATACCAGTAGTAGGTACCATAAGAGTAGGAAATTTAAAAGAACCATTACGATTTGAATCACTTACTGGCAGCAAATATATTACGTTTATGGAACGTGCTGTGCTCAATGATTTTTCTCCTACACGAAACAATGGAATCCTTTTATTGAATGATTTTTTGAAAGATAGACTTAGTGTACAAGCCGGCCTTTTTCGGAATGCAGGAGGAAATGGAAATGACCTAATGGCGAATAATGGATATGTTTTTACAGGAAGATTAACGGGACTTCCAATAAAAACGGAAAATCAATTATTGCATGTTGGTTTAGGGTATAGTTTTAGAAAGCCTGGTTTAAATCAGTATAGAATATCTGCAAGACCAGAAGCACATTTAAGTAATAAAAAATATATTGATACGGAATTAATTGAAAATGTAAAAAGCCTAAATATGGTTAATTTTGAAGGAGTATTTGCAACAGGCCCATTTTCATTTCAAACAGAATATTTAAGAACCGCATTAGAAGGTGATACCAATTATAACTTTTCTAGTTATTATGGAGTAGTAAGTTACTTTTTAACTGGTGAACAGAAAGTTTATAAAAGCTCGTATAAAGGTTTTGATAGAGTGAGTCCAAAGAATAACTTTACAGGTAAAGAAGGTGGTTTGGGTGCTTGGGAAGTAGCCTTACGCTATTCAAATTCTGATTTGAATAGTAAGGATATTTATGGCGGTAAACAAGCGAGTATTACATTAGGTTTAAATTGGTACTTAAATCCCGCAACTAGAATAATGTTTAACTATGTAAATGCGGATATAAAAAACGCAGGTAATGTAAATGTTTTTCAGGCAAGATTTCAGATTGATTTTTAAAAGAAAATATAACTATTTGTTAATATACACGTAAATTAAAATATACACTTTTGCACACTAAATATTAGATATGGAAAATCCTTACATTATGATGATTGTTGCACTTGCTATTTTAGCAATTGCAGACTTAGTAGTGGGTGTCAGTAATGATGCTGTTAACTTTTTGAATTCGGCAATTGGTTCTAAAGCCATATCGTTCAGAACGATAATGATAGTTGCTAGTTTAGGTGTCGCATTTGGAGCTGTTTTTTCTAGTGGTATGATGGAGGTTGCTCGAAAAGGAATATTTGTTCCAAGCGAGTTTTATTTCAATGAAATCATGATCATTTTTATGGCCGTAATGATTACAGACATTCTGTTACTCGATTTCTTTAATACACTAGGAATGCCCACTTCTACCACCGTTTCTATCGTGTTCGAATTATTAGGTGCTGCAGTTGCAATGGCATTAATAAAAATGGCAGCTGATGGCGATTCGGCGTCAACATTAAGTACATATATAAATACTGATAAAGCAACTGAGATTATTTTAGGAATATTACTCTCTGTTGTTGTTGCTTTTTCAATTGGTGCAGTGGTTCAATACTTTTCTAGATTATTGTTGTCTTTTAATTTTGAACGAAAAGCCAAATGGGTAGGTGCCGTTTTTGGAGGTGTTGCTTTAACAGCTATTACCTACTTTATTTTTATTAAAGGACTAAAAGGAACAGATTATTATAGCGAAATTGAACATTTAATAGAGGGTAAAACAGTAGTTATTATACTTCTTAGTTTTATTTTATGGAGCTTCTTGTCTTTTGTTTTTGTGCAGTTTTTGAAAAAAAATATTTATAAATTAATAATTATAGTTGGAACCTTTGCGTTGGCTTTAGCATTTGCAGGAAATGATCTTGTTAATTTTATAGGTGTGCCAATAGCTGCCTGGCAATCTTATCAAGCATGGGTAGATCCGCTTATTAATATTAATGGTTTGGAAGCCACTGAATTTTCCATGGGCATTTTAGGAAAGAAGGTTGCAACACCTACTTTTATGCTGCTAGGTGCAGGGTTAATTATGGTATTAACGTTATGGTTTTCAAGTAAAGCAAAAGGTGTTGTAAAAACATCTTTAGATTTATCAAGTCAAGGAGAAACACAAGAGCGTTTCAATCCTAATTTTATTTCTAGAGGTTTAGTAAGAGCCTCTATTATGATTTCTAAATATACTAATTCGGTTATTCCAAATTCTATGCAAGACCGAATTGAAAAGCAATTTGAGAAACCTGTAATAAAGCTTGTAAAGGGAAAAGAACATGAATTACCAGCTTTTGATATGGTACGAGCTGCGGTAAATTTAATGGTAGCTAGTGTTTTAATATCTTTGGCTACATCAATGAAATTACCTTTATCAACAACCTATGTAACGTTTATGGTAGCTATGGGTACTTCTTTAGCAGATAGAGCATGGGGAAGTGAAAGTGCCGTTTATAGGGTTGCTGGTGTTCTAAATGTAATTGGAGGTTGGTTTGGTACTGCAATAAGTGCTTTTATTGCTGCTGGTACTATTGCTTATTTAATCCATTTAGGAGGCATAACTATGATAGCGATACTATTATTAGTAGCGGTTTTGTTGTTGACAAGAAATTATATTAAACACATTAAAAAAGGAAGAGAAATTAAAGCTGAAGATAGTTTGAGTAAAGCTGAGAGTAATTCTATTCATGGGGTTATTGAGGAGAGTGCAGACAATATTTCAAAAGCCTTAAAAAGAATCAGTAAAATAAATAAAAGTACTATTGACGGATTAATAAATGAAGATTTGTCTAGTCTTAAAAAAGCAAAAAGTACAGTAATTAAATTGGAGAATGAAATTGAGGGCTTACAAAATAATATGTTTTACTTTATTAAAAATTTAGATGACTCTTATTTAGGGGCTAGTAAATTTTATATCGATGTTATTGGTAATTTACAAGACATGGCACAATCGGCTAGTTTTATTTCTAAAGTCAGTCATAAGCATATCAATAATAATCATAGACCGTTAAAGAAAAAACAAGCGGATGAATTGATTGAGATTAATGACCAACTCGTTTCTTTATTTGATAAGACAAGAGAGGTATTTGATTCTCGTTCTTTTGAAAAAATTGTACCAGACTTAATAAATGACAAACAAGCTTTATTAGATCATGTTGAAAATGCTATTCATCAACAAGTGGAGCGTACAAGAACGATAGAGTCGAGTCCGAAAAACACTACGCTGTATTTTAGTATTTTATTAGAAACGAAAGATTTAATTAAAGCGGGTATTACCATATTAGAGCTCTATTATAGTGAGCACGATCGCAATGTTAACTTGATGAATGCAGAAAGTTAAAAGTTGTATTAGCAGTAAATAAAAATGGTCTGAGAATTTTAATTTCTCAGACCATTTTTTATTCTGGATTGTTTTCTAATAAAGAATCTTTATTACTATATAAAAGTTCAGCTACTTCAATTAGCTTTTTAATAATATCATTAACGTATGAGTAATCATTAAATAGTGATGATGCCATTTCAGGAGTAATCAATCCTTTTCTTATTAAATTGTCTATTGAATGGTTACCTTTTGCTTTATTCTCTTTTGCAGCAGCTTTTAGTTTATTCATTTTTTTACTATAGTTTTTAGTGTCATCTCCTTTTCTAAATCTATAAATAACCCTAAGAACTTTTAAAACCTTTTTTCGATAAAGATTATATTCTTTAATCAAATATTCATTATTTAATGTTGAAGACATGTTTACATTTCTGTTCAGTTCTCTAACATCTTTTATTATTTCTACCATTTTTCTGTTGGCAATTTTTATTTCTGAAATAGTAGTGTTTTGAGATTCTGTTAGCTTCAATTTACTTTGAGCGGTTGCCGCATAGCGGATTATCTCTCCGTATATATATTTAACTTTTGCATGGTATACTTCATCAATGGCAATATCTAAGTCTTTGGTTGAATTTTTAATTATATTTTTAGGTTTCTCATTAGATTTTATATCTTCTCTATGAATATTGATTCCATGGGCTACAATTTCAAAAATGGCATTCTTATATAAGTCCTTAGATTCGTCCGTTAATGCTGTGATAACCGATGCCGGAAATGCTAAAACGGCTTCATTCAAATAGTGAGGTCGGGCTGCATCACTATTAGGTTTCTCTTGAAAATATTTTACTAAGAATTGTTCTAGTTTCTTTATAAATGGAATCATTATAAGTACACCAATCACATTGAATATGGTATGAAATAAGGCGAGTTTAAGCGTGTAGTCGGTTGCTGATATACCAAATGCATTTGCTAAATAATTTACTAAATTCCCTAAAGGATATATAAATGCTAAAGCTAGAGTTGCCGTTATAACATTAAATATTAAATGTGCTATGGCTAATCTTTTACCAGCAATGTTCGAGCTGATAGACCCAAGGATGGCTGTAATGGTAGTACCTACGTTAGCACCAATAGCTAACGCAAGTGCGTTTTCATATTCTATTTGTCCTGCGGCTAATGCAGTTAAAACTAAAACTAAAGATGCGGCACTCGACTGCAGAAGAACTGTTATAATTATTCCGATACCTGTGTATAAAATGAGACCTAAAAAACCAGAAACAGCATACTTTGTTAAATCAATGTCGTTACTAAAAACATCAAAGCCTTCTTTCATGAAAAAAATCCCTAAAAAGAAAAAACCTAAGCCAATAAGTACGTTACCTATCCCTTTAAGGGTATTTACTTTCTGTAAAGAAAAAATTAAACCAAAAATAAGCATGGGCATTGCCAATGCCGAAATTTTAATTTTAAGACCGAAACCAGCCACCAACCAAGCGGTTGTTGTGCTTCCTATATTTGCACCAAAAATAAGACCAATACCAGATGATAAAGTTATTAAACCAGCACTAATAAAGGAAATGGTTATGACTGAAACCAAAGAACTCGATTGAATGAGTGTGGTTAGTACTGCACCAGTAGTTATACTTTTATAAAGTTTGTCAGTAGTTTTTTTTAGAATTTGTTGAAGCGGTCCTTTAGTGAAAACTTTAAAGCCCTCTTCTAACATTATCATACCAAATAATAATATAGCAACACCTGCGGCTATTGTTTCAAAATTGGGACTAAAATATAAAGTAATTGCTAAGGCTAATAATAAAAGGAAAAAAAGTGATTTTTTATACATTTAATTAAATCGTCTATTATAGTAGTTAAATTTAAAGAAAAAAAACAATAAATAATGCAGGCGATATTTTAAAAAGTATGATTACTCATTTAGGGCACCTAGTTCTTGGTAATTTTTATGTTGCCTTTTTTGCTCATTAAATACGTTGTCATCCACAACGTAGGTCTTAGAAATTGAATCGTGCCAGCCTTTTTTACCTAAAAAAGAAATGGGATCAAAAGGTATAATCCTACATAAAGAACGTTTAACAAATACTTCGAAAGGTGGTCGTTCTCCATTTTCAAGAACAACCTTGGTTCTCGTAATTAATTTACCGATAGTTTTCTGAGATAGGCTTTCTAAAATAGTATAGTATATAACTAATAGAACTGCAGTTAGTAAACGGTCAATAATCGGGTTAACGTTTTCTAATTCAATAAGGAAGTCATAAAGACCTTCACTGCCTGTTATTTCAGCTATTATGTATAAAAGAACACCTAACAGTATAAACAATGCATAAAAAAAGCCTAGGTCAATTAAATAATTAAGAAATCTTTTACCCTTGCTGGCAAACATCTCGTCAGTTACTCTAAATTTTTTGTAGTTTAAAACTTCCATTTCTGCTGAACTAAAAATTAGTTATTGTTTTAACGCATCATTAAGTCTCTTATTTCGTAAAAACAAAAAATCTCGAAACAGATAACGTTTCGAGATTTTATAAAAGTTCTTTTTATTATTATTAACTAGTTGATATGTGGTTAGATGTTATTAAGATCCGCACATTAAACAATCATCACCTTCATTTTCTTTAGCCAAAGCAATCATTGCTTTATATTCTTCAGCCGTCATTGAAGTGTCATCTGTTATTAAAGGAGATGGATCTTTTTCAACATTTACGGGTGCTTCAACAGCTGCAATTTGCGGTTTTTTAATTTCCTCTTTTTTACTGTTACTCAATGTGAACTGAGTAGCATTTACAGCAGATTTGGTTCTAAGGTAATACATACCTGTTTTTAAACCAGATTTCCATGCGTAATAATGCATTGAAGTCAATTTACCATAATCTGGATCTTTTAAGAAAAGATTTAAAGATTGTGATTGGTCTATAAAATAACCTCTTTGACGAGCCATATCTATAATATCTTTCATACTTAACTCCCAAACGGTTTTGTATAAGTCTTTCAGCTCTTGAGGAATTGCTTCAATGTGTTGTACGGAACCATTCGCTCTCATAATACTTTCTTTCATTTCGTTGTCCCAAAGATTAAGTTCAACCAAATCTTCCAGTAAGTGTTTGTTCACAACAATAAATTCACCTGAAAGTACTCTACGTGTATAAATATTAGAAGTATAAGGTTCAAAAGCTTCATTGTTTCCTAATATTTGAGAAGTAGATGCTGTTGGCATTGGAGCAACCAATAGTGAGTTACGCACACCATGTTTTATAACGTTTTTACGTAATTTTTTCCAATCCCAATTACCACTAAGATCATCTTCAGAAATATTCCACATGTTAAATTGGAATTCACCTTCTGACATTGGAGAGCCTTTAAATGTTGAATAGGGTCCTTTCGCTTTAGCAATTTCCATAGATGAGGTTACTGCAGCAAAATAAAGTGTTTCAAAAATATCTTGATTGAGTTGTTTTGCTTCATCAGATGTAAACGGCATCCGTAACATAATAAAAGCATCTGCTAATCCTTGAATACCTAAACCGATAGGTCTATGACGAAAATTTGAATTCTCCGCTTCTTTTACAGGATAATAATTTCTATCAATAACAGTGTCCAGATTTCTAGTTGCTTTTTTGGTAACGTCAAATAACTTTTTATGGTTAAAATATTTCTGTCCTTCTGCATTTTCACTAATAAACATAGGCATGGCTATAGATGCCAAATTACATACAGCAACTTCATCTTTTGCTGTATATTCCATAATCTCAGTACATAAGTTTGAAGAGCGGATAACCCCTAAATTCTTTTGATTTGATTTTCTATTAACCGCATCTTTATATAACATATATGGCGTACCAGTCTCAATTTGAGATTCTAATATTTTCTCCCATAAATCGCGAGCCTGTATTGTTTTTCTTCCTTTACCAACTTTTTCATAACCTTCATATAGTTTCTCAAATTCATCACCATAGGTATCAAATAAATGAGGACATTCATTGGGGCACATTAAAGTCCATTCACCATCTTCTTGTACACGTTTCATGAATAAATCTGGTATCCACATAGCATAGAATAAATCGCGAGCACGCATTTCTTCTTTACCGTGGTTCTTTTTTAAATCTAAAAAATCAAAAATATCGGCATGCCAAGGTTCTAAATACATGGCAAAAGATCCTTTTCTTTTCCCTCCACCTTGATCTACATATCTTGCAGTATCATTAAACACACGAAGCATAGGTACGATGCCATTAGAAGTACCATTTGTGCCTCTTATATATGAACCTGTTGCTCTCACATTATGTAAAGATAAACCAATACCTCCGGCAGATTGCGAGATACTAGCCGTTTGTTTTAGAGTATCATATATACCGTCAATACTATCTTCTTTAATTTGAAGTAAAAAACAAGATGACATTTGCGGTTTTGGTGTACCTGCATTAAATAATGTAGGAGTTGCATGCGTAAAATATTTTTTACTCATAAGCTCATACGTCTCAATTGCCGCATCAATATCATCTAGGTGAATACCAATAGATACACGCATTAACATATGTTGAGGACGCTCAATTATTTTCCCATTAACTTTTAATAAGTAGGATCTTTCTAACGTTTTAAACCCAAAAAAGTCATAGTTAAAATCGCGATTATAGATAATAGTAGAATCTAACTTTTCAGCATTGTCTTGTATGACTTTATAGACATCATCAGCAATCATTGGTCCTTTTTTACCCGTACGTGGATTTACATATAGATATAAGTCCGTCATTGTTTCAGAAAATGACTTTTTAGTGTTTTTATGTAAGTTAGAAACGGCTATCCTGGCAGCTAATTTAGCATAGTCAGGATGTTGAATGGTCATTGTAGCTGCAATTTCAGCTGCTAAATTGTCTAACTCAGAAGTAGAAACTCCGTCGTAAAGACCTTCAATAACACGCATGGCAACTTTTACAGGATCAACTAATTTGTTTAATCCATAACACATTTTTTTTACCCTTGCGGTAATTTTGTCAAACATAACAGGCTCTCTCTTTCCGTCTCTTTTTAGTACATACATAGTTATTTTTGGGTATTTAGTTATTAATTGGTAACAGGTTTATTTGATTAAAAATCAGCATCAAAACTGATGCTTCCGGTACCTCCAGATTTTACACCAGCTTTTTGATATTCAGATACTTTTTTCTCAAAGAAATTGGTTTTTCCTTCTAGAGAAATCATTTCCATGAAATCAAATGGGTTTACTGAATTGTATACTTTTTCACATCCAAATTCTACTAAAAGCCTGTCTGTTACAAACTCTAAGTATTCGGTCATTAATTTTGAATTCATTCCGATAAGACTTACAGGAAGAGATTCCGTAATAAAACTTCTTTCAATAGTAAGAGCGTCACAGAGTATTTCTGTAATTCTTTCTTTTGGCACTTTATTTACCATATGATTGTTATGCAAGTGCACGGCAAAATCACAATGCATACCTTCATCTCTAGAAATAAGTTCATTTGAGAAGGTAAGACCAGGTAGAAGACCTCTTTTTTTCATCCAAAATATTGAGCAAAAACTACCAGAAAAGAATATACCTTCAACAGCGGCAAAAGCGATTAGACGTTCTGCAAAACTTGGACTATCAATCCATTTTAATGCCCATTGTGCTTTGTCTCTAATGGCTGGAAAAACCTCAATGGCTCTAAATAATTGATCTTTTTCTTTTTCATCTTTTACATACGTGTCTATAAGTAAAGAATACACCTCAGAATGGATGTTTTCCATCATTATCTGAAAGCCATAAAAGAATTTAGCTTCCGTGTATTGTACTTCAGACACAAAGTTTTCTGCTAAGTTTTCGTTTACAATTCCATCAGAAGCAGCAAAGAATGCCAAAACGTGTTTTATAAAATATCTTTCGTCTTCAGTAAGCTTATTATTCCAGTCATGCACATCTTTTTCTAAATCAATTTCTTCAGCTGTCCATATACTTGCTTGTTGTAATTTATACCATTCCCATAGGTCTGGATGTTGAATTGGAAAAATTACAAATCTATTATCGTTGGGCTGTAAAATTGGCTCTTCTTGTTGCATTTTTAAATATATTTAGAATATTATGGTGCTGGTAGTACGCTATTGGAAACTGTTGGCACAGACGGTATGTTACAAAGATTGTTTTTTTTGATGAAGAAACAAAGTCAAAATTATAAACAAAACTCGATAAGTTTTTAACAAATAAAGGTGTAAATGTTAATTGCTTAACATTTATTTAATATGTAAAATACTGATAAACAATCATTTAAAATAACATTAATTCCGTGAGCCTTGAAGTTTACTAGGTTTTTTTGAATTCTGCTTAAACGGTATTTTCTAAAATAAAAAAAGAGCCCATTTGAATGGGCTCTTTTTTTATAATTTAAAATGAGGTATTTCTAGAATTGATATAAAACGCCACCTGCAAAAACAGCATGACTATAGTTGCTTACCACATATTTTAATTCTGCAAAAACACTTAGTTGGTCTGCAAATTTCCATCTACCACCACCACCTATGTTTAGGCCTAGACTATTACCTGATACTTTATACTCATTAATAGATTCATCTCCATATCTATAATCACCATAGCTGTAGCTTGAATAGTTTAAACCAGCTAATGGATATACATCTAACTCATCCATCATTACTTCAATTTTATAATGTCCATTGGCATCAACAGCAAATAAGTTTCTTGAGTAGCCGTATATTTTACTACCTGCAAAATAAGAAACACTTGGTGAAATTGAGATATTATCCATAACGTCAATTTCTGCCTTTACTACAACTCCGGGACCACTAACTCTTTCATTATAACCAACTCCACCACCTATAGCTACTTGTGCACTCATTGAACCAATACCACCTATTAAGGCAAGTGTTAGGACTAACTTTTTAATAATTTTCATAGTTTAGAATTTTTCTGTTTTGTACTGCAAATATATAAATTTACCAAAGTAACAATCTTAAAATTTAGATAATTTTTTCAATCATTAACCTTGAGCTTTCTTTCAGTTGAGACTAGTGTTGCCAGCACTTTTGTATAAAATAATGTTTTGTTACTGTTTATTTAAGGTTTTCAATTTTTCTGATGTTTTATGTTTTTGCAGTTACGATTTGACTTTATATAGAATTGATTTTTAGCAATTTTTTTGCTTTTTTATTTCCTTGTTTTTAGTTTACGCAATTCCTTTAAAAACCACGAAGTTTTTCAATTATTAACTTAGAAACTTTTATGGCTTTTTCTTTGTTTTCATTATCGATGTTTGACGCTTTGACATGTACATGAAACATATAGGTATTGGAAAGAAAAGTTAATTGAGAAATTCTAGAATCCCAAACTGCTTTTGAACCTAAATTTGAAATTACTTGTGGTTGTTTGTAAATTGATGTAGATTGTTTAAACATGGCCTCGTTCGCCTTTTTTATCATAACAATTAAAACCTCACTGGGTGTATTTCCTTTAATTTCTTGACCAGCTATTGATTTTGTCCAGTTAACTTTGCCATCTTCCCATTTATAAATACAAGTAGGATAGGTATAAACCACATCTTTAATCTCTATTGGGAGGTCCGTTACTGTAAATATACTTTTTACATCATCCATCGTAAAAAGTTCACAAGGCGAATTTATATCGGATGATTTTTCTGGCAATTCACTTTTCTCGGTTATCTCATTTTGAGCTCTGTTTGTATTGTTTTCTTTGTAATTACAAGCGACTATAAGAATGGAAAATAAGACCATTAGTATATGGATTTTTATGTTTTTCATTTTATATCTTTTTAAAAAAATTAGTAGTGTTCGGCAGACCTAAAGAAATAGGTCGCATCTTTTGGTATTTCTGCAATTACAGTATGATTATGCTTTTTGAAACGAGACCTATCTTCTTCTGGAGCATTTGGAAATTGATATGCCCCTATAATCTCAGTTTTAACCAAATTCCAGCCAGACTTTAAACTTAGATCATAAACAACATTGGTTTCAACAATTAATGGAGTACCTGTATTGCCTAAATCTCCTTTCCAATTTTCATTTGCCCTTATTGCACAAGCCTCTTCAACATAAACCCATGATAGCATATATCCTTCATCACCGAAATATAAATCTCCTGGTGTTAATAGGTTTCGAGTAACTTTCGCCGAATTTCCAATGGTAAAAGTTCCAATTTTAATATTATTTTGCTGCACGGATAAATATGAATTCATTTTAAAGCCTGCATTCTCATTTTTAAATTGATAAACATCAGCATTATGAATGTCAAAAAACCTATTACTATTCTTATAGTTATGTAATGGTTTTAATATTGGGAGCTTATTTATAGGATTTAATTCAATAGTTCCGTCAGCTTTAATAATTCCTACTTTAACCGATACTACTTTATCGTTTCTTACGTCATAATTATAATCAAAAACGAGGTCTGCTACGCCATTATTCCATCCTTTAAGCTTTTTGTTGTTATTGCTTGATAGTGTGTTTGTCAAATACTTATCATAATTAGCTTTACCCTTAGGGATAGTTTTCGTTTCAGTTTGAAAAGCTGATTTCTGTGCTTTTTCGATGCTTTCCATCTGTTTTATCATGGCTTTCATTTCTGGGGTGTTCATAATACTATCTTGCATTCTTTCAGCTTTTTCTATCATTTTTTGTTGCTCAGGTGTTTGGCCGCAAACTGCCTGAATTGATAATAGCATCAGAATAAATAGGATATTTTTCATGATATGAGGATTTATTGTTTTATTATTTTTGCTGAGGTAACACCACCATTTTCATCTTTAATTTTTAATAAATAAACGCCTGATGCTAAAGAGGATACATTCATTGTGTTTGCTGATTTTTTATTCAATACATTTCTCCCATAAACGTCAAAGACATCAATCGTAAGTGTTTCATTGGCATTAGATTGTATAGTTATAATATCTCGTGTTGGGTTAGGGAATATTTTAAGACTATTACTCACAATTGGTGAAATTCCTAATGAATAGTTGACTGAGGTTCCAAATTCAGAGGTGTTTCCGTTTTCATCGGTTGCGGTGGCAACAATGTTGTTGTAATCGTTCTGTTCAAAACTATTAGGAAGGCTCAGGGTTACAGTTTTGTCTCCAGGTAGTGTATAAATATCTGAACTAATATATTTCTTACCTTGACCATTATCTGATCCAAAAAACTCTACCGTAAGCGGATAAGCGGAATTGGTTACCGCACTTGGCACATTGTAAGTAACTTCAACACTCACATTTCCCAAATAATTTATAGCACTTATTTCGGGAGAATTTTGAAGGTTGTTAACTCCTGTATCAAGATCATCTACATCATTTGCTGTAGTACCTATTAAATCAATTCCTAAAACCGAATTATTATAAATACTGTTTTTTGAAATCTTCACTTTCGTTGCAACACCTATCGTTGGATTCAACTCAACGCCTTTTTTATTGTTTGCTATTGTATTATTTACGATTTTATTATCTGTATTGTTGCCAGAAATTACAATACCATGTGAACCATTTCCAATATTTGTAGTTCCATCTGTTCCGACACCAATTTTATTATAATCAATAGTATTATTACTTGAACCAGCAATAATATGGAGGCCATTTATGTTATGGCTTCCAATAATGTTGCCTTCATTTGGAGTACTTCCTCCAATTTTATTATTGCTACTCCCATTTAATATAATACCAATACCAAGATTTACTAATGCCGTATTACCATCAGGTAAGGTTCCTACATTGTTATTAAAAAAATGCACATCAGTTGCAGCAATAAAATTGACATTTGCAGCTTGGTTTGCAACCGTACCATTCCCTGAAATTGTATTTTCTGAAACTTTAGTATTGGTTAACGCTCCAGAAAATCTCATACCTTCTATTCCATTTTTAATTACTGCAGTACCTTCAGGATTTAATCCGATGAAATTGTTTTGAATCGTGTGTGAAGTTCCTAAAGCAGAAATTCCATAACTGGTGTTACCAGAAATAATATTTTTATCCATAGGATTTGCACCTCCAATAGTACTATTTGTGGATGAAGATTTTAATGATATTCCTGTTGCGTTTGGTAAAGCTCCAATACCTGAGGCATTTAAACCAATGTAATTTCCTATTACCGAAGATCCGCTCGATGTACTTTCTGAAATTTCAATTCCTATAGTATTACCAGATATAATATTTCTATTACCTACTGCTTGTCCTCCAATAATAGTATTACTGTCTTCTAAATAAATACCCGTATAATTAGGTATGGCAGTTGTACCCAAAGCATTTGTTCCAATATAATTTCCAATAATTTGGTTGTTTTTACCACTAAGAATGGTTATTCCATCATTTGTGTTTCCAGAAATAATATTTTTTGAATTAGCTGTTGTTCCGCCAATACTATTATTATTGTTTTCTCCTGTAAGCATCATGATACCTATTGAGTTTGGCAATGCTGCATTTCCAGTAGCATCAACACCTATATAATTTCCTCTGATAAGATTAGAAGCTACAGGGTCTGCTACTCCTCCTTGAAGATAGATTCCATATTGTCCGTTTCCTGATATTACATTTCCTTCACCCGGGCCATCTGTTCCAATTCGATTGGTATTGGCTCCAAATAAAATTAGAATACCCCCTCTAACATTAGGTATGGATTTAGTTCCTGTAATATCTGTGCCAATATAATTTCCTATTATTGCATTGTTATAAGACTGTGTTCCGGTTATTGCTATGCCAGTTCCAACTGTAGTATCGTTAGTTGCGTTTGCTCCAGAAATAATATTTCGTGCCTGTGGAGTGTGACCACCTAAAATGTTATTGTACGAATCTACTATCTGGACATTGAATTTATTTCCTCTGTTTAATGTGCCTGTGGCATCCGTACCTATTAAATTCCCTTGAATTATATTATTGGATGATTGAAATGAATTTAGTGATGAGCCGGATATATTGAGTCCAAAAGCAGGATTACCTGAAATAACATTTCCTTGAAAAGGTTGTGTTCCGCCTATTAGGTGTCCGCCGAGATACCCTAAAGATAAACCGCCTCCTGTATTACCACCTATGGTTTTGCCATCTGCTCGTAAACCTATATAATTCGATTGTATAATATGATTTGCTGTACTACTAATTATTCCATAACCAAAGCTATATGGATATTGCGTCATTCTTGCAAAATTAACAACACAAAGACCATATAGTTCACTACCTGAAGAGTTTCCAATGAGCTTGATGCCATTTGAATATTGTAGAAAAGCATTTGATATTTCTATAACAGGGGTGTGATTAGTTGCATATTGTGGTTGCGTACGGCCATCTATTAATATAGGTTGTAAAATATCGGGTAGAATATCTTCAGTTATTTCAATTGTAAAAGGTGCAGAGCCTGAAATATTAAAGTTAACGATATCCTTATTACTTGTTTTGTTGGCATTTTGAAGAGCCGCTCTAAACGTGCAATTCCCGTTTTTATCGGCACAAATGACGTCGTTTAAATTGTCATCTGGGAAATCGTCTGTAGTATTCACAACATAAGTGGTTTGCGAAAACGTTAATAATGAGGTACATAAAATTGTAAATAGAAGTAATGCTTTTTTCATGATTAATACATTTACGAGTTAGAGGATAAATTTTGAAAGTAATCCATGATTTCTGTTATTAAATAAGGATTACTGTATGCCATAAATCCTAATAAAAAAAGTAGAATTAATACTATTAAAGCACCTATTATACCATCTTTTCTACCAGGTTCTAATGTTGATATTTTATGGTTTGAAGGATTATAGAAAACAACAACTTCCGTTCCCTTGGTATACTTTTCCATTAATTCTGAAGTCTTCTTTTTTTTAAAATTTTTAAATGAATTTGCAAAAAAAGGTTTCGTTCCTTGGTAGGTAATACCTTTGATTTCATATGTATATAAAAAGTCGATTATCTTTGAAAGTGGAAAATCAAGGCTTTTTGCTACTTCTCCCTTAACCTTGGGCCATTGAACAGATTGTTTTGCCCACCCCCAACGTCGCAAGGCCATAAATAGAAAAGGCAATACCACCAATTGTAAAATAATACCTGCTATTTGTGATTGGGTAAGTGATGCAAAGAAATCCATGGTGGTATGTGTTAGTTGTTATATAACTTAAATTTTTTCAAATTTTCAATTCCAAAATCATCCCATAGAGCATTGATTCCCATTCCTTTGCCTTCTAGAGTTACATAAAAGCGATTGTGGTAAGGAAATCTGCTTTCGTATTCTCATCTCTATCTGTACCAAAAGTTAAGATTCCATTACACTCTATTTTTAAATTCTTTACAAGAAATCAAAAGAAATAGAGTGAGCCTAAGTATGCGAATATTCCTCTTTTTAATATGATTTTAAATTGTTTCTATTTACTATATATATGGCTCTGCTTTTTTCTTCCAAAAAAAAGTCACTTATTTTTACTGTTTTTAAATTTCTGTTTATAATTTAGGCATTAACCTCTCTTATTGATATTGGGGTCGTTGTTCTTATCACAAGCAATTGTGCTTATTAATAATAGTGCAAAAGCTCCTGCTTTTGTGGTATACTTCATTTGTTTTATAAAATGGTTCATGTTTTTGTAATTAATTTTATAAATTTTTAAGCCATTCTAAATATTTTTCCCCTAAAAGAGGTACTGGCTTTTCATTGCCATTTATCGCATTCATTAATCCCATTATCCACATGAACAGAATAATAAAAATGCCAAAAAAGGAGACGATCCATCCTAAAATAGGAATCATACCAATCATTCCCAATGCAAAACCCGTTAACGCCAAACCTAAGGACTGCTTGATGTGGTAGTTTGCAAAAGTATTTTTCTTTTCATTGTTCATTACAAAGGCGATAATTAACCCGATAATAGTAAAATAGGCTATAATTGCTATGTTCTTACCTTCGTTCACAGCTACTGGTTTGTTTTCAATAGAGTCCATGGTGTTCTGTTTGTTAGTTATTACTTATTATTGACAATTCATTGCGTCCAATTCATTTTTAGCGTCTTCGATAGCTTTTTTAAAATCGTTGGAGCTTGCACTAGGAACACAATTTTTTATATCCTCTAGGGCATCTAAGTAATTTTTTCCAGCACTTTTGTAATTATTACAATTTGTCGTTGTTGGGTCTTGGCTGTATGCCGTTGCAGCATTGCTCCAAGCTGTTATTTCTTTTTCTACTTGTTCTGCCCAAGAAGAATTACCACAATTTCCGGTTGGATTTAAGATGTCATCTTTACTACATGCGTTAAATACTAAAATTGTTGTAAATAAGGCAATTGTTAAAAGTAGAATTCTATTGACGAAATAGTGATTGCCCTTTGTTTGATGTTTGCTTTTTTTTAAATTTTTCATAGTTATTAATTTTTTAGTTGCAATTCAGTTTTTATAAATAATCCTCTGTTGTTTTGGTTTTTTTTGGAAAATTGGTAGAGCAAATGAATACTAAAACCAATTACACAATAGAGCGGAATGGTTTGTGGTTTACATAAATTTATAATCTGATTTTTTAATTGTTTTAGATACTTTTTCCAGGCCAATACATTCCATTGTTGCACTTTCTTTTTTGTTTTTTAGATTGTTCATGTCCATTCTGATCATTAGAATTTTATCATCAGGTTTGAAATAATCCTTAAGTTGCACTGGTACTTTAGTTTTGCCGGTTTTATATATGTTGTCAAAACTTACTTCGGTGTCGTTTGTAAGGTACATGACCATTTCATGCTCATCATTGTACGCTTTTACCCCTTTGCAGTGATAACCATTTATTGTTTTATCAGGTAGTTGTTCAAAAGTGTATTTTGCAGATTCATCTTTAGCTTGGTCTATGTCTAAATCAACGTTCATGGAAGTTACCATACCGATTTTATTGCCTTTAGACTCCATAAACATGACGGTTACGTTATTACTATTGTCCATAATTGTAAACATATTTTGCATTGTAGCAGAAGTAAATCCGAAATAGGTCGCATCGGGCTTCAGGTAATAGTCAAAGGTCATGTCACCTTTTTCAGTAGACATTTTCATTGAATATTTCCAAGTGAAATCATAAGAATTAGCAACCAAATTCGGATCTGCTTTTTCTTTTCCGCCTTCAAAGGGATTGATTTCAAAAACTTTGTCCATGGATTTGGATGCCTTTTCGGCAGCTTTATTGGCCGTTTTATCTATTACGGTGTTTTCTACTTTTTGCTCTACCCTCTTTGTAAGATTTTTAAAAAATTGTGCTTCTATATTGGGGCATACTAAAAAAAAGAGAAGGAAGAGACTTGTTGTGCTAAGTGTTTTCATATTAATTATTTTTGTTTGTTAGCTCAAAAGTATACACTCACAATATCAAAATTGAGAAAAATTGTACGGTGAGTAGTTATTTTTGTGCAATTGGAGTATAATTTTGTAAATTTCGGATATGAAGGCCATTGTGATGGTATTTACCATTGATGAAGGTTTTTATACCAATTATACTTTGAAAAGAACCAAATATGTATATTAAAAATAAATACATATGAAAGTCGATTATATTTAAGCATAAAATCAACCTCAAATGATAAAAGCTATAATTGTAGATGATGAACTTAGTGCTATTAAAAGCCTACAATGGGAGATTGAAAATTTTTGTAAAGGCATAGAAGTATGTGAAACATTTACGGATCCCATAGAGGCTATTTCTGCCATAAATTACCTTAAACCTGATTGTGTTTTTTTGGATATTGAAATGCCTGAAATGGATGGTTTCCAATTGCTTAACAATCTTAAGTACCGAGGGTTTGATTTGCTTATTACCACTGCCTTTGATAATTATGCAATCCGTGCTTTTAAAGAAAGTGCTATAGATTATTTGTTAAAACCAATTGACACTGATGATCTCTTAAATTCTGTAGCAAAAATTAAACATAATAAAGAAAGGAACTTATTAGGTACAGAATTGAAAAAAGTATTAGCCAATATTAATCAGAAAAGTAGTTTTAATAAAATTCAAATACCATTGGCAGGTAAGACCATTTTTGTGGGTATTGATGATATTATTTATTGTAAATCTGATGGTAATTATTGTGAAATTTATTTCAAAGATGGTAAAAAAGAAATTCTGTCAAAAAAAATTAAAGAAGTAGAAGCTATAATTAATCATGACGTTTTTTTTAGAGTTCATAATTCCTATTTGGTAAATATAAACTTCATTAAAGAATTTATAAAAAGTGATGGGCAATATTTAGTATTAGAAAACGGGGTGTCTATTCCAATTTCTCGTTCTAAAAAAAATGCATTACTTAAAGTTTTAACCATTTAGTCTTATGAAGTGGATAAAGAATCAATAAAATATATATTTGAGTATCCTAATGAAAATGGTATACTCTATTTTGTGCTGGGCATTTTATTTATGCTCTCCATTTATCATTTCTTATTATATTTTCAACACAAAGACAAGTCCTATTTATATTATTGTGGGTACACTTTCTTAATTTTTTTAAGTCACTTAAATGAATCAACTGATGGGTTTGTTTCTATTTTAGTCAAGCCTTTTGTTGGCATTTTAAATGCCCTGGATGTTAATTTGGTTTGGACCTATAACATGTTGTATTTTATTTTTGCTTTTACTTTTTTAGATTTAAAAGCATTTTCCTTAAAATGGTATCGCATTATATTTCGAGGAATTTACATCATTTTTTTTATAACCATTGGATTCGAAATTTTATATCGTATAACAGGCAATGTTGAATTTATCACCAAAGGAAATATATTTTTTCTTATTTACATGAATATCCTTTCCATAAGAGCTTATATGCTGCTTTTTAAGATGGATAACCCTTTTAGGTACTACATTATAGTTGGTTCGCTATTTTTGTTTCTTTCGTCAATGGGAGCAACATTAATCGATATGTTTGATTTGATACCAGGAAGTAATGAGCTAAGCTTTACTATTTTTTATTTTGGAGTTATTTTGGAAAATATATTATTCTCTCTAGGATTGGGACATAAACAGAAATTAATTTTAGAAGATAAAAATAAATCTCAGGCAACATTGATAAGCCAACTTCAAGAAAATGAAAAGCTAAAAGATACCATACATTTACAATTAGAAGAAAATTTGGCTTCTCTAAGTCTACAAGCAAAAACTGAAAAAATACAAAAATTAAAAGAAAAATATGACAAAGAGCTCGCCGAACTAAAAATAACCTCTTTACGGAGTCAAATGAATCCACATTTTATCTTTAACTCTTTAAATTCTATTAAACTCTACATTATAAATAATGAAAAGGAGAATGCTGTTTATTATCTTAATAAATTTTCTAAACTCATCAGGAAAATATTAAATGCCTCGCAAGAAAAAGAAATTTCACTCGCCGATGAAATTGAAACCATGCAATTATATATAAACATTGAAAATATCAGGTTTAATAATGAGATTGAGTTTGAGGTTGTCATTGATCAATCATTAAACCTTAACACTATAAAAATACCATCACTTATTTTACAGCCTTTTTTAGAAAACGCCATTTGGCATGGCTTAGCATCTATTAAAGAAAAGAAAATTTTGAAAATAAAAGTCAATAAAGATGATGAATTTCATCTAAGTATAACCATAACGGACAATGGAATAGGTCGTAAAAAGTCTGCAGAAATAAATAGCCGAAAAATACACAAAACAACCTCGGTTGGTATAAAACTTACCGAAGAACGACTCAGTAATTTTGCAAAAGAATATCAAAACGATTATTCAATCACTTTTACCGATTTAACGGATGGAAAAAAGAAACCAAAAGGGACAAAGGTTGAAATTAAACTACCATTGCATTAATTACCGCTTCATTTTTTCAGCAACTTTTTCTAGTTCTTCATACCAATCTTCACCAAACTTTCGGATTAATGCTTGTTTAACAAATTTATAAACAGGCACTTGTAATTCTTTACCTAAGGAACAAGCATCATCACAAATTTCCCATTTATGATAATTTACCGCAGCAAATTCTGAATAATCTTTTACTCTAACGGGATATAAATGGCAAGAAATTGGTTTTTTCCAAGCAATATCTCCTTGGTTATAGGCCTCTTCTATACCACATTGTGCAATGCCTTTTTCATCATAATTGATGTACACGCAGCTATCATCACTAGGAATTAATGGTGTTTCATATTCGCCCTCAGAAGTAATAAATAACCCTTGGTCTTCAATTGCCTCAATACCTTCTTTAGTTAAGTATGGTTTTACTTTTGGGTAAATATCCATTAATATTTTTAACTCTTCTTCTTCTAATGGTGCTCCTGCTTCTCCATCAACACAACAAGCACCTTTACATGCGGAAAGGTTACAGACAAAATCATTTTCAATAATTTCTTCTGAAACTATAGTTTTACCTAATTGAAACATCGGTTTTTTTTAAAATTATTGGAGCAAAAGTACATATAATTATGCATAAAAATATTATTTCTATTTTGCTAGTTTAATCCTTTTATATATATACTTTTGCCGAAAATTTAAGAATAGAGAATATGCAGTTAGATTATAAAGAAATATTAACAGCAACTATGGTGTTATTTGCTGTTATAGATATTATTGGGAGTATCCCAATTATTATAGATTTGCGTCAAAAGGTAGGTCATATACAGTCTGAAAAAGCATCGCTTGTGGCAGTAGTTATAATGATCGCTTTTCTATTTGTTGGAGAAGAAATTTTAAAGTTAATTGGTGTTGATGTAAATTCATTTGCGGTAGCAGGTGCATTTGTTATCTTCTTTTTAGCTCTCGAGATGGTATTAGGTATTGAATTGTATAAACATGACGCTCCTGAAACTGCTAGTGTTGTACCCTTGGCATTTCCTTTAATTGCAGGTGCAGGTACAATGACAACGATACTTTCTTTGAGTTCAGAATATCAAACCATTAGTATTGTAATAGCAATTATAATCAATACTATTTTTGTTTATATAGTACTAAAGCTTTCTAAAAAAATTGAAGGTTTATTAGGTAAAGGGGGAATTGATGTAATTAGAAAAGTTTTTGGCGTAATTCTATTGGCAATTGCTGTAAAGTTATTTGCAGCCAATATTCAGGGATTATTTATCCAATAAAATGCTGACTTCAACCCAATACTGTAAGTAAGGGTTTTTGATGTAATTTTGTGGTTTGAAAAAATAACTTAACGAATAACAGAATGAAAACATTTGATGTGCTTATTGTTGGAGGTGGTGCTGCAGGTATGTCTTGTGCATTGATTTTAGGTTCAGCAAAAGACAAGGCCTTTGCAAAGGATAAAAAAGTTGGAATTATAATGCATCAAAAGGCATCACACTTGCAAGATGCCTTGTTTAATAATGTTTTGGGATTGGATCCCGGTACAACAGGTGAAAGCATTCTAGAAAATGGTAAAAATCAACTTTCTAAATTATATCCAAACATTAGTCAAATTGATGATGAAAAGGTAATAGAGGTACAGCGGTTACCGAATGGTTTTGAAGTGATTACCAATAAGTCTGTATTTCAGGCTAAAGAAATTGTTATTGCTGTAGGTTATACCAATACTTTTTTTATAAAAGGATTAGAACAATTTGTAGAGCCTCATAAAAAAGCCAAACCTGAAAAAAATCGCATTCAGCTTAAAAATGATGATCACCTAGTTGTTGATGGTATTTATGTTGCTGGTACGTTGGCGGGATGGCGAAGTCAATTTGCTATTGCCTGTGGCAGTGGAGCCTCAGTTGCAACTGATATTTTAACGCAATGGAACGGTGGTGAACATACCAAAGTGCATGATAAGGTTTAATTATTATGCTACTATGGCTTAATATAATCGATATTCATTTCCAATTCCTTTACTTTTTTTAGCATTTCATCATTTTCATTCATTACCTGATAAAATACATTTTCATCGTAGAGGCTACGAGCAAAAAGAGCTTTTAAATATAATTTAATATAAGGAATACTTTCAGCGGCTAATTTACTTTGATCATCAAATAAGGAAAGGTATTCTTTTAAAATTTCGCTATCACTATCAAAATTTTGTTTAAAATTGGTTACCTCCCAATCTTTTGTAGCTTCACGATGATTATCTAAATATTCAAAAACAAAATCTTGAATGGCTCTAAAATGAAATCTTCCAAAATAGGCTGTAGTATCTATACTCACAAAAACGTCAGGTACAATACCACCACCACCATAAACACTTTTACCTTTGGGAGTAATAAACTTTAAAGAATCAACAACTTTAATACTATCACCATTCGTCAATTCGCCATTATTATATCTTTCTAATCGGTCATTATAATAACTAGCACCACTTTCACTGTTATAGGGTTTTTGAATAGATCGGCCTGTTGGTGTATAATAACGCGAAACCGTTAATCTAACCGCAGAACCATCCCCTAATTCCATTTCTTGTTGCACTAAACCTTTACCAAAAGAACGACGACCAACAATTACGCCTTTGTCATTATCCTGTAAGGCTCCAGCAACTATTTCACTTGCAGATGCAGAAGATTCATCAATGAGAACATACACTTGACCATTTTCAAAATCACCTTTTGCCGTAGCAAAACTTTTATCGATTTGACCTCCTTTATTTTTTGTAAAAACAATGAGCTTATCTTTTCCTAAAAATTCATCAATAATTTGTGTTGCAATTGTCAAATAGCCACCAGGGTTTCCTCTTAGATCTAATACTAACCTTTTCATGTTTTTTTTCTGCAACGTATTCATTGCAGTTTTAAATTCATCATAAGTAGTATTTGCAAATTTGTCAATTTTAATATAACCGAGTGTATCAGTTAGCATATAATAACTAGGAATACTCTCTAAAGGAATAGTACCTCTTTTCAATGTAAAATTTAATAAAGTGTCTTTGTACTTTCTGTACACTTTAATTTTAACTTTTGTATTTGCTTCGCCTTTCAATTTTTTTATAATGTAATCACTTTCTAAAAGCTTACCGTATAAAGTGTCATTGTCAGCGATTAAAATTCTATCACCAGCTTCAATTCCTGCTCTATCACTTGGCCCATCTTTTACAACATTGCTCACGGTTAAAGAATCATTTCTCATAAAAAAGCGAATACCTACACCTACAAATTCACCATTCATAGTTTCGGCAATAGCATCATGTTCACTTGCAGGGATATATACAGAATGCGGATCTAATTTATCTAAGATGTTTCTAATGGTTCCATCTAAAAGACTATCGGTATCTACTTTATCAACATAGTCATATTGAATGTAGTTTATTAACCTTTTAATTTTTGCTTCTTGAGAACTTGAATTGAATAGAAAACCTGAGCTATTTTGAGGGTAATTTAACATACTGCCAATAAAAATACCTAGGGCTACAGCCAAGGCTAAAAATAATGGATAATATATTTTGCTATTTTTCATACTTTTAAAATAGTTTCAAGTCTTTTAAGTTTAGTCATTTACATTTAAGAATGCAACGAGTAATATGTTTTTGGTCTTTTATTCGTTTAAATAAACAAGTTCAATACCTGCTTTTTCTAAAAATTTTAATCCAGAATTATCTTTATAGGCTTGAGCGTAAACCACTCTTTTTATACCTGATTGATGAATGAGTTTACTACATTCTTTACATGGTGACATAGTAATATAAAGTGTAGCTCCCTTACAGCTTTGTGTTGATGAAGCAACTTTCAAAATTGCATTAGCTTCCGCATGAAGTACATACCATTTGGTATAATTTTCATCATCTTCACAAATATTTTCAAAACCAGTTGGAGTGCCATTATAACCGTCAGAAATAATCATTTTACCTTTTACAATTAAAGCTCCTACTTGACGGCGTTTACAATAGGATAACTTTGCCCATTCTTTTGCCATTTTTAAATAGGCAAGATCATATTTGAGTTGTTTTTCTACTGTCATACTAGGTTCAACGAAATTTTAGTCGGCAAAGTACCGATAAAATTATGGGTTTTTTGTTAAATTTTTACCAAAATATGCGTTCTGTTAGCATCGGGATAACCACACCAATTACTATTGAAGAGAGTACTAACACCCAATCTCTCTTTGAAACTCTAAAAAAGTTCTGAGCAATATAACCTAAAATTAAAATACCCAATACTATAATTACTTGAGCAATTTCAATACCAAGTGCAAATTCTAATAAGGGTAATAATTTAGATTCGGTATCGTCCATTAACATTTTAAAATAATTTGAAAACCCTAAGCCATGGATTAAACCAAAGAAAAAGGCAAATATTAAATTGATATTTGAACTTTTTTGTTTGCTCTTTTTTAGAGTAACTATATTTACCAAAGCAGTAATAAATATGGTAACAGGTATTAAAAATTCAACTATTTCAATATTTATGCTTATAATGTTATAAGCTGCAAGTGATAAGGTTATGGTGTGGCCAATGGTAAATAGGGTTATTAACCAAAGCACTTTTTTCCAATTGGTGAAATTGTAAATAACTGCTAAGGCTATTAAAAATAATATATGGTCGTAGGCTTGCCAATCTAAAACATGGTATAAACCTAATTTTAAATAAAGTGTAAAATCTTCCATGTGGTAAAAATACAAATTCCAATAAATATAATAAGTCAGTAATTTGCATAAACTTTGTTAAATTGCAGCTTAAATATTTAAGGTGATTTCAAAACTATATATTGTTCCTACTCCAATAGGAAACTTAGAAGATATGACTTTCAGAGCTGTTAGAGTGTTGAAAGAAGTAGATACTATTTTAGCAGAAGACACCCGAACTTCGGGTAAATTATTAAAACATTTTGAAATTGGTACGCAAATGCAAAGCCATCATATGCACAATGAGCATAAAATGGTAACACGTCTTGTGGAGCGATTAAAATCTGGCGAATCTATTGCTTTAATTTCTGATGCAGGAACGCCGGCAATTTCAGATCCGGGATTTCTATTAACTCGAGCTTGTATTGAAAATGATATTGAAGTAGAGTGTTTGCCAGGAGCTACGGCCTTTGTACCAGCTTTGGTAAATAGTGGCTTGCCTAATGATAAATTCGTTTTTGAAGGTTTTTTACCCATTAAAAAAGGAAGACAAACAAGAATGGGACTTTTGGCAGAAGAACCAAGGACTATCATTTTTTATGAGTCTCCTCATAAATTGCTAAAAACCTTAACACAGTTTGCAGAACATTTTGGTGCCGATAGAAAAATTTCAGTTTCCCGTGAGTTGACTAAATTGTATGAAGAAACAGTAAGAGGAACGGTAAAGGAAGTACTTGCACATTTTGAAAATAAACCACCCAAAGGTGAGTTTGTAGTGGTTGTGGAAGGAAAAAAATAAGATGCAAAAAAAGTTCTAAACGGTAAGATCGAAAAGTCAAAACAAGAAAATGTCGGTTACTTTCTATATTTAGGTGCGTTTATCGCTCATAAATTATTATAAAATAAAAAACCACGTCAATTGACGTGGTTTTTTAACTATAAATTTAGACAGTTTATGATTCTGCAGAATCGTCTTTTGATTTTACATCTTTAGCTTTAGCACTCGTCTTTTCTGATGATTTAGCTTCTAATGCATCTTCAATATCTTCACCTTTTAAATAGTTTGGCAATTGCATACCTGCCATGTTAAACATTTCTTGTAAAGGAGGAACTGCTTTATACATTCCTGAAATAAAGTTAGAAGTAGATGTTTTTCCATCTTTTCCTCCACCATTTTCCCAAACGGTAACTTTATCAATCTTAATGTTTTTAATGGCTTCAGCTTGTGTTTTAACCAATTCAGGTAATTTATCAGCTACTAATAGTAATACTGCATCTTTTGAATTATTACCCGCAGCTTTTACAATTTGATCTAAACCAGCAGCCTGTTTTGTTAAAATTTCATAGAGACCTTTTGCTTCAGCTTCTTTTTTCATAAAAATCGCATCCGCTTCACCTTTTGCAATTCTTCTAATTTGTTCCGCTTGTGCTTCCGCATCAATTTCAATTTTTTGCTTGTCGATTCTTGCAGGAACAATAATATCTGCACCTTGTTCAGCTTCTTTACGTGTTGCCCTAGCTTCTTCAGCAATTTTTTCAGCAGCATAAGCTTCTTCTAATGCTTTTGCAGCTTGTACTTTTTCAGAGGCATTGGCAATTCTTTCTGCTTCAGCTTCTCTAGATCTTCTGGCAGCATCTGAATTTGCTATCTGAATTTTGGCAGTATTTTCACCTTCTACCGCATGGGCATTGGCTGCCGCTACCTGAATACGTTGATCTTGTACCGCTTGAGCCTCACCAATAGAACCATCTCTAACTTTTTGAGATACCGATATTTTAGCATCGTTAATTGCTTTTGCAGCGGCTTCCTTACCTAAAGCTTCAATATATCCAGACTCATCGTGAATATCAGTAATATTAACGTTTATTAATTTTAAACCTACTTTTTTCAATTCCGCTTCAACACCATGAGTAATATGTGATAAAAATGAATCACGGTCAGAATTAATTTCTTCAATATCCATAGATGCAACTACCATACGCAATTGACCAAAAATAATTTCTTGAGCTAATTCTTTAACAGCTTCTAACGTTAGTCCCAATAATCTTTCTGCAGCATTTTGCATTACACTAGGCTCGGTAGAGATACCAATGGTAAAACGTGAAGGTACGTTTACACGGATGTTTTGCTTACTTAAGGCGTTAGTCAAATTAACCTCAATAGACATTGGGGTTAAGTCTAAAAACTCATAATCCTGAATAATTGGCCATATAAATGCCGCACCACCATGGATACATTTGGCAGATTGTCCGCCTCCGGTTTTACCGTAAACAACCAAAATTCTATCAGAAGGACAACGTTTGTACCTTCGCATCATAGAAAATAGGAAAATAAATAAGATTAATATGACAGCAGCAATTAAATAAATTCCGCTGAATGCTTCAGCTTGAGCAAATAATAAATTCATAGGTTTAATTTTTTTGTTTTTTAAAAGTCACATGCTGTTCGCAAATAATCATTCCCCTAAATGATAATGCTGTTAACATGCTCATTTCATGTGTTATTTGTTTTTTGATAGGGTTTCTACTAATAATAATTCGGCACTCACTATTTCAATTACTTTTACAACCGTACCCGTTGCTAAGTCAATATTTTCATCGGTAAGGGCTTCTAGTTCTCGCAATGAACCTTGCACACTAATTTGAACCTTACCAGTTTTGGTTCGGTTGGCTCCAATCGGTAAATAAACCTCACCAACAGTTCCAATAGCATTTTTGATTTTTAAAGTACCATCTTCCGTAAGACGATTCATAAAATAGAAAAGCGAAGAAGTGGCCACCATCATTAAGAGACCAGCGATTACGGAAATGGTTAAGATTACGCCGTCTGATAGATCATAGCCCGTGCAAACTACGCCTGTCCAACCAAAAATAGTAAAAAAGGCGATTAAGTTTTTGAATGTAAAAAATTGAAATCCAACACCGCCATCATCAGCTTCAAAATCAGTACCGTCTGCTACCATATCACTATCCATGTCACCACCTAAAAAGGTCATAATCAAAATAACAATAAAGATTGCAGAACCGATTAGAGCAATGATCCAATAGGTTTGTTCAAAAGTTGACATTCCGTCAAAAAATTCTTGCATATAGGTTGGTTTTAGGTAAGAAAAATATGGTTAACCAAGATAGTTATTTTCTTGTAATAAGTTGTTGTTTTTAGTGACTTTTTAGAAAAGATTCTTTAGTTCTAAAGAAGCGATTTTGAAAACTTCATTTTATAATAAATAATGTACCTTTAAATTATATAATTGGACTCGTAAATAAGCATGCAAGAATTATTAAAAAATATCAGAAAGTGCGAAGTGTGCATCTCGCATTTGCCTTTAGGTCCAAGACCTGTTTTAGCAGCGAGTTGTGAATCAAAGATTGTAATTATTGGTCAGGCTCCAGGGACAAAAGTTCATAAAACAGGAATTCCATGGGATGACTCAAGTGGAAAACAATTACGAAAATGGTTAGACATTACGGATGAAACATTTTATAATGAAAAGAAAATAGCAATTGTACCCATGGGGTTTTGTTACCCTGGTAAAGGGAAATCAGGCGATTTGCCTCCGAGACCCGAATGTGCACCTTTATGGCATCAACAGCTTTTGGATAAAATACCCAATGTAGAGCTGATTATATTAATTGGAATGTATGCTCAAAAATATTATTTGAAAAAAGAAGCTAAAAAAACACTGACAGAAACGGTAAAAAACTATCAGGACTATTTGCCCAACTATTTTGTACTACCACATCCATCGCCTAGAAATCGTTTTTGGTTGACTAAAAATCCTTGGTTTGAGAAAGACGTTTTACCTGTTTTAAAGAAAAGGGTAAAAGATATACTTAGTTCAAATTGATCAATGGATAGGGTTATTTAAAGATTTACTTGAAAAGAAGTTACAATCTACCTCCTCACTAAACTAAAATGCCCTTTTCTGTTTCTAACAGCTCCGTTTTTATCTGTCAATTGTACTTTAAACCAATAATCACTAGCAGGCATTAGTTTGCCTTTGTAAGTACCATCCCAACCTAAATCATTTACATCGGTTTTAGCCAGCATTTTTCCAAACCGATCGTAGATATAAATACTAGACATTTCAAAAGTATCTTCACGTATACCTTTTATACTCCATGTATCATTGAATCCGTCATTATTGGGTGTAAAAAATTTAGGAAATCCAATAACCGAAATGTCAATGCTGATCGTTCCACAATTATTTTGTTCTCTTATATATAAGGTGTGAATTCCAGCTGCAACATTTTCAAATAATGATTCTGTTTGATAGAAGTCATCTTCATCATCTAGAGCAAATTCATAATCCCCAATACCTAAATTATCTGTATTTATCGTAATTGTATTATTATCAGAATCATCTTTGATTTGAATATCATTTAAGGTAATACTAGCTACATCAGATTCTTTTACTATAATTGTTTTTGGAGTTGAGGTGCAGTTTTCATTTGAGGTTGCCGTTACAGTGTAAACTCCTTTAGAATTTACTGTCGCAGTAGGTTCAGTGCTAATGACTTCATTTTTGTCATTAAGCCATTCATATGCATAGTCACCATCGGCATTAAATGTTTGAATAACGAGTGGACCTAAATTTAAGCATAAGGCCTCTTCAGGATTTATCTCAAATTCTGGACTAGGATTTACCGTTAATAACAAATTTGCACCAATTCCATAACAGGCACCGTTGTCAGCACTTTCTACTCTTACAAAAAGTGTTTCTGAATAAGGGCTTGAATTAATATAATTAGATTGATCGGTAATTTCATTCTCTTCAGATTGAGCATCAATGAGATTTTTAAAGTAAGATACTCTTAAATTCTGACCTGTAGGGAATTGATTAATTAGCTGATTCGAAGCCGTGGTAAGGTCAAATGTAGTAATACCATCATTTGTATCTAAATTATCGCAACCTACTAAAGTATAAACATAGCCATCTGGAAAAGCGGTAGTGGAAACCTCTAAGTTTATAGTGGATATTAAAAAACATGCATTTGGCTTTTCAACACGTGCGTAAACAGTAGTCGCTGTTTGATTATTAAAAGGATATGCATTAACCGCATTAATTTCTGCTTCTGCATCTGCTATGGTAAGGTGATATGACACTCTTAATTCATTATCTCCTTTGGTTATAATTTCGGTGGCCTCATTTAAATTAAAATTAGTGAAACCATCGTTGATATTATCTATATCGCAATTTTTAAAATTTAGAACAGATTTAATATCAGGTAATTCATTAGCTGTTGCTATAATAGGAATTCTAGGGCTTTCTCCACATCCAGCCCCAACAACAGAAGCGTAATATGTAGTTGTATTTATAATGGTTGGCTTAAAATTTTCGCCGGTAAATAAAGTGGTTCCACCTGTTGGAGTATCGTGCCAAACCACACTGCCAACATCTGATTTGGCAATTAAAGTAATTTCTCCTGGACCACATCTTGTTGATGGAATTGTAGAAGTTACTGCGGGAATATAAATGTTAGTACTGGTAGAAATATTAACTTCTGGATCATCTGGCATTCCACCATATTCTACAATATATCCTTTCGGTTGAAAGTCACCTGAAGTGGAACCAGTATTGCTTAAATCGTTCCAAGAACCTAAAATACCAACTCCGGGAGCCGTGATATGAGCATAGTCTTCATCACCCAAATTGTTGGGCTCGTTTGTGTTCCAAAAGGCGAAAGTAGGTGAATTTCCTACCGCTAAACCATACCAAAAGAAAGTGCCTTTTTCTGGTCCAGTTACCCATTTCCAATTGCCTTCTGATTCAGCATCGCTACCGCCAATCCATCCAGCACCACTCGCTTGCTCACCAGCCAATTTAGCCTCGTCAGGTGAGATTATGGTTGCTAAATAACCCTCTAAACCAAAATAGGTTCTGTTTTCAGCAGCGACTTTGGCATCGGACCAGGTAATACCAATATTTGATATGTATTCGTAGTAATGGTCAGTAGATGGTAAATAGTTTGCTGAACCGATGGTAAAAGAAAATGACCTATTGCCTGAAACCGTAACAGAACTACTGCTAAATACGATATCTTTAACGGCGGCAATTAAATCTGTATAATTCATTTCAGGAGTAGTTGCACTCTGCAATGTTAGTTTACCTTCAAGGGCACTCCATTGTGTTGTTATTTTAGAATGTGTAGCACTATTGTTGAGCTTTAACAGATCTTCCCCATTAACATAACCTTCAGAGATTTGTATGTAAAATGCCTGAATAGAAGTGTCGTCTGGGTCTATTATATCAAAACTGCTTACCACATTAACTTCAGATAACGGACAGTAGGCCGTATTGCCAATTGCTTGTATTGATGGTGGAATATTAGTTTGACTCCAGCTTACCTTAAAGAGTAAAATCAATAGTAAACAAATAGGGATACTTTTTTTAAAATTCATCGAATTCAGCAATTGTTTTATATGTGTAAAGTTAGGCAAATGTTTTAAAGATTTCATATTCAGGGCTAAAATGAATAATTATAAAAAATCATAAAAAACATACATATTTTAAAGAGTATTTTAAAAAATGTTTTGTAATTTTAAGGATTATCAAACCTTACCTATGAATATATTACATGTTAGTGCTGAATGTTATCCTATTGCAAAAGTCGGAGGTTTGGCTGATGTTGTAGGCTCTTTACCTAAATATCAAAATAAATTAGGGGTAACCAGTGAGGTTGTTATGCCCTTTTATGATAACGCGTTTACAAAATCAAATAAATTTAAAACCATTTCAAGTTCTAAAGTTAGACTAGGTGTATTTGATTTAGATGTTAATATCTTAATGTTAGAAAATAATGACTTGGGGTTTGACTTATTTTTAGTTGATATACCAACATTATTGTTTAAAGATTATGTGTATTCACCTAATGATACGGAACGTTTTTTAGCTTTTCAAATTGCCGTGTTAGATTGGGTTTTACAGAAAGAGAAAAGACCAAATGTGGTACATTGTCATGATCATCATACAGGGTTAATTCCTTTTATGATGGATCAATGTTATAAATACAGCGAACTAAAAACTGTCGCTACCATTACTACCATACATAATGCTCAGTATCAAGGATGGTTTTCACATGACAAAGTATATATGATACCTGAATTTGATTTTACACAAGTAGGTTTAATCGATTGGAATCATCAAATAAATCCGCTAGCAGCAGCTATTAAATGTGCCTGGAAAGTGACGACAGTATCTCCAAGTTACATGGAAGAGTTGAAAAGTAATGCCAATGGATTAGAGAGTTTATTGAGTCATGAGAGTGCTAAATGCGTTGGTATTTTAAATGGAATTGATACTCAGGTCTGGAATACGGAGACAGATAACTATATTATAAAAAATTACACTCAAAAAACCTTAGATACTGGTAGAAAAGCCAATAAAGAATGGTTGTGTAAAGAGTTTGGTCTCGATCCTAAAAAACCATTGTTCTCATTTATAGGACGGTTGGTTGGTGAAAAAGGAGCAGATTTATTTCCGCAAATATTCGATGCGGCTTTACATCATTTAGACATTTCTATTTTATTATTAGGTTCTGGTCAAAAAGATATTGAAGGTGCTTTAGAGATGCTTACCTATAAATATAAAGGAGATTACAGTACGTATATCGGTTACGATGAAAGGCTAGCTCATATCATTTACGCTGGTGCTGATTTTCTTTTAATGCCATCGCGTGTTGAGCCTTGTGGGTTAAATCAAATGTATGCCTTGCGATATGGAACCATACCTGTAGTTAATAGTGTAGGTGGATTAAAAGATACCGTTATTGATGTAGAGGGAGGCGGTTTCGGTTTCGTACACCATCAGCTTAATACGGAGACAGTAGTTGAAACAATGCAACGAGCTACGGAGTTGTACGACGATCAAAAGGAGTTTAATAAAATTCGGAATTTAATTATGCAAATAGATCACTCTTGGGATTCTTCTGCAAAGGCATATATCAATTTATATAAATCATTAAAAAAGTAAATATGAACAGCAAAAAGGTATTATCAATTATTTTAGGAGGTGGCCAAGGGTCAAGACTTTACCCCTTGACAGAATCAAGATCTAAACCAGCAGTACCAATTGCAGGTAAATATAGGTTGGTTGATATCCCTATTAGTAACTGTATCAATAGTGAAATAAAGAGAATTTATGTGTTAACACAATTTAACTCGGCATCGTTAAATAGACATATTAAAAACACCTACCATTTTAGTTTTTTTAGTTCTGCATTTGTAGATGTATTAGCTGCAGAACAAACAATTCAAAGTCAATCTTGGTTTCAAGGAACTGCAGATGCTGTACGACAAAGTATGCATCATTTTTTACGTAATGATTTTGAATATGCCTTAATTTTATCTGGAGATCAATTGTATCAAATGGATTATAGGTTAATGCTTGAAGAACACATTAGCAAAGGTGCTGAAATATCTATTGCGACCATTCCAGTAAACGCAAAAGACGCTACTTCATTTGGTATACTAAAAGCCAATAGTGAAAATGTAATTACCTCTTTTATCGAAAAACCTGATGCAGAACTGTTACCAGATTGGACTTCAGAAGTAAGTGACGAAATGAAAGGTGAAAATAGGAACTACTTAGCTTCTATGGGTATCTATATATTTAATAGACAGTTGTTGGTAGATTTAATGAGCAATCCAGACACGAACGACTTTGGTAAAGAGATTATTCCAGGTGCGATACACGATCATAAAACGTTAAGTTATCAATTTGAAGGATATTGGACCGATATTGGTAATATTGATTCATTTTTTGAAGCCAATTTAGGATTGACCGATAATATTCCAAAATTCAATTTATATGATACCGATCAAAGGGTTTATACAAATGCAAGAATATTACCTACTTCAAAAATATCAGGTACTGTTTTAGATAAAGCGGTAATTGCAGAAGGCTGTATTATTCAAGCTGCTAAAATTGAAACTTCGGTAATTGGTATTAGATCTAGAATAGGTAAGGAATCAACCGTTATTAATACGTATATGATGGGTTGCGATTATTACGAATCTCTAGAAGAAATAAACAGAAAGAAAACTCCAATTCTTATGGGTATTGGTGAAAGATGCTTTATTAAAAATACTATAATAGATAAGAACTGTAGAATAGGCGATGATGTTAGAATTAATGGTGGTCCACATTTAAAGGATAAAGAAACAGATCAATATGTTATTAAAGATGGTATCGTTGTTATTAAAAAACATGCGGTATTACCAAAAGGATATACAATTTAATAGTGCCTATTTTAATCTAACATATTAAAATAAATGTAATAATTTACCTCTTATTGAGGTTAAGAGTGTTTTCACTCTAAAATAATAGACCAAACAAAACTATGACCAAAGTATCAACGTATAGCCAATTTACTGATTTTGACATCGCCCTGTTTAAATCAGGTAAACATTTTAAATTATACGAAAAATTAGGCTCTCATATTGTAACAGTAGATGGTGTTAAGGGAACCTATTTTGCAGTATGGGCCCCATCAGCTAAACAAGTTTCTGTTATTGGAGATTTTAATTTTTGGTCAGGAGAAGAACATCCATTAAATGTACGATGGGATGCCTCTGGTATTTGGGAGGGTTTTATACCTGATGTTGGTGAAGGTAGCTTATATAAATACAAAATACACAGTAATCATAACGGTGTCATAACTGAAAAAGCTGATCCATATGCGAAGCGTTGTGAACACCCACCTAAAACAGCTTCTATTGTTTGGGGTATTGATAATTATAAATGGAAAGATAAAAAATGGATGTCTTATCGTAAGGATAAGAATGGTTTAGATAGACCTTATTCTGTTTATGAAGTGCATTTAGATTCTTGGATGAAATCTAAAGATAATGAGCGTTTGACTTATAAGGAATTAGCTAAAAAATTAGTCCCATATGTTAAGGAAATGAACTTTACGCATATTGAGCTAATGCCAATTATGGAATATCCTTATGACCCTTCTTGGGGTTATCAACTAACAGGGTATTTTGCACCTACTTCTCGTTTTGGTACGCCACAAGAGTTTATGTATTTGGTAGATCAATTTCATCAAAATGATATTGGTGTAATTTTAGATTGGGTACCATCGCATTTTCCATCTGACGATCATGGTTTAGGCTTTTTTGACGGATCACATTTATATGAACATCCTGATAAAAGAAAAGGATATCATCAAGATTGGAAAAGTCTTATATTTAATTATGAACGTAATGAAGTACGTTCTTTTCTGATTAGCAATGCCTTATTTTGGTTAGAAAAATACAATATTGATTGCTTACGTGTTGATGCTGTAGCATCTATGTTATATTTAGATTATTCGCGTGAAGAGGGTGAATGGGAGCCAAATATTTATGGTGAAAGAGAAAACTTAGCAGCGGTTTCTTTACTAAAAGAATTTAACCAAGCCGTAGAAGATAATTTTGATGGTGTTATAACCATTGCGGAAGAATCGACTGCTTTTCCTGGAGTAACAAGAGCTGTAAAACACGATGGTCTAGGTTTTGGAATGAAATGGATGATGGGTTGGATGCATGATACATTAGATTATTTTGCCAAAGATCCAATCTATAGACAATATCATCAAAATGATATTACATTTAGTTTAGCTTATGCATTTTCTGAGAACTTTATGTTGCCGCTATCGCATGATGAAGTTGTTTATGGTAAAAATTCTATTTTGGGCCGAATGCCGGGTGATGAATGGCAACGTTTTGCTAATTTAAGATTGCTTTATGGCTATATGTTTACACATCCTGGTACTAATTTAGTGTTCATGGGAGGTGAATTTGGTCAATATAACGAGTGGAATTTTCAGAAAAGTTTAGATTGGAATTTATTAGAGTTTGAACCACATAAAAATACACAAGCATTTTTTAAAGATTTAAATCAATTTTATAAAAATACACCCGCATTATATGAAAAAGCATTTAGTGCTGATGGTTTTGAATGGATAAGTTTAGACGATAATAAAAATTGTGTGCTTTCTTATATTCGTAAAGGGCATGATAAAGAAAATGATACTGTTGTAGTATGTAATTTCACACCTAAAACTATTGAAAAGTACAATATTGGATTGCCAAGAAAAGGTAAAATAAAGGAAATATTTAATAGTGATTCAGAAAAATATGGCGGAAGTGGATTTTCTAATACGAGACAAATCACTTTAAAAAAGAAAAAAGAACATAATAAACCTTATTCTGCTACAATAGGTATTCCACCTTTAGGCGTGGTTATTTTTAAATATATTTCATAAAAAATCAATATTTCTAGCACTAAATAACAATGTTTTATTAATTTAAGATGTTGTTATTTATGTTATTTGCAATGTTTTACCCCCTTTTTTAAATAAAACGGACTAAGTTTCGTTCTAAAATTTAGTAGTTTTGCCAACCGATTTACAATAACAATTTATGATTACAAATACAGAACTAGAAATAATAGGAAATCAATTTCCTTCAAAAATAGTATCATATGAAAAACATATTGATACCTTCAATTTTTTTACTGAGAATGGTGTTACATTAAAAGTGACAATTTTAAGAGATAGTGTTATACGTTTTAGATATAGCACCACAGGTATTTTTGAAAATGACTTTTCTTATGCTATTACCAAATATGCGAACAGCGGTTATGATATTCTTGAAATTGAAGAAAATGATGACCAGTATGAAATTACCACAGAAAAATTAATATGTCGTATTAAAAAAGAGAATGCTAGAATTTCTTTGTTTGATGCAAAAGACAAGACTTTAATTATTGATGATGAAATTGGTTTTCATTGGGAAGAGAGTTATGAGCATGGAGGTAATGTTGTTAAAATGAGTAAGAAATCTCGTAAAGGAGAAAGCTATTACGGACTTGGAGACAAGCCTACACATTTAAACTTAAAAGGTAAGCGTTTTCAGAATTGGGTTACAGATTCTTATGCTTATGGTAAAGATACCGATCCACTATATAAAGCTATTCCCTTTTTTACAGGGCTACATGCAGGAAAATCATATGGTATTTTCTTTGACAATACCTTTAGATCATACTTTGATTTTGCTCATGAACGTAAAGATGTGATGAGCTTTTGGGCTCAAGGTGGTGAAATGAATTACTACTTTATGTATGGTCCAGAAATGGATAAGGTAGTTGCTAATTATACAGATTTAACAGGAAAGCCACATCAAATGCCTCCTTTATGGTCTTTGGGTTTTCACCAATGTAAATGGAGTTATTATCCTGAAAGTAACGTAAAAGAGGTTACTTCAAAGTTCAGAGAATTACAAATACCATGTGATGCCATTTATTTGGATATCGATTATATGGAAGGTTTCAGGTGTTTTACTTGGAATAAAGAATATTTTCCTGATCCAAAAAGAATGGTAAAAGAGCTATTGGATGATGGTTTTAAAACCGTTGCTATTATTGATCCGGGAATCAAAATTGATGCAGATTATAACATTTTTAGAGAAGGTTTAGAAAAAGATTATTTCTGTAAACGAGCAGATGGTCCTTATATGAAAGGTAAAGTATGGCCTGGTCAGTGTTACTTTCCTGATTTTACCAATCCTGAAGTTAGAGAATGGTGGTCTGGATTATTTAAAGAATTAATAGAAGATATAGGCGTAAAAGGCGTGTGGAATGATATGAATGAGCCCGCTGTTATGGAAGTGCCAAACAAGACCTTTCCTAATGATGTTCGTCATGATTATGATGGAAACCCATGTAGTCATAGAAAAGCCCATAATATTTATGGAATGCAAATGGCGAGAGCAACCTATCAAGGTTTAAAGAAATTTGCTTTTCCAAAAAGACCATTTGTAATTACGAGAGCTGCCTATTCAGGGACACAACGTTATACGAGTTCTTGGACTGGTGATAATGTGGCCTCTTGGGAGCACTTATGGATTGCCAATGTACAAGCTCAACGTATGTCAATGTCAGGGTATTCTTTTGCAGGAAGTGATATTGGTGGATTTGCAGAGCAACCAGAAGGTGAATTATTTGCACGATGGATTCAATTGGGTATTTTTCACCCTTTTTGTAGAGTACATTCTTCAGGTGATCATGGAGCACAAGAACCATGGGCATTTGGTGATGAAATAACCGATATTGTAAGAAAGTTTATAGAGCTACGCTACCAGTTATTACCTTACTTATATACTGCTTTTTGGCATTATTTTAATGATGGTGTTCCAATTTTGAAGTCAATGGTAATGTATGATCAAAAAGATATTCAAACGCATTACAGAACTGATGAGTTTGTATTTGGAGATAAAATATTAGTGTGTCCTATTCTTGAACCAAATTCAAAAGGAAGAAGAATGTATGTTCCTAAAGGTGATTGGTTTAATATGTGGAATGATGAAGTTGTAGAAGGAGGTAAAGAAATGTGGGTGAGTAGTGATATTGAAACAATGCCTATTTTTATAAAATCAGGTTCAGTTATACCAAAATATCCAGTACAACAATATGTAGGTGAAAAAAACATTGAAGAGGTAACTTTAGATGTATACTTTAAAATAGGAACTGAAAAATCTTTCTTATTTGATGATGCTCATGATGGTTACGACTATACCAAAGGAAAATATAGTTATAGAACTTTTAAACTTCTTGGTAAAGAAAAGCAACTTATCATTCAGCAGCATAAATCAGGTAGATATGATGCAGATTATAAAACATTTAAAATAAATTTTCATGGTTTGCCATTCGAAATTGATAAAATACAAATCGATAATGAAGAAATTGATTTTAAAAAGATGCAGGTAAACGGAGATAACACCTTAACCATTAATAAAGATTTTAACGAATTACACATAAAAGGGGTAATGTGATAAAAATCACATATCAAAAATAATATTGTTCTTATTTTTGTCAAAAATTTGATATATAATGATTAAAACAGATATCCTTATTATTGGAGCGGGACCTGTAGGTCTATTTACAGTATTTGAAGCAGGACTTTTAAAATTACGTTGTCACTTAATTGATGCATTACCTATACCAGGAGGTCAATTGGCAGAAATTTATCCTAAAAAACCTATTTACGATATTCCTGGATATCCATCTGTATTAGCTGGAGATTTAGTTAAAAATTTGGAAGAACAAATTGCTCCTTTTGAGCCTACTTATACTTTAGGAGAACGTGCCGAAACTATCGAGAAATTAGAAGATGGTAGTTTTGTTGTTACTACCAGTAAAGGGACAAAACACAATGCACCCGTTGTTGCAATTGCCGGAGGTTTAGGTTCATTTGAGCCTAGAAAACCACCAATCAAGGAAATTGTTGACTATGAGGATAAAGGTGTTGAATATATTATCAGAGAGCCTAATTTCTATAAGGATAAGAAGATCATTATTGCTGGTGGAGGTGATTCTGCATTAGATTGGTCTATCTTTTTGACTGATATTGCTAAGGAAGTTACCTTAGTACATCGAAGAACTGAATTTAGAGGGGCTCTAGATTCTGTTGAAAAGGTTAAGGAGTTGGTTAAAAAAGGCAAAATAAAATTGTTGACAGAGTCTGAAGTAATTGAAATTCATGGAAAGGATAAAGTAGAATCTGTAACAGTGAAAAATTCAACAGAAGGAAATAAAATTGTTGAGGTTGATCATTTTATTCCACTTTTCGGATTATCTCCTAAATTGGGGCCAATAGCTAATTGGGGCTTGAATATAGAAAAAAATGCGATCGTAGTGGATAATGCTACAGATTATAGCACCAATATTCCAGGTATTTATGCCATTGGAGATGTAAATACGTATACAGGTAAGCTAAAATTAATTCTTTGCGGATTTCATGAGGCTACTATCATGGTGCAATCAGCATACAAATTGGTAAATCCGGATGCTAAAAAATTAGTGATGAAATATACTACGGTTTCTGGTGTTACTGGTTTTGATGGAGTTAAAAAAGAACAGAAAAAAGCAATTACTTCAAAAATATAACGCATCGTCAGCTCAAGTGCCATACTTTTTCATAGTGTACCTAGAATTAGACAAACATAATCATATTATTTTTTCAAACAAGCATGGAAGAAAATACAATAAAAGTTACCATTATAGACAGAGCAGGAGACACTCACAACGTAGATGCTCCAACAGATATGAATATGAATGTAATGGAACTGGTAAGAGTTTACGAATTGGCTCCTGAAGGTACTATTGGAATTTGTGGTGGTATGGCCATGTGTGCTTCTTGTCAATGTTATATCGAAACACCTGAGTTAGAATTACCAGAAATGAGCTTGGAAGAAGAAGACATGTTAGACCAAGCTTTCCATGTAAAAGATAATAGCCGTTTAGGCTGTCAAATTTATTTAAAAGATGAACTAGATGGGTTAATTGTAGAATTAGCACCTGAATCTGAAATAAGTGAATAAATTTTGACTAAACCTTAATTAGTTTACCTAAATAAACTAGTGAAGCACCTTCCACAATTTTAACATTTTTATTATTTGAAGGAATAATTTCTAATACACCCGTTTTATTTTTAATAAATAGAGGTACAATTTCTTCATCGTTTTCAGTACGTTCAATTAAACGCTCAAAATGTTCTTTTGATTCTAATTTAATTTCATTAATACTGGGATAATTATTAGCCACTTCGTTTAAAGAGTTATAATCATTAGTGTGTGAAAACAAACCCTCTTTAGGATTACTTTGTTCGTCATTCATTTCAGTTGTACTTACCAATCTAAATGTACCATTTTCACCAAATTGATTTTTAAATTTATCGATTACGTAATTGTTTATTTCTGAATTCGCTGTTAAAGCCATCAAATAACCAACATCGTTTAATTCAATATTATCTGCTAATTTATCTGAATAAACATCGCTATTTATAGCCTCCAGACCAAGATCTCTTGCCTTATTTATATTATTTTGGTTACTATCAATTAAGACTACATGTCTTCCGTTACTTTCCAAATAATGACCAATTAAGCGGGATATTTTTGAGGCACCAACAATTAAGATCCCTTCAGATTTAGTTAGAAAGACACCAATTAATTTTGCAAACATTCTTGCAGTGGTTGCATTTAATAAAACGGTTCCCAATACAATCATAAAGACAAGTGGGGTAATGTATTCAGCACCAGGCACACCATTTTTGGCTAATTTTAAACCAAATAATGAGGCGATTCCTGCCGCTACAATACCACGTGGACCAACCCAACTGATAAATATTTTTTCATTCAATTTTAAACTTGAATTATGAGTACTTAAAAAGACACCAATTGGTCGAATTATAAAAACAACAATAGCAAATAATAATGCAGTTTTCCAATTGTAAATTAATAATAGATCTTCAAAGTTTATATTGGCTGATAATAATATAAATAATATCGAAATTAAGAGTACGCTTAATGATTCTTTAAAATATAATAACTCTTTTAAGTATGGTGAATTAGAATTTCCTAACACCATGCCCATTACAACAACAGCTAACAATCCAGATTCATGTGCAAAAGCATCTGAAAGTACAAAAACACCAAGTACTGAAGCCAATGCTAAAACATTTAATAAATAATGAGGCACCCATTTTTTATTAATTATAAAGTTTAATGCATGTGCAAAAGTAAAACCAAAAGTAAAACCAAATAGTACAATCTTAGCAAATTCAATTAATGCTGTTTTTGTAAATTCTCCGCCACCTTCAACACTAATAAATTCAAAAACCAAAACCGCTACTAACGCTCCAATAGGATCAATTAAGATCCCTTCCCATTTAAGCACTGCAGAAACATCTTTTTTTAATGGAATATTCCTAAGAATTGGAGTAATAACTGTAGGTCCAGTGACAATAATTAAGGCTGAAAACAAGAATGATATCTGCCAACTTAAATTAAATATATAATAGGCGGCTATTGCCGCTCCAAAAAAGGTAACTACAGAACCAACCGTAATTAACTTTGTAATTACGGGCCCAACATTTTTAATTTCATTCAATTTTAAGGTTAATCCTCCTTCAAATAAGATGATACTAATAGCTAAGGAAACAAAATAAAACAAACTTTCTCCAGGAAATAAACCTTCTTTACCATTCCAAATAGGTTCTATCCATTTTGTGCCATCTTCGGATAGAAATTCGGCAGCAATTGGTCCAACAAGTAATCCTATTAAAATTAATGGTAAGATTGCTGGAATTTTTAACTTCCACGCAACCCATTGAGCTAAGATACCTAAGATAATAATTCCCGCTAATTCAATCATTGGTTAATTTTGCTGTGAAAATACTAAATAAAATGATTTTAGCAATTATTTATTAGTAGTCATTATAAATTGTTTCCCTTTTAAAAATACTATCTTACGAAAATCAAAAAAATGATCTTATTATAACTATGAATTCTAACAACCCAATCCCCTCAAAGGGACTTAAAGGACTGAAAGAAAATTGGCGTAATGATGTTTCGGCTGCTTTAAGTGTATCGCTAGTTGCGTTGCCTTTGGCTTTGGGGATTGCCGTAGCGTCTGGAGTTTCTCCTATGGCTGGTGTGCTTTCTGCAATTATTGGTGGTGTTGTTACAACATTTTTTCGAGGAGGAAATTTATCTATCAATGGTCCAGCGGCGGGTTTAATTGCTGCCATTTTAGGAGGCCTAGTTGCATTAGATGGTAATATTAATTACGTTTTGGCGGCTATTGTTGTGTCAGGTGGTATTCAAACGATGTTGGGTTTTCTTAAAATGGGCCGCTTTGCAAAGTTATTGCCTTCTTCAGTCTTACATGGTATTCTTGCGGCCATTGGAATCATTATTTTTGCAAAGCAAATTCATTATGCCCTTGGAACGACTTCCAATGCCAAAACAATTATTGGAACCTTGTCTGATGTTTTTCATAAACTCCCAGAAATAAATCCTTTTGTTTTTTTGATAGCTTTAGTTGGTATATTAGTTCTCTTTTTTTATAAAAAAATTAATACCAAATTCATAAGGATAATCCCGGCTCCTATGTGGGTTTTACTATTGGCCCTACCAATAGTGTTTGGATTTGATTTTTTTAATGAGCATAGTATTTCATTTTTCGGAAAGAATTACGTTGTTGGTCCTGATTTATTGATTAATATTCCTGACAATCCCCTCGATAGTATTATGCATCCTGACTTTGCCATGATAGGAACATCTGCTTTTTGGCTTACGGTTTTATCAATTTCAACTATTGCTACTGTAATTACTCTGGCCAGTGCCCGTGCTGTTGATAAATTAGATCCTTATAAAAGAACAACAAACCTTAATAAAGATATGGTAGGTGTGGGATTAAGCACTATGGTTTCTGGAGCTTTAGGTGGGCTTCCTATTACTACAGTAATTGTTCGAAGTACAGTGAACGTAAACAGTAATGCGAAAACAAAATGGTCTAACCTTTATCATGGAATTTTTCTAATTCTTTTTGTGCTTATTTTGGCTCCAGTTTTAAGAAGTGTGCCCCTGGCTGCTTTGGCTGCAATTTTAGTTCATACAGGTTTTAAATTAGCATCTCCTCAGGTATTTAAGCACGCTTATGATCAAGGTGTAGAACAGTTGTTATTCCTATCGTTAACACTTATAATTACATTGTTTACAGATTTACTTTATGGAATTGTAGGAGGTATTTTAATGACACTAGTTTTGCATATGTTATTAGCTAAAGTTGGAATTGTTAACTTCTTTAAAAAGATTTATAAATCAGGCTCAAAAGTATATAAATCTGAAAATGGTTCTTATGATGTTAAATTAAAAGGCATAGCAAATTTTTTATATGCTTTAAAGTTAGATAAACTGTTGGAAGATATCCCTGAAGGATCAAATGTAAGTATTGACATGTCACAAACACGGCTTGTGGATCTTACAATAATGGAAAATTTAATAGAATTTAAACGTGTACATGATGATAATGGTGGAGATGTCAAATTGATTGGATTGGATAATCATGTTGCTTCGACGAGTCATAACCGAGCTTTAAAAATTGTTACAGGTCGTGTCAAAAAACGGATTACTAAACGTCAGATTCGTTTGCAAAAAGTGGCTATTAGAAATGGTTGGTCTTTTGAGCGTGAGGTAGATTGGAATACTTCTTATCTAAGAAATTTTCATTTCTTTGATTCTCGTCCTATTGAAATGAAAAGTAATTCTTTAAAAGGGTTAGACGTGGAAAATAATTTTAAATGGGAAATTGCTGATATTGTATTCGACGAAGGAGCATTAGATGCACTAGAAGTATATCAAACTACGGTACAGATAGTAAGATTGCCTGTTTCGATTCCGAGATTTATTATTGATAAGGAGGGTCTTTTTGATAAAATATTTAATCGGGTAAAAGTATTTTCTGGAGCAAGAGGAGATATTGATTTTGTTAAATATCCAGGTTTTTCCGGTAAATTCCAGTTAAGTGGTGAAGATGAAGATGCAATCAAGGCATTTTTTAATGATAATGTTATTCGTTTTTTAGAGCAAAACGAAATCCATCATATAGAAAGTAACGGTGAAGCTTTGATGATATTTAAATACTTGCATATTGCCCGTACTGATGAAGTACAAAATATGCTTGAATTTTCACACAATTTATTGAGACATATGGACTTGAAAAAAATTCCGAAATAGTTGTTTAAACTACCTGTAAGTAACTATTAAAAATAATTTTTGGAGCTAATTTATTTTTTTGACTTCAACCATTAGGATGTAGAAGACAAAACACGTCAATGATCCTGTCTGCAGTTGATAGTAAGTTTCGAGATAATTTTATTGTATTTTTGTAATTGATGAAAGTAATACTCACATTTTTTCTATTTTTAGCATCTTTTTTGGTTCAAGGTCAACAAAAAGATATGGATTCAATTGTGGAGTCTAAATTGATAAAAAGCACACACCTTGAAGCCGATGAATTTATTGGGGTTGACGAATTTGAGAATTTATATTATTTAAAAGACAATACGTTTTATAAAAAAAATAAAAAAGAAGAGTTGTCTTATACCAACACGCAATTGGGAAAAATTACGGCTGTTGATATTAAGAATCCTTTAAAGATTTTACTTTTTTATAAAGATTTTAACAGTGTCATTTTATTAGATAATAAACTCAATGAGTTATCCAGTAAGATTGACTTTAATGAAGTTTTGTTCTCAAAAAATGTTTCTTTAGTATCTTGTTCTTCCAATAATAATTTATGGATTTATAGTCAAGATGATAGTAAATTGTATGTATATAATTATAAAACCAATAAGGTCATTTCAAGTTCAGCACCCGTAAATTTTCGTGAAGATAATTTTGTACCCAATAGAATGGTTGCCAGTTATAAAAATTGTTGGTTGAAAAATGAAAATACAGTTTTAGAATATGATGAATATTCAAATTTTAAACAACGGCTTGTCTTAAATGAAATGCAATTATTAAACCGGTTTAATAATTGTTATTATTGGGTAAAAGATGGAGTCTTATATTACAGTAATTTAAAAGATGGAGTGTTTAAAATTCTATTAAAAAAATCAATTACAATTGAATCATTTTATGTTTTAAACAATGAAATCTATATATTTGATGGCGAAAAGATATTTGTATTTAAAACATTTAAAATTTAAGTATCTTTAAGCACTTTTATTAAACTAAAACCAACAGCATGCACGTTGCCATTGCCGGAAATATTGGAGCAGGAAAAACTACCCTAACAAAACTATTAGCAAAACACTATAAATGGACACCTCATTTTGAATCCGTTGAAGAAAATCCGTATTTAGACGATTTTTATTCGGAAATGGAACGATGGTCATTTAACCTTCAAATTTACTTTTTGAATAGTAGATTTCGTCAAATATTAGAAATTCACGAAAGTGGAAAAAATATTATTCAAGACAGAACTATTTATGAAGATGCTCATATTTTTGCACCCAACTTACATGCAATGGGGTTAATGACAAACAGAGATTTTAATAACTACTCTTCGTTATTTGAATTGATGGAAAAATTGGTTTCACCACCAGATTTATTAATTTATTTACGAGGGAGTATCCAGACTTTAGTTGGTCAGATTCATAAACGTGGTAGAGAATATGAAAACTCTATAAGTATTGATTATTTAAGTCGTCTTAATGAACGTTACGAGGCTTGGATATCGACATATACCAAAGGAAAATTACTAATTGTAGATATTGATAATTTAAATATCGTTGATAAACCAGAAGATTTAGGAGTTGTAATTGATAAAATAGATGCACAATTACATGGTTTGTTTTAAGAAAAAAAAGAACTAATGAGAAAGGCGTTTGGCTTGTTGTTTTTATTTTGTACAATCTTTGTTGTTTCTCAAAGTAGAATTGATACCATTACTTTTAACAAAAATTCGCCTCTATCCAATAAAAATAAAGTCTATAACGCTACACAATATGAATTACAGAAGTTCAATGCTTTTAAAATTAGAACTTCAAAAATAGTAGATAAGAAAAAGTATTTATCTGAAATACATTCGTTTACAAAAGATTCTTTACAAATTTTAGCAGTTAAATTGATCAGTATTAAAGAGCTAAGTAATAAAAAATTACTTATTCAAGATATTCATCAGAATAGAGCGTTTTATATTACTATTTTGGCAGATTTGAAAGAAAGTGAAATCAGTCCAAATGAATATTTTTTTTTAGAAAATATACTTTCAAAAATTACCATTACAGAAGTAGAGACTAAATATGCCTACAGTAAATGGTTAAATATTATTTTAGGAATTTCGTTAATCGGTTTGTTAATTTTTGCCTACAAAACAAATCGTAAAGAAACAACAGTATTACCATTAAGTAAACAAGAAACTACCGTTAAAAACTTAATTCTAAAAGGGAAATCTAATAAGGAAATTGCCCAAGAGTTGTTTATTAGTTTGAGCACGGTGAAATCACATATTTCGCATATATATCATAAACTTAATGTTTCAAATCGGGATGAATTAAGCCTGAGATTTAAAAACGGTACGAGTACTAGTACCTAATTCATACCCTTATTTTATAGCATTTTTAATATTCTTTATTGTTATTTGTCACTCTAAAAGAATGTAATGCTCAAAAAAGGAATCACAATTTTATTAATAATTATTTGCAATACGCTATCAGCCCAAGATAGTTATAATTTAAAGGGTCTTGTTTCTTCTCAACATCAACTGGTAAATATTGGAGATGTACTATTGTTATCTGAAAATGAAGAAAAATTAATTGAATATATAGAAATTGAAAAGGGTAGTTTTAATTTTACAGATGTGAAAAAAGGTACTTATGTCTTAAAAGTTTCGTGTTTAGGTTTTAAAGAGTTTAAAAAAGCTATTACACTTGATAAGGATATAGACTTAAACATAGAGTTAACAGAAAGCACCACTGAATTGGATGAGGTCGAAATTAAAGCATCTAAAAGACCAATTGAAAATAGTAACGGAAACATCACTATTAATGTTGCTAACACCATTTTTTCGACTGAATCAAATCCAATTGATTTATTATCTAAACTTCCTAAAATACAAATCTCTAATGATAGAGAATCGATTAATATAATTGGAAAAGGTACTGCATTGATCTATTTAGGAAATCAAAAAATTTCATTACAAGAATTCGAAAATTTAACAATAAATGATATTCAGTCTATTGAAATTATCCATAACCCTTCTTCTAAATATGAGGCAGAAGGTAGAAGTGTAATTTTGGTTCATTCTAAATTTACAAATAAGAATGGAATTAAAGGAACTGTTTCAGAAACAGCCTCATTTCGAAAAAATTATAATAACTATTTTGGGGGTAATATTAGCTTTAAACAAGACAAATTTGAACTTAAGTTTAACGCTGCATTTAATAATTTGCATCCATGGGAGAGCAACGGGTCAAATTATACTATAGTAAATAAGAATATTGAATCAAATTATTTAGTGGAAGTGGATGATACTAAGAGACCTCAATTTATTTTTGGAGGAGGATTTTATTATCAAATAAACAGTGATGATTATTTCTCCTTAAGTTCAACATTAAGAAGCCAAAAAGATGAGTTTCTTATCAAAACAAACACTACTAATAAGGAAAATAATATAGAAGATTCTATTTTTACCTTAAGTGATAATGATGATTTTAGGTTTTATTCAAGTACTAACCTGAACTATAATAAATCATTGCAAAAGATGGGGAATCTATTTATTGGCGGACAATACTCTTTTTATAATAAAGAATTGGGTAGTGACATTGCTAATAATTTGAACGAAACTGGACTTATTTCAGATCAAAAAAGACTTCAAGATTTTAAAGTAAATGTATTTTCATTCAAGGTCGATTTTGAAAAAGAGTTTGTTAATAAATTGAAGTTGGAAATAGGAACGGCAATGGCAATTACTGATGCAAAAACGGATGCTGACCTTTCAATAATAGATCCTATTTCAAATACACTTTCAAATTATGGCTATAAAGAAAATAATTACGCTGGTTATACTCAGCTATCAGGTAAAACAGGTAAATTTTCTTTTACAACGGGTGTAAGAGCTGAATTTACAGAGAGTAAAGGAGGTTTTGTTGATCGAGACACCTTATTGATTGATAGAAATAATGCAAAATTTTTTCCTAAAGCGATGGTTAATTTTGAAATTGATAGCTCGCAAACTTTGACATTAAATTATGCTAAAAGTATTATAAGGCCCAATTTTACAAATATTAGCTCAGTTTCAACTTATATCAATCCTTATTTGGAGTTTAACAGAAATATTGAATTAAATCCAACCATAATCAATGAGATCTCTTTAAGATTTGATTTTAAAAAGTATGCAATTAGTGCAAGTTATTTTATAAAAGAAGATCCTGTGTTTTATAATTTATCCTATGATGATGTTTCTGAAATTAGTATCATGTCGCCAACTAATTTTGATAAAGAAGTGGGATTTAGCTTGGAGTTCGCTGTGCCCTTAAAATATAAGTTTTGGAACTCGACAACCGTTTTAAATTTCGCTACGAATAAAGTAAGTGATGATAATGCCATTGGTTTCAAGACAAGTCCATATGTCTATTTATATACATCTCATCAATTTAAAATTGACAATACGCTATCTACGTCATTAACCAGCTGGGGTTATACAAAACACAAAGAGGGCGTTTATAAGAGAAATGGTGTTTTTGTTGTAAATGCATCTATAAATAAGAAGATTTTAAAAAATATAGACGCAACTATTAGTGTTAATGATATATTTAAAACGATACAATATAAGGAGTCTTATAACGTAAATAATATTAGAGCAAACACAATTTTTTATACAGATATGAGTGAATTATCTTTTTCAATAAAGTACGCTTTCGGAAAATTAAAGAAATCCGTATTCAAAAATAAAGATGTTGATGATAATTTGAATAGAATTAACTAAGCCATCATCAATACAATAAACCATATTTTTAATTTACCTTTGTTCTTGTCTTTAAATGTAAATCTAATAAACACTGTTTAATGAAACTTCTATTGAAAATTTTATTCGTTATTTTTATAATAGCGATAATTACAGGTACTTATTTATTAAATCAAAAACACCCAAAAGGTGATGTAATAATAGGTTTGTCTATTTTATTTTTATCTTTTATTTTAATGCCATTATTCATATTTTATCGTTTTAGAAATGGCAAGTATAAAAAGTATGTTCTAGATCCTAACAGTAAGAACCCTTTTAAAATAGATGAAGAAAATTTAAAAGATTAATTAGATTTAAAAACCTTTCAGGTTGATGAAAATGTCAATTCAAATTTCTTTTTTCAATGAAAAAACGTTTAATCAGTTCACTACACTCAGCTTCTAGTACACCTCCAATAACCTTAGTTTTAGGATGTAATTGCGTTTTATAATGTTCAAAACCCCGTTGCTCATCTTTAGCACCATATACAATTTTACCAATTTGAGTCCAATAACTTGCACCCGCACACATTTGGCAAGGTTCTAGGGTAACATAAAGCGTACAATCTTTCAAATACTTTCCTCCTAAGTAATCGGCAGCAGCAGTGAAGGCTTGCATTTCGGCATGTGCCGTAACGTCGTTTAAGGTTTCTGTTAAGTTATGTGCTCTAGCAATAATTTGATTTTTTATGACAATGACCGCTCCAATTGGGACTTCATTTTTTTCAAATGCAGCCTCCGCTTCTTGAAAAGCTCGTTTCATAAAATAAGTATCGTCAAAAGGGTCGATCATGGTTAAATATTTTTGTAAAAATACAATTTCATCTGCTAATTTTAATCATATCAAATGCAACTCGTACATTTGTAACTATGATAAGCAAATTGTTAAAACATATCACTAACCCAAAAGATTTACGCAAACTGCCAAAAGAGCAATTGACAGAATTGGCAAAAGAGTTGCGTGAGTTTATTATAAATATTGTAGCTGTTAAGGAAGGGCATTTAGGAGCAAGTCTAGGCGTGGTAGAGCTAACTATTGCTCTACATTACATTTTTGATACTCCAAATGATTTATTAGTTTGGGATGTGGGCCATCAGGCTTATGGGCATAAAATTTTAACAGGAAGAAAGGACGTTTTTGAAACGAATAGGCAATTGGGTGGTATTTCAGGTTTTCCAAAACGGAGTGAAAGTGAATATGATGCCTTTGGCGTAGGGCATTCGTCTACATCAATTTCTGCTACACTAGGAATGGCTATTGCTTCAAGACTTAAAGGAGAAGTTAATAAACAACATATAGCTGTTATTGGTGATGCAAGTATTGCAAGTGGTATGGCATTTGAAGCATTGAACCATGTAGGAGTTAGTAAGGCAAATATTTTAATCATTTTAAATGATAATGCTATGGGTATTGACCCTAGTGTTGGGGCATTAAAGAATTATTTAACTAATATTAAAAACAATAAAAGAGTTCGAAAGCATAATATTATTGAAGCTTTTAATATTGACTATTCTGGACCAATTGATGGGCATGATTTACCTGCTTTGTTATCAGAACTTGAACGATTAAAAACAGTAAGTGGTCCTAAATTTTTGCATATTATCACAACAAAAGGTAAAGGATTACAAAAAGCAGAAGAAGATCAGGTAAAATACCATGCTCCAGGAAAATTTAACGCAAAAACGGGTGAACTAATTGCTAAGTCTGAATTGAACCAGCAACCTCCAAAATATCAAGATGTATTTGGGTTGACCTTGGTAGAATTGGCTAAAACGAATGATAAAATAGTTGGGATTACTCCAGCCATGCCTACAGGAAGTTCTCTTAAATTTATGCTTGATCAAATTCCTGAGAGGGCATTTGATGTAGGTATTGCAGAGCAACATGCCGTTACCTTGGCAGCAGGAATGGCCACGCAAGGTTTAATACCTTTTTGTAATATTTATTCTACTTTTTTACAACGTGCTTACGATCAGGTAATCCATGATGTTGCAATACAAAACCTTCCCGTTGTTTTTTGTTTGGACAGAGCAGGTTTGGTAGGTGAAGACGGTGCTACCCATCATGGTGTTTTTGATTTGGCCTACTTACGATGCATTCCAAATTTAATTATTTTTGCTCCACTTAATGAATTGGAGCTTAGGAATATAATGTACACAGTACAATTAGGTTTAAAAGGACCAATTGCTATTAGATATCCAAGAGGAATGGGTACCATGCAAAACTGGCAACAACCTTTTTCAACTATAGAAATTGGAAAAGGAGAAACAATTAAAGAGGGTTCAAAAGTGGCAATTTTAAGTATTGGTACAATTGGCAATAAGATTAAGGAGGCATATACCGATAATGCCAATAAAGACACAATTGCCCATTATAATATGCGTTTTGTAAAACCTTTAGATGAGAATTTACTTCATAAAGTTTTTAAAAAATTCAAAAATATTATAACTATTGAAGATGGAACAATTGTAGGCGGGTTTGGCTCTGCCGTGTTAGAGTTTGCTCAACAACATGGGTATAAGGACAAGAATATTGAAATTTTAGGTATTCCTGATATATTTATAGAACATGGTAAAACCGAAGAATTATTTAACAGTATTGGCTTATCTGTTCATAATATGAAAAAAATACTATCTTTGTGGACTTAATTTTCATACAACTACTAAACCCAGTAATTTTAATATTTTGAAATTAATAAGTTTGAAAAATAAGCACACCTACATTGTAATTACACTTCTTTTTTCATTAAGTGTTTTCGCCCAAGTTGATAGTACCAAGGTCAATATACTAAATACCATTAGTAATACTGATTCAATGCGGAGTTCTGGTTCTGTAAAAAAAGTATTAGATATGTTTTTATCTGATACAATTAGTCCTGTTAAACCTAGAGATACTGTAAAAAGATTTCAATTAAATGACTCAATAGATGTAGTTATTCAATTGGATTCTGTTGGTAATTATATGAAAATTGATTCTGTAAGAAGATTGACGGAGTTAGATTCTTTAAAAATAAAGATGAATGCTTTGTTAAAACCTTATTATAACATATCATATGACTCTTTAAGGAATGACTATGTTTTTACAGAGCGTTATAGGAAAACTGTAAATAAGTTAAATAACGATACAATTTATATTCCGTTACCCAAAGAGAAAAGTTATATAGCACCTATAAAAAACTTAACTATTGATACCCTGAAGGTTACTAATCCTATAAAAGTTGCTAAAATTAGAGCTAGAAAATATGCAGATGATCCTGTTTGGTGGCAAAAAAAGAATAGCATTGGATTGGATGTAAATGAAGCCGCATTTGTCAATTGGAGTGCTGGTGGTAATAACTCTATTTCCGGATTGTTTAAGGTTGATTTAGTCAGGCTGTATAAAAAGTTACATTTATTATGGAATAATGAGTTGTATGTTCGATATGGTTTAAATTCTCAAGAAGATAGAGAATTGAGAAAATCTGAGGATAGGTTCGAGTATAAATCCGTTTTTGGTTATCGACGAGATACTGTTTCAAATTGGTTTTATTCAATGCAATTTAACTTTAAAACTCAATTTACAAACGGATATAAATACCCAAATACTAATGATCCGATTTCAAGAATGTTTGCACCGGCATATATATTTTTAGGTGCAGGTACGCACTATGAAATAAAGCAGCAAAAGTTCTCTTTATATCTTTCTCCAATAACCTTAAAATCAACGCTTGTTTTTGATGAAAGTTTGTCAAATAGTGGAGCATTTGGTGTAACTCCTGGAGAAAAGTCGAGAAATGAATTTGGTTTTTTAGTAGAAAGTACCTGGAATAAACAGCTTGCTAAAAACGTGTTAATGAGTAATAAGCTAAGTCTTTATTCTGATTATATAAATAAATTTGGAAATGTTGATGCTGATTGGGAGCTGAATTTTGCTTTTAAAATTAATAAATTTATGAACGCTAGTATTGGTGGACATTTAATTTATGATGATGATGTAAAGTATAAGGAGGATACTAATAACGACGGAACTTTAGAAACACTTGGAGCCAGGGTACAGTTCAAACAAATGCTTGGTATTGGTGTTATGTATAGATTTTAAAAGCCGTATCAGTTTTTATAGTGGTTACTAGAATATATTGAACGATTTTAAATTACGACCCCTTTAATCTTTTTATGTAATAAAATAGCAGCACCATCTGACATACTTGCTATAAAGCTACATACGGAAAGAATTCGATCATATAAATTAGTATCGAGGTTTTGATATTTTATGGGTAAGAGGTTCATTATTAAGTTGTCATAACTACTAGGCTTTTGTTCAAAAGTATTGTTTACAGCGTGAATAAAAACATCTAATAAATCCGCTAAAACTTTATAACCCGAAATTTCCTTTTCAATTACCTCTTTACTTCTGTAAATTTTATTGATACTAATTTTAATAATGTCATTAATTTGAGCTTCATATTTACATTTTTCTAATAAAGAAATTTGATATTGTCCCGCCAATATTTTCGTTTCATTTTCTAAAAAAACGGCTGCAGCTTCATTAATTAAGTTGCCAATAGCAAGTGCACGTAAATAGCTTATACGGTCTTGTTTTGTCGTTAATTGGTAGTATTTTTCTGTATTTATAGTGTCTTTTACCAGTTTTATTAAATATTCTAAGGCAAACTCTTCTTCTATCCAACCTAAATTAATACCGTCTTCAAAATCTATAATGGTATAACAAATATCATCTGCTGCTTCAACTAAAAATGCTAGAGGATGTCTTAAATAAGAAATATCTTCTTTTCTGTTTTGTTCTAAGTGTAAGCTCTTTGCAACATCTAAAAAAGTTTCAGTATCTGATTGGAAAAAACCGTATTTTTTATCTACAATATTAGCGGTTGGTTTTTTAGGCAAAGACTCTTTCGGGTATTTCATAAAAGCACCTAAAGTGGCATAAGACAAACGTAAACCACCTTCAACACCTATTCTAGATTCGGTTAAAATTTTGAATCCATTTGCATTTCCTTCAAAATCAATTAAATCTTGCCATTGTTTGTCAGATAATTCATTCTTATATTTTATTCCGTTGCCCGATTTAAAATATTCTCCAATTGCTTTTTCACCACTATGTCCAAAAGGTGGATTACCAATATCATGGGCCAAACAAGCACTAGCCACTATGGCTCCAAAATCGTTAATTTGATAACCAAGATCTTTTAAATTTGGGTACTTTTCTAGCAGGGCTTTACCAACTATTCTTCCTAATGAACGACCAACAACAGAAACTTCTAAACTATGGGTTAACCTTGTATGAACAAAATCTGTATTTGAAAGAGGAATTACCTGTGTTTTATCTTGTAAACTTCTAAAGGAATCAGAGAATATGATACGATCGTAATCTACCTCAAAACCTATTCTCGTCTCATTCTGCTTGTTGCGTTCTCTTTGCTTAGTGTCACCATATTTTTTTAAAGAAAGTAGTTGTTCCCAATTCATGTTTTAGACATAATTTATTGTTGTGCAAGTTACATTTTTTTACAACTAATCTGTCTGAATTTTTTTTACAACAGATAATCTTTTTCGGTAAAGAAAAAATAAAAGGATTCATTAAATATGAAGAAAAATGGGAATATTTATTAAAAACAAAAAACCCCAAACAAAGTTCGGGGTTTTTGTGGTGCCTCCAGTCCCGATGCTTCGGGGGAACCAAGGCTATTCAGGTAGTTTTTTATCAAGAATTTCTTCAAGGATGTTCGGTTTTAAAATTATTTTTTCGATAAATTTTTTGCTTTTCATACGTTTAATAAATTTTTCAAGATAAATAGCATCATTTCTTTGAAGACATTCCTTAGTTAAAACATAATTCCAATCTGAAGCAATTTTGGTGAAAGACTTTTTATACAGATGTTTATTGTGTTTTATCAACCTTTCATCGAGGTTGTTAGTTTCACCAATATAATATTTGTCAATAGAAATACTATAAATTATGTATAAGTAGTGAGTCATAACTTAATTAAAAACAAAAAACCCCAAACAAAGTTCGGGGTTTTTGTGGTGCCTCCAGTCCCGATGCTTCGGGAGAACCAGGGCTATTCAGGTAGTTTTTTATCAAGAATATCTTCAAGGATGTTCGGTTTTAAAATTATTTTTTCAATAAATTTTTTACTTTTCATTCGTTTAATAAATTTTTCAAGATAAATAGCATCATTTCTTTGAAGACATTCCTTAGTTAAAACATAATTCCAATCTGAAGCAATTTTGGTGAAAGACTTTTTATACAGATGTTTATTGTGTTTTATCAACCTTTCATCGAGGTTGTTAGTTTCACCAATATAATATTTGTCAATAGAAATACTATAAATTATGTATAAGTAGTGAGTCATAACTTAATTAAAAACAAAAAACCCCAAACAAAGTTCGGGGTTTTTGTGGTGCCTCCAGTCCCGATGCTTCGGGAGAACCAGGGCTATTCAGGTAGTTTTTTATCAAGAATATCTTCAAGGATGTTCGGTTTTAAAATTATTTTTTCAATAAATTTTTTACTTTTCATTCGTTTAATAAATTTTTCAAGATAAATAGCATCATTTCTTTGAAGACATTCCTTAGTTAAAACATAATTCCAATCTGAAGCAATTTTGGTGAAAGACTTTTTATACAGATGTTTATTGTGTTTTATCAACCTTTCATCGAGGTTGTTAGTTTCACCAATATAATATTTGTCAATAGAAATACTATAAATTATGTATAAGTAGTGAGTCATAACTTAATTAAAAACAAAAAACCCCAAACAAAGTTCGGGGTTTTTGTGGTGCCTCCAGTCCCGATGCTTCGGGAGAACCAGGGCTATTCAGGTAGTTTTTTATCAAGAATATCTTCAAGGATGTTCGGTTTTAAAATTATTTTTTCAATAAATTTTTTACTTTTCATTCGTTTAATAAATTTTTCAAGATAAATAGCATCATTTCTTTGAAGACATTCCTTAGTTAAAACATAATTCCAATCTGAAGCAATTTTGGTGAAAGACTTTTTATACAGATGTTTATTGTGTTTTATCAACCTTTCATCGAGGTTGTTAGTTTCACCAATATAATATTTGTCAATAGAAATACTATAAATTATGTATAAGTAGTGAGTCATAACTTAATTAAAAACAAAAAACCCCAAACAAAGTTCGGGGTTTTTGTGGTGCCTCCAGGGTTCGAACCAGGGACACATGGATTTTCAGTCCATTGCTCTACCAACTGAGCTAAGGCACCATGCTTTAAAAGCGGTTGCAAATATAAATTTTAATTTAATACTAATCAAAACAAATTCGTAAAAAATCTATTCGTATCTTTACAATTCTTTAAAACACACCATGAATTTAGTTATTGATATTGGAAATACTAGAGCTAAACTAGCTGTATTTAAGCAGGATAAGCTAGTTTTTAGTTTGATTTCTGACCATGATGATATCAATAAAAATATTGATAAATTACAAGAAGAATATAGCCTTAAAAATTGTATTCTGTCGTCAGTTACCAATATTTTAACCGATGTGGAGCTTAAAAAGTTCGACAAATTCGTACAACTTGATCATAAAACGAGCATTCCTTTTCAAAATAAATACGATACACCAATGACTTTAGGTGTAGACAGAATTGCATTGGCTAGTGCAGCAGCCCGTCAATATCCTAAGCAGAATGTATTGGTAATTGATTCTGGTACTTGTATTACGTATGATTTTATAAATTCAAAAAATGAATATTTAGGCGGAGCAATTTCACCAGGTATTAATTTAAGGTACAAATCACTTCATCAGTTTACTGCTAATTTACCTTTATTAGAACAAGCTAGTTATAAAATGATAGGTACGAACACCAAAAGCTCAATCCATTCTGGAGTTTTAAATGGGTTTATTCAAGAAATAAACGGAATTATAAAGCAATATAATAGTGAATTTTCAAATTTAACAGTAGTTTTAACAGGAGGAGACACAAATTTCTTGGCTAAAAAGTTAAAAAGTAGCATATTTGCCAATCCAAATTTTTTATTGGAGGGACTTAACAGCATATTGATATACAATCTAAACGAATGATTAAGAAACTTATAGTATTATCACTTATCCTTTTATCTTTTAAGGGCTTTACTCAAAAAAATAATAACTCACCTTATTCTTTTTTTGGTATAGGTGAAGAAACTCCCCAAAAAACCGTAGAGGAAATGAGTATGGGGGAGATAGGTGGTGCTTTTAATAGTTCATACCAATTGACGTTTACAAACCCAGCAGCATTGGCTTATTTACAATATACAACCTATACAATTGCCGGTGAAAATAAATCAATATCCATAAACGACGGCACAAATAAAGGATCAGCCTCAACAGCTTCTTTGTCTTATTTTGCATTAGGTATTCCAATTGGAAATAAGGGTGGGGTGTCTTTTGGTTTGCAGCCCAATACAACTGTTGGCTATTCTTTAACTGAAGAATTTAAAGATGCTGATGGTGATTTAACAGAAATTAATTTTTTTGAAGGTAGCGGTGGTACCAATCGAGTGTTTTTAGGTTTTGGTTATAAATTACTTAAAAATGTTAGCATTGGTTTAGAAGCTTCATACGTATTTGGAACTATTGAGAATTCACTTTTAAATAGAAGAAATGGTGTGCAATTAGCTACGATGCATACAACCAACTCCGAGTTAAGAGGGTTTACTGCAAAAGCAGGTTTACAATACAGTGCTAAAGTTTCGGATAAGCTGATATTAAAAACAGGGGCCGTTTTTCATCTCAAGAATAACTTGTCAAATGAAGGAGATGAGCTATTGTTTTCATTGGTAAATACTAATGACGGAACTGTTAGTCCTAGAGATACTTTAGTAAATAACTCTTTTGATGATGATATTAAAAAACCATTGAATACTATTTTAAGTGTTGGTTTGGGGCAAGAAAATAAATGGTATGCAGGTTTAGAATATAGCTTTCATAATGCCATTGATTTTACAAATGGTGTTTTAGCAGATAACACAAGATTAAGCCATGATAAAATGAGTAGAGTTTCTGTTGGGGGTTATTATATTCCTAAAATAAATTCAATCTCAAGTTACTGGAAACGAATAACTTACAGAGCAGGTTTTAACATGAGGCAAACGGGAATTGCAATTAATAATGATAAAGTTAATGATCTTGGCATGTCTTTTGGAGTAGGGTTACCTATAGGCAAACAATTATCAAATTTAAACCTTGGTTTTGAGTTTGGTAAAAGAGGAGAAATAAATAATTCGCTTATTAAAGAAAATTATTTTAACTTTCGCCTCGGTTTAACGCTCAATGATAGATGGTTTGTTAAACGAAAGATACAATAACAAGGACCTATAAGTAGAAAGATTAATTAATACCTTTTAAAATGGAAAGAAAAATTACAAATTTGGTTTTAGGCTTATTACTGGTAACAGGATTGAGCAATGTTTATGCACAAGATGATAAGTTGGGGGCTGAACCAACAAAATGTACACAAAATTTATCGTTGTTTCACGAAAGTGTAAAAGCTGGTAATTTTGATGGTGCTTATGATATGTGGAAATGGTGCTACGATAATTGTCCAAAAGCTTCTTTGTATATCTATGTTGATGGTTTAAAAATAGCTGAAAACATGTACGAAAAAGGTACAGATAAACCTGCTGCAAGCAAGTTAATCGATGAAATATATACAAAACGTTTAGTTCATTTTCCAAAAAATTCAGCTAAGGTATATAGTGATTGGGCTATTTCTTTACAAGAAAGGGGAGCGTCTAATGATGCCGTTTTCGAAAAATTAGAAGCTGCCTTTAAAGAGGATCCAACGGATATGAGTATAAAAAACTTAGCTCTTTATTTCAAAGAAGTTACAGAAAGAAACAAAGATACTGATCCGCAAAAAGTGTTTGATACATATGATGATGTTTTAGATGGTGTAAATGGAAAAATGGATATCTTGTCTGAAGAGTTAGATAAATTAAAGTTAAAAGATTCTTTAGGTAAAACATTAACTTCTAAGGAAAAATTAAAGATTAAAAATAACGCGATTAACCTTAGAGGTTTAGGTCAGGTAGAGCCAATTTTAGATCAAACTTTAGGTGAAGTAGCAACTTGCGAAAGGTTAATACCTTTATATAATAAAAGTTTTGACGCAAACAAAACGGATCCAAAATGGTTAAAAAGGGCAGTTCAAAGAATGTACTCTAAAGAATGTACTGAAGATGCATTATACCCTAAACTAGTAGAGGCTTGGGTAACAGTTGAGCCTTCAGCTAATGCATATATCTTCTATGCGGGTATTTTAGAAGAAAGAGGAGAATCTACAAAAGCATTGGAATATAAAAATAAGGCGATAGATTTAGAAACAGATCCATTTAAAAAAGCAAAATTATTGTTAAGTATCGCTAGTCAATATAGATACAAGAATAAGTCAACTTCTAGAAGTTATGCTTATAAAGCGTTAAAAGAAAGACCAAGTTATGGTGATGCTTATTTGTTAATAGCTAGTTTATATAGTAGTAGTGCAAATAGTTGTGGGACTTCTGAATTTGAGAAAAGAATGGTATATGTAGCTGCGGCAAATATGGCAGCTAAAGCAAAAGCAGTAGATCCAGGAATTGCAACTAAAGCAAATAGATCAATAAGATCTTATTTAAATCATGCTCCTAATACAAAACTGATTTTTAACGAAGGTAAAAAATCTGGAGATTCATATAAGATAGGTTGTTGGATTGGTACAGCGGTAAGAATTCCGTAGATTTATAGAAATCTAAAAACAAAATTTTGACGAAGCACCTTCAGTTATTAATACTCTTAAGTTTATTAATAATTGAAGGTGTTTTTTCGCAAAAGAATACCACTAAAACAAATTCAAACTTCGATTGTAAAAGTAGCTTTATTGAATTTGTTAAGTATGCCAAAGGTAAAGATTATGAAAAGGCCTATATACCTTGGCTAAGGACATTTAAAAACTGCCCAGATTATTCAATTCAAATTTATATTTACGGTTTAAAGATTGTAGAGAGTAGGTGTGAAAATAATTATGATCAAGACAGAGAAGTTGAAAGTGAGCTAATAGATAGTCTCTTCATTAAAAGAATTCAATATTTTCCGAAAAACTTAGGTAAAATTTATAGTGATTGGGCCATTTATTTAAGGGAAAGTGGAGCTTCAAATGATGCCGTTTTTAAAAAATTGGACGCAGCTTTTAAAGCGAATCCAACAGAAATGAGTATCAAAAATTTGACACTTTATTTTAAAGAAATAACTGAAAGAAATAAAGATACGAACTTACAAAAAGTATTTGATACATATGATGATGTAATGTCAGCCGTGCATGATAAAATGGATTTGTTGTCAGAAGAATTAGATGCATTAAACGAAAAAGAGGTTAAGGGTGAAGTGCTAACTTCAAAAGAGAAATTAAAACTAAAAAACAATACAATTAACCTAAGAGGTTTAAGTCAGATTGAGCCAATTTTAGATCAAACTTATGGTACGGTAGCTGATTGTGACAGATTAATACTACTATATAAAAGTGGTTTTAAGAAGAATAAAACAGATCCCAAATGGTTGAAAAGAGCTGTATCTAGATTGTTTTTGAATGATTGTAAAGATAACGAACTCTATCCTAAAATGGTTGAAGAATGGGTAAGGTTAGAAAAGTCAATTGACGTTCGTATTGTTTCTGATAGTCTTTTTCCTGACTTACATCGTCCATTAAGCCTAGTTGAATTAAATGAAGAAATTAATAAAATAAAAGACCCTAATAAAAAGGCTGAATATTTACTAAAAATAGCATATCATTATAGGTTTAAAAACAACTCTACTTCTAGAGCTTACGCTTATAAAGCTTTAGAGGTTAGGCCAAGCTATGGTGATGCTTATTTGCTAATTGCAAGTTTATATGCAAGCAGTGCTAATAAGTGTGGAGATGATGAATTCAGTAAGAGGTTAGTTTATGTAGCCGCCGCTGATAAAGCTAAAAAAGCTAAAGAGGTTGATCCCAGTATAACCGCCAAAGCAGATAGAGTCATAAAGGCTTATATGAAAAATGCACCAGGAAAAAGAACTAATTGCTTTCCTCAAGGAGAATATAAAGGTTTAACTACCTATGAAATTAAATGTTGGATCGGAGAAACAGTTGCTTATGACCCTTTAAAGAATTAAATGTTTTAAGTCTTTTAAATTTCATTGATTTCAGAACGTTATTATTCCGTAATTTTACCCAATGTTTAAGGTTGTAAATTTCTGTGTTAAATTTTTTGCTGTTATTCTTATAGTAGCACTACTTTTTTCGTGTGGTAATAATATTAAAGAAGTCCAAGATTTTTTGGCAGAAAAGAATTTACCAATAGGTGTGGCTCATGATGTATATTTAATTCATACAGATTCTGGTAGGGTACAAACAAAACTCCTTACTCCTTTAATGAATGATTTTGCCAATAGAAAAGAGCATCCTTATCAAGAATTTCCAGAAGGCATAGAGGTGACTAATTACGATGAGTTGGGTGATTCTATTACATTAATTGGCGATTATGCTAAAACCTATAGTAAGACCTTAATTTCTGAAGTAAAAGGAAATGTGGTGGTGATAAATCATAAAGACAATAGTAAATTGTATACAGAACAACTTTTTTGGGATCAGAAAACACACTATATTTATACGGAAAAGGCTTTTAGGCTTTATAGAAAATTAGATTCTATTAAGGGTTCAGGTTTTGAATCAAATGAGGATTTATCTAAAGTAATTACGAGCAATCCAAGTGGAGTTGTATATGTAAACGAAAGTAACGAAGTAGCTGACGAGAATATTAAATAATAGTAATTGGTTCCGCTTATATGAGGGAGCTAGAGATGTGTTAATTTAAAGTAGACATCATTAAAGAATGAGTTAACTGATTTTATGTTTATTATATAGAGAATAATGAAAAACTTAAGACGCTTTTTTGAATACGGATATTTAGTTATTGGTATTATTTTATTTGTAGATGGTATTTATAGGTTTAATAAACCTGGAGAACGAAGTAACTCCTATTTTTTATTGATATTTGCTGTACTAGCGATCTTTATGTACTTTTTTAAAAAACATTTTAGAAAAAAGATTGAAGCCGGTCAATATCAAAAGGAAAATGACCAAACTAAATAATTAAAAAATTGGAAGTACAAATTATCATCATTATCATTTCAATTTTATTATCTGCTTTCTTTTCAGGGATGGAAATTGCTTTTATTTCCGCCAATAAAATGCATATTGAACTTGAAAAGAAAAAAGATACTTTTCTGTCAAGCGTATTGACGAAGTTAACAGGAAATCCTTCGAAATTTATTACTACTATGTTAGTAGGTAATAATATAGCTTTGGTGGTTTATGGTTATTTTATGGGTGAATTATTAATGCCTTACCTCGAACCTTATTTATATAACGATTTTGTTGTTTTATTGGTTCAAACGATTATCTCTACGTTAATTATATTAGTATCGGCGGAGTTTTTACCTAAAGCAATTTTTAGAATTTACTCCAATGAAACACTAAAAATATTTGCCATACCCGCTTATATTTTCTTTTTGCTGTTTTATTTTATTTCTAGTTTTATAATGGTCATTTCTGATTTTGTGCTACGCGTAGTTTTTAATACGAAAGAAGACGATGTACAAATGGCATTTACTAAGGCAGAATTAGGTGATTATATAAATGAGCAATTAGAAATTTCTGATGAAGAAGTAGATTCTGAAATTCAAATATTTCAAAATGCGTTAGATTTTCATAATGTTAGGGCAAGAGATGCTATGATACCAAGAACGGATATTGTTGCCATTGATGTTACCGATACAATTAAAAATTTAAAGAACCTTTTTGTTGAAACCGGGTTGTCAAAAATTATTGTTTACAAAGATTCTTTAGATGATGTAATTGGTTATATACATGCGTTTGAATTGTTTAAAAACCCTAAAACAATCCGTTCTCTGTTGCTTCCTATAGAGACTATTCCGGAAACAATGATGATTAATGATATTTTAAATGACCTAACGAAGAAGCAAAAAAGTGTAGCGGTTGTTATCGATGAATATGGTGGTACTTCTGGTTTAATTACTATTGAAGATATTATTGAAGAATTGTTTGGTGATATTGAAGATGAGCACGATACTGTTGAATTTTTAGAAAATAAGATAAATGATAGGGAGTTTGAGTTCTCAGCCCGTTTAGAGGTTGATTATATTAATGAAACCTATAATTTGACCTTGCCAGAAAGTGATGCTTATGAGACTCTTGGTGGTTTAATTGTAGATGCGACAGAAAACATCCCCCAGAAAGACGAAATAATAGAAATTGATAGCTTTCAATTTACAATTCTTGAAGTATCTTCATCTAAAATAGAGCAAGTTTATCTGAAAGTATTGTATAAAGAAGATTAAACTACTTCTCTATATTAAATTAATTGGCTTATTATTTCTTCAATCTTTTAAATTTTTTGTACTTTCGCGGACTGAATTTATATTAAGGTTTGTCTTTCAAATTCAGAAATTTAAGTTTTAAAAATTATAATTAAATTTATACGTAAATAAAAATGGCAATTTTATCTAAAATTAGAGAACGTTCATTATTTTTAATAATCATAATTGCGTTAGCATTATTCTCATTTGTAATTGGTGATGTTTTTACTAGAGGAGGGTTTGGAAGTGAAGCCAACTCCATTGGTGAAATAAATGGAGAAAATGTAGGTAGAGAAGAATTTGCTCAAATGGTAGAGCAGCAAAAAACGATGTCTGGTGGTAGAAGTACTCAAATGCAAAATGTAAATGGAGCTTGGGAAAATTTAGTGCGTCAGAAAATTTACAAAGCTCAATTAGAAAAATCTGGAGTTACTGTTGGTGAAAAAGATGTTTGGGATGAAATTTTGAAACAATCATGGGTTAAAGATGGTGCTCAATTTAAAAATGCAGCTGGTCTTTTTGATGAGGACATGTTTAAAGAACATATTGCTACGTTAAATGATGCTAAAGATGATGATGCAAACAGTAGACAGGCTTGGTTAAGTTGGTTAGATTACGAAAGAAATATAAAGAATAATTTAGAGTTGAGAACTTATAATAATCTTGTTTCAGCTGGTTTAGGTGCTACCTTTAAAGAAGGGGAGCGTTATTATATGGCAAATAACACAAAACTTGATTTGGAGTATGTTTATGTACCTTATACTTATATTGCTGATAGTGCTGTTGCAGTAACAGATAGTGAAATTGAGCAATATGTAAGAAGTCATCCAAATGATTACAAAGCGGAAGCTTCTCGCGATATTAGTTTCGTAAAATTTGATATTAAGGCTTCTGCAGAAGATCAAGCAGCTATTAGAGCCGAAGTTGAAAAAATTATTAATGACAGAGAAGAGTATAGTTCAGCAGCAAAAGGTAATGTAAATGTTACAGGTTTGTCTAATACAGATAACGTTGAAGACTTTTTCAGAAATAATGCATCTGATATTCCTTTAGATAATAATTTTTATACAAAATCAAGAGTAAGTCCAATTTTAGCGGATACTATTTTTAAATTAAATGTTGGTGATGTTTACGGTCCTTATAAAGAAGGTAATTATTTTAAAGTAACAAAATTGGCAGCTGTAAAACAAATGCCAGATTCAGTTAAAGCTCGTCATATTTTAATTCCTTTTCTAGGAACTACAAACGATCCTGCAATAACACAAACAGAGGCTCAAGCCAAAGTAACTGCTGATAGTTTATTAGCTATTGTTAAGAATGATAAGTCAAAGTTCGCTGAATTAGCAAAAACACTATCTTCTGATACAGGAAGCGGAGCTAAGGGTGGTGATTTAGATTGGTTTGTATATCAAGCAATGGTACCTGAATTTAGAGATTTTACGTTTGAAAATAAAGTAGGAGACATGGGTGTGGTAAAATCACAATTTGGATTTCATATCATAGATATCCAGGACCAAAAAAATATGCAGAAAAATGTGAAGTTAGCAACTTTTGCAAGAGAAATTGTCGCTTCTGATGAAACTGAAAGTGTAGCATATCAAAAAGCAGAAACATTCGCCTCAGCATTAACTGACGGTAAAGATATTGAAGAGTTAGCTAAAGAAGAAAGTTTAACCGTTCAGCCGGCTGTTGGTTTAAAAGCCATGGATGAAAGAGTATCAAACTTAAGCAATCAAAGACAAATGATTACTTGGGCTTTTAGTACTGATAGTAATGTTAATGATATTAAGCGTTTTGATACGGAAGATGGTTATGTGGTAGCTAAATTAACGGGAAAGCATGACAAAGGACTTAGTATAGGTACGGCAAAAGCAGCACTTAGAACAAAATTACTTAATGAAAAAAAGAGTAATTTAATTAAAGAGCAGATGAAAGGAGATAATTTACAAGATATTGCAAAATCATTTAGCACTAATGTTCAATCTTCCAAGGCAGTGTCTTTAGGTAGCCCTATTTTGCCAGGTATTGGTAGAGCGGAAGAAGTTGTTTCAGTTCTTGTGTTTTTAAAAGAGAATAAATTATACTCAGGCATAGATACTAAAAATGGTGTTTTTGCTGCTAAAATTATTAAAAAGGATAGCCCTAAAGTTTTGGAAAATTATGCAGGTTCAGTTACGGCTGTTAAAAATGTAAATAAAGCTAAAGGAGCTAAAGTTTATAGTGTATTGAAGAAGTTTGCTGATATAGAGGACAATAGAGCAACTTTCTATTAGAAATAATAATATCTTTTTACATTTAACGTTACGTATTCTAAATGTTAAAAAAATATTAATAAAAAATTGCAGATATAGTATAATTCGTATATTTGCACCAAATTTAAAAAACAGAAACTATAATTTAAATTAATTAAAATGAAACACTTAAGAAAAGTTTTATTCGTTGTTGCACTTATTGCTGGTTTCAGCATGAATGCACAAGACGAAAACAACCCATGGTCTATTGACTTTGGAGCTAACGCGGTAGATTTTTATCCTACGAACTCTGGAGCAGCTGGAACTGCAGGATGGTTTGATGAGTTTGTAAATATCGATGACCATTATAATATTATTCCTTCTATCTCAAGACTTAGAGTTGGTAGATATTTAGATAATGGTTTTTCTTTAGGTTTAGCGGGTTCGTTAAATAAAATTGAAAACATTGGAGATGTATCTGCAGGTGATTTATCTTATATTGGTGTAGATTTAGATATTAGATATGCATTAAATAATCTTTGGGCTGGTAAAAAATGGTTTGATCCTTATTTACATGTAGGTGGTGGTTACCAATTTATCGACGATAATAGTGCGGGTACTGCAAATGGTGGTGCTGGTGTGAACTTTTGGTTTAATGACTTTATCGGTTTAAACTTACAAACTGCTTATAAACATTCTTTTGACGAAGATAACCTATTGCCTCATTTTCAACATGCTGCTGGTATAACTATCAAATTTGGTGGAAAAGATACTGATAGTGATGGTGTTTATGATAAAGATGATGAGTGTCCTGAAGTATTCGGTTTAGAAGCTTTCAACGGTTGTCCTGATACTGACGGTGATGGTATAAAAGACTCTGATGACGCTTGTCCTGAAGTTGCTGGTTTAGCTGCTTTAAATGGTTGTCCTGATGCTGATGGTGATGGTGTAGCTGATAAAGATGATCAATGTCCAAATGATGCTGGTACTGCTGCAAATAACGGTTGTCCTGATGCTGATGGTGACGGTGTATATGACAAAGATGATGAGTGTGCTGATGTTGCTGGTCCTAAAGAAAACAAAGGTTGTCCTTGGCCAGATGCTGATAATGATGGTGTATTTGATAAAGATGATAACTGTGTGAATGAAGCAGGTCCTGCTTCTAACCAAGGTTGTCCTGAAAAAGTAATTACTGTTGAAGCTAAAGCTAAATTAGATGAGTTTGCAAAAGCAATCTACTTTAACTCAGGTAAATCTACTTTCAGACCAGGTGTTGCTGAAAAATTAGATTTAATTGCTGATATCATGAAAGAATTTAAAGATTCTAATTTCAGTATAGATGGTTATACTGATAGTTCAGGTTCTGATAAAACAAACCAAAGATTGTCTGAAGAAAGATCAAAAGCTGTATTAGACTATATAGTTGGAAAAGGTATTCCATCTGATAGATTAGCTTCTAAAGGATTTGGTGAAGCAAACCCAATTGCTACTAATAAAACTAGTAAAGGTAGAGCTCAGAACAGAAGAGTTGAAATCAACTTAGCTAATTAAGCTAAAAAAATATTAAATTAAAAGCCATCCCAATTAGGGATGGCTTTTTTTATGGAACTCATTTCGTAAATTTGTTTAAAATATTCCGCTAATGCAAAGTTTTCTAGATAGAGTTGTAATTGATATCCTTTCAAAAACTGAAGATAGTACAGATCTTACTTTTGTATTACCGAGTAAGAGGGCAGGAATTTTTTTAAAAAATATACTGAAGTCAAAATTAAAGAAGGCAACAATACTTCCTAAAATAATAAGTATTGAAGAATTTATAGAAGAGTTATCAGGAATTAACGCAATAGATAGTACTACATTATTATTTGAGTTCTACTCCGTATATATAGCATCAACAGAAGAAGCAAAGGTAGAAAGTTTTGAAAATTTTACCAAATGGGCTCCATTACTCTTACAAGATTTTAATGAAATTGACAGACATCTTGTTGACGCAAAGCATTTATTTTCATATCTCACGGATATTAAAAGAATAGAAACCTTATTAAAAGGTGAACAAAAAACCGATTTAATTTTAAATCAGGTTAAGTTCTATGAAAAATTTGAAAGCTATTATGATAGACTTTATTCATACTTAATTGAAAGTAAAATTGCATATCAAGGTTTACAGTACAGAGAAGCTGCAGAAAATATTGAATGGTATATCAATAATTCATCGGATAAACTAGTACTCGTTGGTTTTAATGCTTTGAATAAGGCAGAAGAAAAAATATTTAAGGGTTTGCTTGATAGTGATATCGCCACTATTTATTGGGATATTGATGCGTTTTTTATAAAAAACAACCCACAAGTTGCTACATTCATTAATAGATATAAAAGTGATTGGAACTATTTTGAGAAAAATGATTTTCATTGGACTTGCAATGAGTTTTCAAATAAAAAAAATATTAAAATAATAGGAACTCCAAAGGATATTTCACAAATAAAGTATGCAGGTGAAATTTTAAGGGAAATTTCAAATACCAGTAATAATTTTTCAGATACTGCTTTAGTCCTAGCAGAAGAATCTATGCTTGGTGCATCATTAAATTCATTACCTAATGAGGTAAAGAGTGTTAATATTACCATGGGTTACGAGCTTAAAAATATTCCCCTTGGTAATCTATTTGATTATTTATTTAAACTTCAAATTCATCATAAAAACGGAGCATTCTATTATAAAGAAGTGATATCCGTTTTAAATCATCCACAGGTAAAATCTTTATTTAAAACACCTGAAATCATTGATCGTTTGCTCTATAATATTGCCGCCAACAATTTTACTTACCTCTCTAAATCTAGCCTATTAAAATTGGCAGACAACAATTCTGAGTATAAAGAACTCTCATTTCTATTTGAGAATTGGAAAAATGATGCCAATGTAGCGGTCGATTATTGTATTCGGTTTATTGAGCTGGCTAGGGAAAATGAAAGTTTGAATTCACTGGAAAAAGAATATTTATTTAGATTTTATACTATTTTTCAGCAATTGTTAAACCTCAATGAGAAATTTGGGCATATTACTGATATTAAAACGCTTAATGTATTTTATAATCAAATGCTTAAATCAGAAAAGTTATCTTTTCAAGGTGAACCTTTGTCAGGTTTACAAGTAATGGGGGTATTAGAAACACGTGTACTTGATTTTAAAAATATAATTATAACCTCAGTAAATGAAGGCGTATTGCCAGGAGGTAAGTCAGATAATTCATTTATCCCATTTGATATAAAACAAGAGGTAGGGTTGCCAACCTATAAAGAAAAAGATGCAATTTTTGCGTATCACTTTTTTAGATTAATTCAAAGAGCAGAAAACATATATGCTATTTATAATACGGAAGCGGATAGTTATGGTTCTGGTGAGCAAAGCCGTTTTTTAACACAATTAGAAATATTTAAAAAAGATGAAGTTGAAAAATTAGTTGTAGCACCTGACGTGGTTAAAACTAATTTTGAATTTAAAGAAATTAAAAAGGATGAATTTGTAAATGATGAATTAAAAACCTTGGCAAATAAAGGCTTTTCGGCATCAACACTTACAAATTATATACTAAACCCACTAGAGTTTTATAATCAAAAAATATTAAGAATTAGGGAAATTGAAGAGGTAGAGGAAACAATTGCGGCAAATACCTTAGGAACAATTATCCATAAAACATTAGAAGCGTTTTACGAGCCTTATATTAATGAAATATTGAAAGAGGAGCATTTGCTTCAAATGAAATCAAAAGTGGCTTCAGAGGTCCAAAAATGGTTTAATCAGGTGTATAATAATGGAAATATTTCTACAGGTAAGAATTTGTTGGTATATAATGTGGCAAAACAATTTGTAAATAATTTTTTAAAGCAGGAATTAAAACTTGTTAAACAAGGGGATAATCTTAAGGTTTTAGCTTTAGAGAAAAAATTAGAATTAGAAATAGAAATTGACGGAATTAATTTTCCTATAAAACTGGTTGGCGAAGCAGATAGAATTGATGAACTTAACGGAACATTAAGAATAGTTGATTATAAAACTGGTAAAGTACTACAGAATGATTTAAATATTAATGATTGGTCTCAAATTACAAAAGATTATAAAAAGCATAGTAAAAGTTTTCAGGTACTTTTTTACGCCTTGTTGTATTCTAAATCTGAAAATTTAGATATTGATAAACAACCACTGGAAAGTGGTATTATTTCTTTCAAAAATTTAAAGGCAGGCTTTTTAAAAGTGAATAAATCCTTAGTCACTCAAAAAGATATCGAGCTTTTCGAAAATGAATTAAAACGTTTACTTTTAGAAATATTTGATGTCAATATTTCTATTTTAGAAAAAGAATCACCATTTACAAATTGAAAATTATATATGAAAATTATTAGAAATCTACAATTGGTAGGTAAACACAATAAACCCATTTTAACTGATCTTTTTTACTTAGAAGATGGTAAACCAAAACCAGTTGTAATATTTGCCCACGGTTATAAAGGATTTAAAGATTGGGGGTGCTGGGATTTAGTTGCAGAAAAATTTGCCCAAAACGGAATATTCTTTATTAAATTTAATTTTTCACATAATGGCGGAACGGTTGAACAAACTATCGATTTTACTGACTTAGAGGCTTTTGGTCAAAATAATTTCATCAAAGAATTAGATGATTTAAAATCAGTTATAGATTATATTTCAGAAGAGGAAACGGTTAAAAATGAAATTGATTTATCACAGATTGGTTTGATTGGCCATTCAAGAGCCGGAGGTATAGTTACCATAAAAGCAAGTGAAGATAATCGGGTTAGCAAACTAATAACTTGGGCCGGTGTATCTGATTATGAGTCTAGGTTTCCGAAAGGTGATATTTTGGAACTTTGGAAGGAGCATGGGGTATCATATATAGAAAATTCTAGAACCAAACAGAAAATGCCTCATTACTATCAGTTTTATGAAAACTTTATCACTAATAAAGAGAGATTGCATATAAAATTAGCAGCTCAAAATTTAAAAATTCCGACATTAATAATTCATGGAACTGATGACGAAACGGTTCCATTAAATGAAGCAAAAAATTTACATTCTTGGAATAGAAATAGTGAGCTTTTTATTGTAGAAAATGCCAATCATTCTTTTGGAGGAAAACACCCTTGGGAGGAAAAGTCATTACCTGCAGATCTATTGAAAATAGTTCAAAAATCAATATTATTTATAAATTAACGATATATTATATAATTACATAAAAATCAAACGTTTTCGTAAGAATTTAAGACGAAAATAGCTAAAATCATATGACAAATGTCATGCTTATGAAACATTTGTTACCTTAAATTTGTTGAAGATTTAAAAGGATATCATAATTAAATCAGACAATAAAAAAATAGAATACTTTAGATTAAAATAATATAGAAAATTCAAGAACAATGAAAAAAGATTTAAACTTAGAAAAGTACGGGTTAAATGATGTAACTGCCCATTGGAATTTACCAACCGAAGAACTGCAAAGAATTGCAGTTGCAAAAGAAGGTGGTGTAGAAACTGAAAATGGAACGTTAGCAATAAATACAGGTAAATTTACAGGTAGATCTCCTCAAGATAGATTTTTAGTAGAAGACGATTATACTAAAGATAGAGTTTGGTGGGGTAAAGTAAACAAACCAGTTTCTCCAGAAAATTTTGACAAACTAGAAACTGAAATTGTAAAATACCTTTCTGGTAAAGAAATTTATGTAAGAGATGCAGCGGTTTGTGCTGATCCTAAATACAAAATGAATGTTAGAACTGTTACAGAATATGCATGGTCTAATATGTTTGTGTTTAACATGTTTTTACGTCTTAACGCTGAAGAATTAGAAAATTTTGATGAAGAATGGTTAGTGCTTTGTGCTCCTGGTTATGAATGTCCAGATCCTAAAGCCTTTGGTATTCGTCAAGGGAACTTTTCTATCTTAAACTTTACTAAAAAAATTGCTTTAGTTGGTGGTTCAGCTTATACAGGTGAAATTAAAAAAGGTATTTTTTCTGCATTAAACATGATTTTACCTACAGATAAAAATGTATTACCAATGCACTGTTCTGCTAATGTTGGTGAAGAAGGTGATACTGCAATTTACTTTGGTTTATCAGGTACAGGTAAAACTACTTTGTCTGCAGATCCTGATCGAAAATTAATTGGTGATGACGAGCATGGTTGGGCGGAAGATAACAGTATCTTTAACTTTGAAGGTGGTTGTTATGCAAAAGTAATTGACTTATCAGAAGAAAAAGAGCCAGACATTTTTAGAGCTATCAAGCCAGGTGCTTTATTAGAAAATGTAGTATTTAAAAAAGGTACTAAGGAAGTTGATTTTTTAGACGGTTCAATTACACAAAATACTCGTGTTAGTTACCCTATCTATAATATTGACAACATTCAAGTACCTTCAGTTGCTCATAATCCTAAAAATATTTTCTTTTTAACTGCAGATGCTTTTGGTGTATTACCTCCAGTTTCTAAGTTAACTCCAGGTCAAGCTGCTTATCACTTTATTTCTGGATATACTGCTAAAGTAGCAGGTACAGAAGCAGGTGTAACTGAGCCAGTACCTTCATTCTCTGCTTGTTTTGGAGCACCATTTATGCCATTACATCCTACTGTTTACGCTGAAATGTTAAGTAAAAAAATGAAAGATGCTGGTGTTAATGTTTGGTTAATCAATACAGGATGGTCTGGCGGACCTTACGGAGTTGGTTCTCGTATTAAATTGAAATACACTAGAGCAATGATTTCGGCTATTTTAAAAGGCGAATTAGACAATGTAGAATTTCATCAACACCCAATCTTCGGATTGTTTATGCCTAAATATTGTCCAAATGTGCCAATTGAAATTTTAGATCCAATGAATACTTGGTTACAAAAAGGTGCATATATTGGTAAAGCAATAAACTTAGCACATTCATTCCATTTAAATTTCGAAAAGTTTGCAAATCAAGCTTCTGAACTAATTATGGAAGGTGGACCGTTAATCGATGAGCACCATAAATTAGGTGATCACGTTTAGAATTTTCTGTTATTTTAATAAAAAAAGAGGGCTTATTATAAGCCCTCTTTTTCTTTGTAATTTATTTTAAATCAGGTCTCGTAGGTCTTACTTCAATTTTACTTGGTAACGTACGTGGGTTCATGGTTAATAAGTCCAATACTAGTTTACCAATATCTTCCGGTTGTATTTTCCATGCGTCTTTTTCATTAGGAATATGGTCATTAAAATAAGTAGCAACAGAACCAGGCATTATTGTAGAAACTTTAATTCCGTATTGGCGTAAATCTAGCATTGCCGCTTGTGTAAAACCAACTAATCCGAATTTAGAAGCATTATATCCTGCACCTTGAGCAAAGAAATTTGTACCTGCTAAACTAGCAAGGGTAATATAATACCCTTCTGATTTTTTTAACGCTTCTACAGAGGCTTTTAAAGAGAAAAATGCTCCTGTTAGGTTCGTTTCTATCATAGCGTTCCAATCTGATTCTGAAAGTTGATCTACGGGTGCAAATTTACCAACACCTGCATTTGCTAACACAACATCCAGTTGTCCCCATTTTGCAATTATTTTTTCAATAGCTTCATTTTCGTTCTTTAAAACAGATACATCAGATTCTATTGCTAAAACTTGGTCTTTATTTCCAAGTTCAGCAACTGCATTTTCGGCAGTTTCTAAATTTCTACCGCTAATAGCCACTCGCATTCCAGCCTCAATTAAGCATTTTGCAACACCAAATCCTATACCTTTTGTACCTCCTGTTATATAAACGACTTTGTTTTTTAGATTGTTCATTTTTTGTTTTTTTAGTATTATAGTAAACAAAGATAATAGAGCAAGTTAAACAGTCATAACAAATGATCTTAAAAAATTGTTATATCGATTGCGGTTTAATTGAAGTCTAGTTATTCTTGTTCAAAGGTTTTTTTAGAAAGAAAGCTATTGAACATGAATATATTGTCCTTTTTTTTGATAAATTTTAAAGATGATTAACTTCGTTGATCCGAATGAGTTCCGTAACTGCAAATAGAAAACACATCACCCTAGCGGGTGTTGGCTTTTTTATTTTATTCAAAATTAAAAAAAGAGATTTTTAAGTTCTTCCAGCTTTTAAAACCATAAAAATGAATTTATTTATAAAGTTTAAAGATGATTAACTTCGTTGATCCGAATGAGTTCCGTAACTGCAAATAGAAAACACATCACCCTAGCGGGTGTTGGCTTTTTTATTTTATTCAAAATTAAAAAAAGAGATTTTTAAGTTCTTCCAGCTTTTAAAACCATAAAAATGAATTTATTTATAAAGTTTAAAGATGATTAACTTCGTTGATCCGAATGAGTTCCGTAACTGCAAATAGAAAACACATCACCCTAGCGGGTGTTGACTTTTTTATTTTATTCAAAATTAAAAAAGTGAGATTTTTAAGTTCTTCCCACTCTTAAAACCATAAAATAAACTTATTTATAGAGCTTAAGTATGATTAACTTCGTTGATCCGAATGAGTTCCGTTTCTGCAAATAGAAAACACATTACCCTAGCGGGTGTTGACTTTTTTATTTTATTCAAAATTAAAAAAAGAGATTTTTAAGTTCTTCCCACTCTTAAAACCATAAAATAAATTTATTTATAGAGCTTAAGTATGATTAACTTCGTTGATCCGAATGAGTTCCGTTACTGCAAATAGAAAACACATCACCCTAGCGGTGTTGACTTTTTTATTTTATTCAAAATTAAAAAGAGAGATTTTTAAGTTCTTCCAGCTTTTAAAACCATAAAAATGAATTTATTTATAAAGTTTAAAGATGATTAACTTCGTTGATCCGAATGAGTTCCGTAACTGCAAATAGAAAACACATCACCCTAGCGGGTGTTAACTTTTTTATTTTATTCAAAATTAAAAAAGAGAGATTTTTAAGTTCTTTCAGTTTTTAAAACCATAAAAATGAATTTATTTATAAAGTTTAAAGGTGATTAACTTCGTTGATCCGAATGAGTTCCGTTACTGCAAATAGAAAACACATCACCCTAGCGGGTGTTGACTTTTTTATTTTATTCAAAATTAAAAAAAGCAAGCTTTCTTAATTTCTTATAAAATAAAAAACCACACTTTCGTGTGGTTTTTCTGCTTGATGTGGAGCATATCGGATTCGAACCGATGACCCCTACGCTGCCAGCGTAGTGCTCTAGCCAACTGAGCTAATGCCCCATAATCAATTATTCTGACCCTTTTAAAACTAATAAAGGTAAATCACTTTCAAAGTCTTTTTTATACACTTTGTCATTTGCCCAAAGTCTCTTGAAAAAACCTCGTTTTCGTCTAATTACACAAATTAAATCAGGAGATATTTTGTCAATACTCTCTTTAAGCCCCTCGTAAATAGTTTCATTTTTAGAGGTTGAATAATTTGTCAGTAAATCATTTAATGTTGCATCTAAATTACCATCTTCATCAGTACTTTTGGGTGTTATTACCCTTAACAATTCTAACTTACTATTATGTAAGTTCATAATTTTATGTAAAGGTAATAGTAAATTTTCACGAGATATTACACCTGATTTAATTGTCATTAAAACAGTGTTTATTTTTTTAAATCGATAATTTCTAGGCACAAATAATACAGGTAAATCTGTGTTTTTTATTAAATAACCTGGTGTTTTTCCGATAAAAATTTTGCTATCACTGTTAGATCCTGCTACTATTAAATCAATTTTTAATTGTTTGGCTACTCGTTTAATAATATCTTTTGCACTACCTCCAATAGATTTTGATATAATTTCTATTCCTTTTTTATCCACATGGGCAATAACGTTCTCCAAGTCATGATCTGCTTCAGCTTCCATAAAAGCATCCATGTTTTTTAAACTACCCGCTACTTTAGTAACACCATAGGCTTTTACTAAATAAATTTTTGCCTGCGTACCTTCAACAAGGTCTATAGCATACTGCAATGTATTTAATGCCTTTTTAGGCGAGCCAACGGGAACTAATAAAGTATTCATACTCTCTGTGTTTTTGTAAAGATAATTAAAAGAATATCCTGAAACGTAAAAGGAATAGAAATTATTATAATTACATTAATATCTGTAATAGTCTGGTTTATAAGGACCTTCTACTTTTACACCAATGTATTTTGCTTGATCTTCTCTTAACGTTTCTAGTTCAACACCAATTTTTTCTAAATGTAAACGAGCAACTTTTTCATCTAAATATTTAGGGAGCATGTACACTTTGTTCTCATAGTTCTCATGGTTTTTCCATAATTCCATTTGAGCTAACGTTTGGTTTGTAAATGAATTACTCATTACAAAACTTGGGTGACCAGTTGCACAACCTAAATTTACTAAACGACCTTCAGCTAACAAAATAATATCTTTACCATCAATAGTATACTTATCAACTTGTGGCTTGATTTCAACTTTTGTATCACCATGATTCGTATTTAACCATTCAACAGCTATTTCATTATCAAAATGTCCAATATTACAAACGATCGTTTTATCTTTCATTTGTTCGAAATGCTTACCAGTTACAATATCTTTATTACCAGTAGTGGTAATGATAATATCAGCTTTACCGATAACATTTTCTAATTTTTTAACTTCAAAACCGTCCATTGCAGCTTGTAAAGCACAAATTGGATCAATTTCAGTTACTGTCACTATCGATCCTGCACCTTTAAATGAAGCAGCTGAACCTTTACCAACATCACCATAACCACAAACCACAACTCGCTTACCTGCAAGCATAATGTCCGTAGCTCTTCTAACTGCATCAACAGCACTTTCTCTACAACCGTATTTATTATCAAATTTAGATTTAGTAACAGAATCATTTACATTTATAGCAGGCATTGTAAGTGTACCTTCTTTCATTCTGTCATATAATCTGTGTACTCCTGTTGTAGTTTCTTCAGATAATCCTTTAATTCCAGCAACTAGTTCTGGATGGTCATCTAATACCATATTTGTCAAATCGCCTCCATCATCTAAAATCATATTTAATGGTTTTTTATCTTCACCAAAAAACAAGGTTTGCTCAATACACCAGTTAAATTCTTCTTCACTTAAGCCTTTCCAAGCATAAACTTGTACACCAGTTGCAGCAATTGCAGCCGCAGCTTGATCTTGAGTAGAAAATATATTACAAGAGCTCCAAGTAACTTCTGCTCCTAAAGCAGTTAGAGTTTCAATAAGAACGGCAGTTTGAATAGTCATATGTAAACAACCTGCAATTCGTGCACCTTTTAAGGGTTGTTCATCTTTGTACTCTTCACGAAGACTCATTAATCCAGGCATTTCTGCTTCTGCCAATTCAATTTCTTTTCTTCCCCATTCAGCTAAAGAAATATCCTTAACTTTGTAGGGTGTGTATGTTGCTGTCTCAGAACTCATATTAATGTGTTTTTTTATTATTAAAATTTCGGACTGCAAAGTTACAAAATAACTTGATAAATCTATGCCCCTTTATAAAACTCTAAAAGTTAATCAAACCACCAAAGTATTAATTTGGAAAATAGAAGAGTCAATTGAGACTTTAAATAAGGGTATTACCCTCACAGATAAATGTCAAAACCGTGTTGACGGAATGAAATCTGAATTGCATAAAAGAGGTTTTATGAGTATTCGTCATTTATTAGCAGAAGTTGGTTATGTTGATGCCGATTTGTATTACGATGAATTCGGAAAACCACATCTAAAAGATGGTAATTTTATTTCAATTACACATTCCTTTATTTTTACAGGTATTATTCTGAGTACTACTAAGCATGTTGGTATTGATATTGAAAAACAACGTGATAAAATATTGCGTATTTCTCATAAATTTACAACTCCAGAAGATTATTATCATATACCAAACGAATACGAATTAGTTAGAAAACTTACCATTGTATGGGGAGCAAAGGAAGCTCTTTATAAAATTTATGAGCAAGAAGGGCTCAGCTTTTTACAACATATTTATGTGGATGATTTTTCTTTTGAAGACACAGAAACAACAGCAACAATTACCTATAAAAACAAAAAAAGCACTTACCAAATACATTTTTTAGAGTTTGAAGGTTTCATGTGCACCTATGCACTTGACGAAGTAATCAATTAAACGAAGGTTATAGCTAAATTTCTATCCGTATATTTGAATTTTTATAAAAACTCTTGAACATATACCAACATATAATTGATTCCGTACAACAAGGTAAAAAGCTGTTGGCTATTTTATTAGACCCTGATAAAATACTATTAGAGACACATTACATTACTTCAATAACAGAGAAAATTAACAAAAAAGCAGATTTTATATTTGTTGGAGGTAGCACTGTTAATCAAGGAGTAACTGATAAATTAGTAAAAATATTAAAGAAGACCTCGCAATTACCTATCATACTTTTTCCGGGAGATTATACTCAAATTAGTAATATGGCAGATGCCATTTTGTTTTTGTCGCTGCTGTCGGGCGATAATCCTGAATATTTAATTCATCAACAAATTAAATCAATTCCAAAACTTAAAAATTCATCCTTGGAAGTTATATCCACAGGGTATATTTTAATTGATGGTGGTGTTGAAACTTCTGTACAAAAAGTGAGTAATACAAAACCAATACCGCAAAAAGACGTTGAACTCATCGTAAACACAGCGTTAGCCGGAGCTTATGGTGGTAAGCGACTCATTTATTTAGAAGCGGGTTCTGGAGCTAAAAAAGTAGTAAATCTATATATCATTAAAAAAGTAAAGACAGCATTAGATATTCCGCTAATTGTTGGTGGTGGAATTAGAACCGAAGAGCAATTAAAAAAGGCCTATGATGCTGGAGCTGACCTTGTTGTTATTGGTACTGCTTTTGAACAAGACATTCATTTTCTAAATAAAATAAACAATGAAAATATCAGTTGAATTAACTTTTAGTCCATTGCAAGACAATTATGAGGCCGCTATCATAGAATTTATAAAAGCGTTAAGAAATAGTGGACTTACAGTGTTGGAAAATCCATTAAGCACTCAAGTGTATGGTGATTATGATCAGGTTTTTAATATTCTTCAAGACGAGATTAAAAAAGCATTCAATTCAATTGAAATTGGATTGATGTATATGAAAATAGTTAAAACAGATAGAAGTACTTATGAATCAAATTATTGATTTTTTTTTAGAGCCTTATCGAACGGCAACAACATTTGATATTGTTCTTGAGTTTTTAGCAATGTTATTTGGAGTTGTAGGTGTGTGGTATGGAAAAAAAGAAAATATTTTAGTCTACCCCTTAGGGATTATAAGTACATGTATTTACGTGTATATCTGTTATAAGTTTGTGCTGTATGGCGATTTTATCATTAATATTTACTACACTATCATGAGTATTTTTGGATGGTATATGTGGAGTAAAGTAATTGACGATAAGGAAAATCATATTCCGATAACACGAACGAATACATCAGATAAATTAAAGGCTTTTGGTATTTTTATTTTTACCTCACTATTTGTAATCTTAGTCTATCGTTATTATAACGTAATGCCTAATAATTTAGGATTTACAGATAGTGTTAATTATGCTTTTACCAATATGACTTCTGGTAGTTTAGATGATTTTAGAAAAATAACACCTTTTTTAGATACCTTTACAACTGGGATATTTTTTGCGGCCATGTGGTTAATGGCTCTAAAAAAAATAGAACATTGGATATTGTGGATTATGGGTAATATCGTTGCCATTCCGCTGTATTTTGTTAAAGGACTTGGGTTTACCGGAATACAATTTATAATATTATTAGTAATTGCTTATTTAGGATATAAACAATGGAAGAAAAGCTTAGACAATCAAAAGATGCAAATGTTGTAAAAGTAGTTTTGTTTGGTCCAGAATCTACAGGTAAAACAACACTTTCAGAACAATTGGCACGCCATTATAACACCGTTTGGGTTGCTGAATATGCACGTGAATACCTACAAGACAAATGGAATAATTACCGAAAAACTTGTGAAAATTCTGATTTAATACCCATTGCAGAGGGGCAGATGAAGCTTGAAAATAAATTGGCTAAAAAAGCAGATAATGTTTTGATTTGCGATACCGATTTACTCGAAACAAAAGTATATTCAGAAGAATATTATGGTGGCTTTGTAAATCCGTTATTAGATGAAGCTGCAGTTGAAAATACGTATGATTTATACTTGTTAACTTATATTGACACGCCTTGGGAAGCAGATGATTTACGTGATAAACCAGAATTGCGAAAAGAAATGTTTGATGCTTTTGAGAGTGCATTGAAAAAATACAACAGACCCTATATTTTGCTAAAAGGAGATAAAAAAACGCGTTTGAAATTAGCTACGCAAGCCATAGATAAAATTCTAGCAGAACGAACCAATCTAGATAGTTTTTCAAAAAATCTAGAAGATATAGATATGCACTTTTTGCATCAGAACACTGATATGGGTAATAATTATGATTTTTAAACTATTGTCAGTTCGAGTGCTTTTTTCTGAAGTGTAACGAAAGAAAAAAGTGTATCGAGAACATTGGGGAAATGAAAACTTCTCGATACATCCTGACGCTTCGGGATGCGTACCTCGAAAATTCACTCGAAGTGACACCTTAGTTAATTTGTTAATAAGACAGACCTGGTCGTTTTTAATTTTATTAGAGGTCTTCAATCAGATAATAAAAAAGCATAAATACCGAAAATTTAATAAAAGAACTTTCCTTTAAAGCTATCAGAAGTGGTGGTGCTGGTGGTCAACATGTCAATAAAGTGTCATCAAAAATTGAATTGACGTTTGACGTAGAAAATTCTAACGAGCTTACTGATGAACAAAAACAACTGCTTTTAAATAAAATAGCCAATAGGCTTACCAAAGAGAATGTGCTAATTCTTTTTTGTGATGAAAGCCGCAGTCAACATAAAAATAAGGAAATTGCTATAAAGCGATTTTTAGAAGTCATTAAAAACGGACTTAAAAAGGTAAAACCCAGAAAAGCAACAAAACCCTCAAAATCGGCTATTAGAAAACGTTTAAAATCTAAAAAGAAACTTTCTCAAAAGAAAACAAATAGACAGAAGCCTGATTTGGAGCTGTAAGCTTAAAAAATATTCTTTAGGCTACATTTAAATAGTATTACTAAAACCAAACTATTCAGAATAGTTTGGTTTTTTTCTTAACTTTACAATTACCTACTGAGTAAAACGCTAAACAATCCATGAAAAAACATTTCTTAAACCTAACCCTTTTATCTCTTTTCTGTACAACAGTTTTTAGTCAAAACACATACGACATTGTTTTTCCACAAGCTGACAGAGACCAAAAATGCCAATATTATAATCAGCTTTTTAATCAAAAGCCTAAAGAAGTTGGTTTTTCAGTACAACAAGAAAAAAACAACCTCTATTTTCAAATTAACGACAAAAAGTTTTTTCTTCAACTTTTTAAAAAAGTGGGCGATGGTATTGCCATAGATGTAGTACCCAAAAGCCTTTATGATTGTACTGAAGCAACTACGGTAGATACTCAAATTAAAGGGATGCTATTGAAGCCTGTCTATATGCAAAAACTAAAACAGAGATTAAAACCGTTTGGAAAAGGAACATTTAGAGTATTGGTGGGTACCTTGCCGGAGGCTCTGGTATCTGAAGAATTAGAGTTTAATATCCTTTTTTTAAACAATAAAAATTTATGTAGATACCAACGTGTTTATAAAATTGAACGATACCCTTGGGATTTATTGGACATGGGCATGTATTTAGATTCGTTAACCTATCAAACTAAAAGAATAAAACCTACTAACGAAGAAAAATTTGTAGTAAAATATAAGAGCTTCAAGTTTGAAATTCCTTTTGAAAAAAATAAAGCTACCTATTCAAAAGAAGATATAAAACCGATGTATGATTCTTTGCGATTGACAGAATTTAATATTAAAACAATAAATATAAGAGCGTACTCATCAGTAGAAGGAAGTTTAGAAAGGAATATAGAATTACAAGAACAACGGGCTAAAAGTATTGCAGATGCCTTACAAACTTTTCAAGAACCTACCATAACAACTGAGGTAAACTCGTCTGAAAATTGGGTAGATTTTTTAAACGATATTTCCAATTCAAAACATGCGAATTTAAAAACCTTAAGTAAGGTTGCTATAAAAAGTAAATTGGTAGGCAATCTTGCTCAGGAATTAGAGCCGTATTTAAAAAATCACAGGAAAGCAGTTATAACATTGGAGTTGGAAAAGAAAGACTTATATAAAGATAAGTCAACAGAAGAACTAATATCCTTGTTTAATAAAGTTTTAGCAGCTAATGATGTTGAAATAGCCAATGACATTCAAAATTCAATATTTGAGAAATTAAAGGAAAGTCAATCTTCGCCTGATATTCTTAATAAAATGAATGTGCCTCAGCAAAAAAAATATGTCCGCTTTATAAATAAAAATAGTGTGAACAAGTTTTTGTTAAATCAAAGTTATGTCTTAATAGCCTATAATGAATTGTTAAAACTTGAAAAGTTGGTTCCAAAAGATAAGGAAGTCAAATATAATCTTGCAGCGTTGAAAATGGTTATGTTCCGGTATAATGCCCAACCTGTTGATGAAGAAAAATTTAAAAAAGAAATTTACCAACTAAAAGGCTATGGTATTAAACAAATTTTAATTGACAGAATGATGGTCAATTTTCATATTATTAAAAGTGAGCAATTCATGCAAAAAAGAGATTACACGAATAAAGATAAGTCAGTTGCCTATATTGAGAAAAATTATAAGAAGTTTCCACTTTCAAATTATGATTATTTAAGTCTTGCCCAGTTTTTAACTTATTATTCAAATCATGATGAAGCGGTTGATTTGTTAGATAAAAAAGTGAGAAGTGTTACCGTTGATGAAGATTTGTTATTTTATTATTTAAACTTAACGTTGGTAAAACCTGAATTAACAGCATCATCTAATTATCGAACTATCATGCTAAATGCCATAAATATGAATCAAAAAAGATTTTGTAAAATATTTAATTCCATTAATGATGGTGGTGTAACTTTTCAACTTTTAGAAGATGAATATTTGAGAAAAACCTATTGCGAAAATTGTAATGAATAGGTAGAAGCTCGATTAGGACTGGAAAATATAGTTGTTATGATTGTCCCCTTGAGGGGACTTTAGGGGTGTTCATCCGCTTAAACAAACTGAGCTGCCAATATTAGTAATGCTACCATTAACGTTGCAATTAATACACCTCTAGCTCTATAATCTTGCCGTTTTTTTATAAATATAAAAAAGGCAATAAGATTTGGTATAGCTGCAATACTCAGTACTTGTCCATAAAGACTATTTTCTTTTAATACAGCCAGTGATTCTTCAAATGTGCCTTCTAGGGCATATTCTACATATAAATAAAAGCCTCCAGCCGTAGCGGCCAAACCAATTAAGATTCCAATAAATATTTCTTTTTTTACAGATCCCATGTGTTCAAATTTTTGATATAATGATGTGCTGTCATGTCAAACTGAACAGGCACCATAGAAACATAACCATTTTCTAATGCCCACATATCAGTATCTTCTCCTTTATCTAGGTTTACAAATTTTCCGGCTAACCAATAGTAATCTTCCCCTTGAGGGCTAACACGCTTATCGAAAACTTCTTCCCAATTTCCGTGTGCTTGTCTGCATACTTTGATTCCTTTAATTTCATCTTTTTTTAAGTCAGGTATGTTTACATTAAGCACAACACCTTCTGGTAAACCATTTTTCAAGATATTTTTTACAATTGTTTTGACATAGGTTCTACATGCGTCAAAATCAGCATCCCAATTATAATCCATTAAAGAGAAACCAACAGCCGGAATACCTTCAATACCCGCTTCTACTGCAGCACTCATGGTACCAGAATAAATTACATTTAAAGAAGCGTTAGAACCGTGGTTAATTCCAGAAACACAGATGTCAGGCTTTTTATTCAATATTTCATTGACTGCCATTTTAACACAGTCGGCAGGTGTACCAGAACAACTGTACTCTAATTGTGGTCCGTCATCAATAGTAATAGGGTTACATCTTAAGGTAGTGTTTACTGTGATAGCATGCCCCATACCACTTTGTGGGTTATTTGGTGCCACAACAACTACATCGCCAATTTCGTTCATTACAGAAATTAAGGTTCTTATACCTGGTGCTGTAATACCGTCATCATTACAAATTAAAATTAAAGGTCTTTCACTCATAAATATGTATTATTCTCTTTTTTACAAAACTACCATTTTTTTATTATGGACAGGGTTAAATATTTTGCATTAAAGTAAAAGTTATTCATTTTTCGCTCAATTGATTACTATTATGAGTTGCACAGTACAATTAGGTTCCTAAAATTGTTAAAAAGCGATGAAAAATCAGCAATTTTTAATCAATAAATAGCATTTAATCGGTTGATTAATAGCTTTACGAATTGTTTAACATTTATTTTATAACAGAATTTAAATTTAAACGTTTTGAAGTAGTTTGACTCTAAATCGAGAAAGATCAAATGCAAAAAATCTGTTAAATCCTTTAAAAATTAAATTATTGGCACTATTTTAGTAGATTAGTTGAATATACTGAATGAAAAAAATAATAAACTTTATGAAATCGAATTATAAAATTATACTCCCAATAATTTTATTGGCTGGCGTATTGTTAAGCTTTAATATGAAGCAAAACCCAGATCCTGAAAAAGAAAAAATATTGTTGGGACTGATAAGGTCGGCATTAACGCAAGGTCATTATCAGCCACATGAAATAAATGATGAATTTTCAACTGCTGTTTATAATAATTTTATTGAAGGTTTAGATCCTGCAAAGCGATTTTTTACTCAAGAAGACCTTAAGATATTTGAAAAATATAAACTTCAGTTAGATGATCAAATAAAAAAAGAAGACCTATCCTTTTATCGGATTGTAACTTCAAAATATTTACAACGCGTTCAAGAAGCAAAAGGGTTTTATAAGGAAATTTTAAAACATCCGTTTGACTTTAATAAGGATGAAGTTTTTGATGTTGATTATGAAAATAAAGCTTTTCCAAAAAATGAGGTAGAATTAATCATCAATTGGCAAAAACAATTTAAGTTAACAACATTATCTCGTTTACACAGTAAAATTGAAGCACAAGAAGATAAGCAAAAAGAAGACCCTAAAGCTGAAGTGAAAACTTTTGCGGAGCTAGAAGTTGAGGCTAGAGAAGCTACATTGAAAAGCATGGAAGAGTTTTTTGAATATAAAGATGAAGAGGATGATGAAGATTGGTATTCTATTTTTATAAATAGTATTTCTACAGAATTTGACCCTCATACAACCTATTTTGCTCCAAGAACCAAAAAGAAATTTGATAGTGAAATGTCAGGTAAAATTGAAGGAATTGGTGCTAGATTACAACGAAAAGGTGAGTATACCCGTGTCGATGAACTTGTTTCTGGAGGACCAGCTTGGAGAGATGGAAATTTAGAAGTTGGTGATATAATTACTAAAGTAGCACAAGCTGATGGCGAGCCATTAGATATTGTTGGAATGCGTTTAGATGATGCTATAGAATTTATAAAAGGTAAAAAAGGTACAGAAGTAAGGCTTACCGTTAAAAAGCTGGACGGTTCAGTTAAGATTATTCCTATTATAAGGGATGTTATTGAGCTTGAAGAAACTTTTGCCAAAACGAGTGTTGTAGAAATGGGCAATAGAAAACTTGGAGTTATTGATTTGCCAAAATTCTATATAGATTTTAGCGAAAGAAATTTTAGAAACTCAGCTACAGATATGGCACTTGAGGTAGAAAGATTAAATAAAGAGAATGTTGAAGCTTTAGTTATTGATTTACGAAATAATGGCGGTGGCTCTTTAGATACAGCAATTGATATTGCAGGGTTATTTATTGAAGAAGGGCCTATTGTTCAAGTAAAATATAAAGATGGCGAACCAAAAATTCGTTCAGATGAAGATTATAAAATTCAATGGAATAAACCACTGGTAATTATTGTAAATGAATTATCAGCATCTGCTTCAGAAATTTTTGCAGCTGCGATGCAAGATTATAATAGAGCCGTAATTATTGGTAGTAAGCAAAGTTATGGAAAAGGTACTGTACAGAACTATATGGCACTTAACAGATACTTTGATTATCCTAAAGATTTAGGAGCATTGAAACTGACAATTCAAAAATTTTATAGAATAAATGGTGGCTCTACTCAGCTTAAAGGAGTGGTTTCTGATGTTGCTTTGCCGGATAGATATGCATATTTAAAAATTGGAGAACGAGATGAACCAACCTCATTGAAATGGGATAAAATAGCAAGTGCCGACTATAAAGTATGGAATGGCTATTCAAATTTTGATGATGTAATAAATAATAGTAAAAAACGTATTGCTGAAAATGAACAGTTTAAACTGATTGATAGTAATGCTAAATGGTTAAAAGAAGGTCAAGACGATACTAAAGTTTATTTGAGTTATAAAAAATATAATGAAGATTTAAAAAATAGAGAAGAGGAAGGTAATCGATTTAAAAGTCTTTATGAATATAAAAATAACCTGAGTTTTACGTCACTGCCCTATGAATTAGAGTTGTTTAAACAAGATTCTCTTTTGGCTAAGAAACGTGAGGTTTGGCACAAAAACTTAAGTAAAGATATTTATATTGAAGAAGCTTTAAATATAGCTGCCGATCTAAAAATTAGAACTGAAAAACCTTTGGTAAAGAATTAATTTAATTCCTTTTATTATAAAAATTAAATCCCTTTAAGTAGATTATTTACTCAAAGGGATTTTTTTATATTGATGTTACATTTATTAAAGTCTGCCTATAAGCAGTTAATAATCTTGATTTAGAAATAAAACCAAAGTATTTACCTTCTTTGATAACCACTAAATTCCAAGCACCTGAAGATTTAAATTTATTTAAAATATCTTCTGTAGTATGCTTTTCATAATAGATAATATCTGGAGCACTACGCATTAAACTCTCAACAGTGACGGTGTCATATAGTTTACTATCAAACATGATACTTCTAATATCGTTTAAGGTTAATATTCCTAAAAACTGATTGTCTTCATCTACAACAGGAAAGTGATTTCTTGATGACTTCGCAACGGCTTTAGTTACTACTTCTCTTAACGTCATTTGAGGATAAAGAAGAATAAAATTTGTTTCAATAATTTTATCCAAGTCTAACATCATTAAAACATTTTTATCTTTATCGTGCGTAATTAATTGACCTCTTTCTGCCAATTGTTTATGGTAAATATTATGTGGAACATATTTTTTAGCAATAATATAAGATATAGACGAAACAATCATTAATGGTACAAATAATTCGTATCCACCAGTGATTTCCGCAATTAAGAAAATCGCTGTCAATGGGGCGTGCAAAATACCAGCCATTAATCCAGCCATACCGACCATAGCAAAATTAGTTAATGATAACTGGTGTACAAACAAATTAGTATGATTGATAATAAGGGCAAATACATAACCCGTAACGCTTCCTGTAAAAAGTGTTGGACCAAAAATACCGCCCACGCCACCAGCTCCAAAAGTAAAAGAAGTGGCCACCACTTTAAAAATTACCAAACCAATTAGCAGTGTTATGATAATCCATGTACTATCTGTGGCTGTATGAAATATATTATTAACTAAAACAGGATCTATGTCTCCTCTTAGAATATTGTTGATGGTTTCATAGCCTTCACCAAAAAGTGGAGGTACAAAATAAATGATAACTCCTAATAAAACTCCACCAACTATTAATCTCTTATATAAATTGGTAATGGATCTAAAGAAAGTGTTCAGTCTGAAATAAATTTTACTGAAATAGACAGAAACCGATGCAGAGATTACACCGAGTAATATATAGAATAATACGTCCTTAAAACTAAAAGATTCTTGTAAAGTAAAATGTAACAATACATCATTTCCAAAAAAGAAATAAGAGGTTAATACCGCACAAATTGAAGCTATCAAAAGCGGTATCATAGATGCCATAGTTAATTCTAAACTAAATATTTCAACAGCAAATACAATGGCGGTAATAGGAGCTTTAAATATTGATGCCATTGCTCCAGCCGCAGCTGCTCCAATTAACAATGTTCTTGTTGTTTGATTTAAATGAAATAATCTTGCTGTATTAGAACCTATTGCGGCAGAAGTTGCTACTGTTGGGCCTTCTAACCCCACAGAACCACCAAAACCAACCGTTAATGGAGCCAAAATTAAAGAGGCCCACATTTGATGTCTTGGCATCAACCCTTTTTGTTTTGAAATTGCGAATAGGGTGGAAGGAATTCCATGCCCTATCTTTTTTTTAATTAGCTTCCTTTTTATAATTAGAACGAGTAACAAACCAATTAATGGGAATATAAAATAAAAGGCCTGATGTAAATCTTTTATAAACTGTCCTTCTAGTAAATTCTGAATTAAATGTACTAAATTCTTAATAGTTACGGCAACGAGACCTGCCAATAAACCAATGACTGCACTTAGTATGTATATAAACTGTTTTTCGGGGATGTGCTTGTATCTCCAAATTAAGAATTTACGTAATACTATTTTTAATGGGCTTGACATTTTTTAATTTATGATAGAGCTATCTTAATTTCAAATTAAGCTCTTTTAATTGAGATTCATCAATTGGTGCCGGAGCATCAATCATTACATCTCTACCTGAGTTATTTTTAGGGAACGCAATAAAATCACGAATGGTTTCTTGTCCGCCTAAAATAGCAACCAGTCTGTCCAAGCCAAAGGCTATACCACCATGTGGCGGGGCACCATATTCAAAAGCATTCATTAAGAAACCAAATTGTTCTTTTGCTTCCTCTTTGGTAAACCCTAAATGGTCAAACATTAAAGATTGTGTTGTTTTATCGTGTATTCTTATAGATCCACCTCCTATTTCATTACCATTTAAAACCAAATCGTAAGCATTGGCTCTAACTTTTGCAGGATCAGAATCTAATAATTTAATATCTTCAGGTTTTGGTGATGTAAACGGGTGGTGCATAGCATGGAAACGTTCTGTTTCTTCATCCCATTCCAATAGAGGAAAATCAACTACCCATAATGGTGCAAATTGTTTTGGGTTACGTAAACCTAAACGTTCTGCCAATTCCATTCGTAAAGCACTCAGTTGTGCTCTCACTTTATTTGTTTGTCCAGAAAGAACACAAATTAAATCGCCTGCTTTCGCTCCAGTAGCTTCCGCCCATTTAGCTAAATCTTCTTGGTCGTAAAATTTGTCAACAGATGATTTATAAGTGCCGTCTTCATTACAGCGTACATATACCATTCCTAAAGCACCAACTTGTGGGCGTTTAACCCAGTCTGTTAGTTTGTCAATTTCTTTTCTCGTGTAACTATTCCCTCCAGGAACTGCAATGGCAACTACTAATTCTGCTTGATTAAAAACGTTAAATTCTTTATGTTGAGCCACTTCATTTAGTTCGCCAAACTCCATACCAAAACGGATATCAGGTTTGTCGTTACCATATTTTTTCATGGCATCATCAAACGTCATTCTAGGAAACTTTTCTACATCAACATCATTAATTTCTTTTAATAAATGGCGGGTTAATCCTTCAAAAGCATCTAAGATATCTTCTTGTTCAACAAAAGCCATTTCACAGTCTATCTGTGTAAATTCAGGTTGTCTATCGGCACGTAAATCTTCATCGCGAAAGCATTTTACAATCTGGAAATACTTATCTAAACCTCCTACCATTAACAATTGCTTGAAAGTTTGGGGACTCTGAGGTAAAGCATAAAATTGACCTTCGTTCATTCTAGAAGGAACAACAAAATCACGTGCACCTTCTGGTGTTGATTTTATTAAATATGGAGTTTCTACCTCTATAAAATCTTGTTTTGATAAGTAGTTTCTAACTTCATGAGCCACTTTAGCACGAAAAATTAATTTTTCTTTTACAGGATTTCTTCGAATATCTAAGTAGCGATATTTCATTCTTAATTCTTCACCACCATCCGTTTTGTCTTCAATAGTAAATGGAGGTAATAAGGCTTCATTTAGCACGGTCAATTCAGAAACTAGTATTTCAATTTCACCTGTTGGAATATTTGGATTTTTAGAAGCTCGTTCAATTACGTTCCCTTTTACTTGGATTACAAATTCTCGCCCTAATTTTTGAGCTTGATCTAAAATTAATTTTGAAGTACGTTCTTCATCAAAAATAAGTTGGGTAATTCCGTATCTATCACGTAAATCTACCCAAATCATAAATCCTTTATCACGTACTTTTTGAACCCATCCAGAAAGGGTAACTTCATTATTAATATTTGATGATGTTAATTCACCACAATTATGACTTCTATACATTGTAAAAAAATTGAAGTGCAAATTTAATGATTTACTATTGGGTTTAAAGAATTTCTGAGATTATTTAGAGTAGATATGGTAAAATATTCTTTCGACATAGAGAACTTGCTCTTGGTCTAAAAAATTACGGCAAAATTATAATTATTAATAATTTCGAGGTATTAAATTTAATTCTAGAATAAATGAAAATATTTACACAAATAAAATTGGTTGTTACATTAGTTTTAGCTTTTACATTAAGTATTTCTAACGCCCAAAAAACGGGTAACATAGTGGAGTACTTTGGTAAAGAAAAAATCAATGAAGTTAGCGAAGGCAAGGTGTTACATGTTTTTAAAACAGGATTGGCACTACAAATGCCACGTTTTGGGTTCGAATCTTCCTCTTTTCCTAATGATCCTGTTTTTGAACGGTTTCTAAGTAATACCGAGTATAGAGCTAAAAAAGAGGCTGCTTTTGATATTGATTATCTAGGCGAACAGTTACAGTGGAAAGCAATTAAAGTTGATAGTTCAAGTAGTTTTTCTGATCGTAGTTTACGATCGTCTTATGTGTATTTATCTTATAGATCCAATGCTGAAAAAATAGTACTTTTTGAAGCTTCTGGTCATTCATTGGCTTTAGTTAATGGTTTTCCGCATGAAGGTGACCATTATGATTTTGGTTATAGTCTTATCCCTATAAAATTAAAAAAAGGAGAGAATGTTTTTGTGTTGAAAGTGGGGCGTTTTCCAAGAATAAGGGCAAGGTTAATAACACCTAGTACTGGGGTGCAATTTACGACAAGAGATATGACGTTGCCTGATGTTCAGTCTGAAGAGGATATGGAATATAAAGGAGCTATTAGGGTTATAAATGCTACTGAAAATTGGATAAAAAAAGCAACCATTGATGCCAAATTGGGTCAAAAGAACTTAGAAACTAGTATTACTAATATTCCACCGTTGTCAGTGCAGAAAGTACCCTTTACTTTTGCTTCATCACCACTAGAGGTTTCCAAAGAAGGCATTGAAATGCAATTGCAGTTGAAAAATAGTAAAGGTCTTGCCCTTGATCAACAAACAGTAAAACTTCAAATAAAATCAAAATACAAACATCATAAAAAGACCTTTATCAGTAAAATAGATGGTAGTGTGCAATATTATAGTGTGGCTCCATCCACAACTAGAGACGCTTCACAGGCGTTATTTTTATCGGTACATGGTGCGTCTGTGGAAGCCGTAAATCAGGCGAACGCGTATCAACAAAAAGATTGGGGAAATTTAGTAGCCCCTACTAATCGTCGTCCATTTGGCTTTGCCTGGGAAGATTGGGGGAGATTAGATGCTTTGGAAGTTTTAGCAGATGCAACAACTATTTATAATCCAGATGACAGTAAAATTTATTTAACGGGTCATTCAATGGGTGGACATGGTACTTGGTATTTAGGAGCTACCTATCCTGATAAATTTGCTGCTATTGCTCCATGTGCAGGTTATCCTGATTTATTGGCCTATCGTGATGGTTTTACGAAACGAATGTTAGAAATGACACCAGAACAATTGAAGCGTGTTGGGCTATCGCCAAAAACTGTAGAACGAATGAAATTACAATCTATAAATACGCCTTTAGAAAATATTATTGAAAGAGCGGGCACTCCAAGTAGAACTCTAAAATTGGAACGTAATTATTTGCAAAGCGGTGTTTACATTTTACATGGCGAAAAGGATAATGTAGTGCCAACTATTATTGCAAGACAAATGCGAGAGCGTTTGGGAAAATTTCATAATGATTTTACATATTATGAATATCCTGATGGTACCCATTGGTATGGAAATCACAGTGTAGATTGGGCTCCAATTTTTGATTTTTTCAAACAACGGACTATTAAAAAGGATGAAGATGTGAAAAAGTTAGAATTTTATACCGGATCACCAGGAGTTTCGGCAACCGCTAATTTTATAACTATCTATCAACAAGAAAAACCATTTGAAGTTAGTTCTTTTGATATGTCAAAGGAAAAAGGTTTTAATATCAATACTAATAATGTTGCCCTTTTAGAAGTTGATTTGTCAACATTATCTGACACAATAAATACACTAACGCTTGATGGTGAAGCATTAGAAATTACTGCTAAAAATAAGAATTACTTTAAAAAAGAGAACGGTAATTGGAAAACAACTACGGTACCTTCTTTAAGCGAAAAAGGACCACATAGAAATGGGGGATTTAAAGATGCTTTTAGAAATAATGTGGTTTTCGTATACGGTACAAAAGGTAATGCTTCTGAAAATGAATGGAATTACCACAAAGCTCTTTTTGATGCTGAAACTTTTTATTATCGTGCAAACGGAAATGTAGAAATGATAAAAGACACTGATTTTTCTTTAAAAAAATATGCCGATAGAAATGTTATCATTTATGGAAATAAAGACACTAATGTAGCTTGGAAATTATTGCTAAAAGACAGTCCGATTCAAGTTAAAAATAATGAAGTTGATTTTGGAGGAAAAAAACTGATAGGAAACCTATGGGGAATGTACTTTACTACAGCAAGAAAAGATAGTAATTTTGCAAGCGTTGGTGTAGTCACTGCCACAGGAGATGAAGGTATGAAAGCGACTTACGCTAATCATTATATGGTGAATGGAACAACCTTTCCTGATGTTCTACTTTTTGATAGTCAAGTGCTCAATGAGGGTATTGATGCTGTAAAATGTGCAGGTTTTTTCGGAAACGATTGGTCTATAGAAAACGGGGATTTTGAATGGAAGTAAAATAGTAACAGATTTTAGAAAAGAGGTTTAAGAAAATATATAATGACTATGATCTCTTTTCTATTTTATTGAATAAATCCCATAAAACGACTCCACAAGTTACCGAAATATTTAAGGAATGTTTGGTGCCATATTGTGGAATTTCAAGACAGTAGTCTGATGCGGAGACAACAGCTTGTTGTACGCCTTTAACTTCGTTACCTAAAATAACAGCTAATTTTTTTCCTTTTACAGGTGTAAAATTTTGAAGTTCAATACTGTTTTCGGCTTGTTCGATAGATGCAATTTCAACATTTTCACTTTTTAATTTTTCAATAAGTGTCAACGTATCTTCTGCATGCTCCCAGTCAACAGTATCTGTCGCTCCTAAGGCTGTTTTATGAATGTCTTTATGTGGTGGTTGTGCGGTAATACCGCAGAGGTAAATTTTTTCAACAAGAAAGGCATCAGACGTTCTAAACACCGAGCCAATATTATTTAAGCTCCTGATATTATCAAGTATAACAATTAATGGTGTCTTAGAGGCTTCTTTGAATTCGTTGGTATTTAATCGATCTAGCTCGCTGTTTTTTAATTTCCTCATGGTTCAATTTTCAGTTTATTGTTTTCAGTTGCCCGTATTAATTGTCCAAAAGTAAATAATAATTATGACGATTGTGAATAATTGATACAGCTTCATTTTAAACTCACTCTAAAAAAATGTAACTTCGCGTCTTATCATTTAATCTCCAGAATCTTGGCTAAAACAAAAAAAGTCACCCCATTAATGAAGCAGTATAATGCCATCAAGGTAAAATATCCTGATGCGATGTTATTATTTAGAGTGGGCGATTTTTACGAAACTTTCGGTGAAGATGCTGTTAAAGCAGCTGGTGTTTTAGGTATCGTTTTAACCAAACGTGGTGCAGGTAGCGAAAGCGAAACCGCCTTGGCAGGGTTTCCACATCATTCCTTAAATACATATTTACCTAAATTGGTAAAAGCGGGAATGCGAGTTGCTATTTGCGACCAGTTGGAAGATCCTAAAATGACCAAAACCATTGTCAAACGTGGAGTAACAGAATTAGTTACGCCTGGGGTTGCTTTAAATGATGAGGTATTACAATCTAAAACCAACAACTTTTTAGCAGCCATTCATTTTGGTAAAAGAAAGTTGGGGATATCATTTTTAGATATTTCTACAGGCGAATTTTTAGTGGCAGAGGGTAATGAAGAATATATTGATAAACTGCTTCAGAATTTTGGTCCAAGTGAGGTTTTAGTCCAAAAGCAGTTCAAAAACAAATTTAAAGAAGCTTTTGGAGAGCGTTATTATACGTTCTATTTAGATGATTGGATTTTTCAAGACGATTATGCCAATGAACAGCTCACAGAACATTTTAAGATAAAATCACTTAAAGGTTTCGGTATTGACGATTTGCAACACGGTATTGTTTCCGCGGGTGCAATTTTATATTACCTGTCAGAAACGCAACATAAAAAATTAGAACATATTTCTACCATTCATCGTGTAGAAGAAGATCATTATGTTTGGATGGATCGCTTTACGGTTCGTAATTTAGAATTGTATTATTCCAATCAACCAGAAGCAGTAACACTATTAGATGTTATCGACAGAACTATTTCGCCAATGGGTGGAAGACTGCTAAAACGCTGGTTGGCATTGCCTCTAAAGAATTTAAAACAAATTCAACAACGACACGAAATTGTGAAATATCTGATTGATAATGATGATTTTTATAATGGAATTACGTACCAAATAAAACAAATTAGTGATATTGAAAGGCTGATTTCTAAAGTAGCTACGGGGAAGATAAATCCACGAGAAGTAGTGTTGTTAAAAGACTCTTTAAAAGCTATTTTACCTATAAAAATAAATGCTGAAAAAAGTGATAACAAGTCGTTGCAACAATTAGGGAAACAACTACATAATTGTGCTGATTTAATTGAAAAAATAGCAATAACTATAAATGAGAATGCTCCAGTAAATATCAATAAAGGAAACACAATTGCCAATAATGTCTCCAAAGAATTAGATGATTTAAGAGGTATTTCTACGAACGCTAAAGATTATTTGGATGCTATGCTAGCACGAGAATCTGAACGCACCAAAATACCTAGTTTAAAAATTTCTTTTAATAATGTATTTGGATATTATATCGAGGTCAGAAATTCTCATAAAGACAAGGTTCCTGAAGAGTGGGTTAGAAAGCAAACGTTAGTAAATGCTGAACGTTATATTACTGAAGAGCTAAAAGAATACGAAACAAAGATTTTAGGAGCTGAAGAAAAAATTGCAGTGTTAGAGCAGCAAATTTTTGCTGATTTATTACAGTTTATGACGGTGCATATTTTGCAAGTTCAAGAAAATGCTCAACGGGTGGCTAAATTAGATTGCTTATGCTCATTTACGCAAACGGCAAAAGACAACAATTATGTGCGTCCGCAATTGGATGAAAGCACGGATTTAGAAATTAAAAATGGTCGCCATCCTGTAATAGAAAAACAATTACCAATTGGTGAAGAATATATTGCTAATGATGTAGTGCTGAATAGGGGTCAGCAGCAAATTATTATGATTACGGGTCCTAATATGAGTGGTAAGTCAGCTATTTTACGTCAAACCGCTTTAATTGTTTTATTGGCACAGATGGGTAGTTATGTGCCTGCACAACAAGCCAGAATTGGTGTAGTTGATAAAATATTTACTAGAGTAGGGGCAAGTGATAATATCTCTATGGGAGAATCTACTTTTATGGTAGAAATGAACGAAACTGCTAATATTTTAAATAATATATCTGAACGTAGTTTGGTATTATTAGATGAAATTGGTCGTGGAACAAGTACGTATGACGGAATTTCAATTGCCTGGGCAATTGCTGAATATTTACATGAACATCCTTCAAAGGCTAAAACATTATTTGCTACACATTATCATGAATTAAATGACATGACCGAAACTTTTGATCGGGTCAAAAACTTCAATGTTTCTATAAAAGAATTGAAAGACAATGTTATTTTTCTTAGAAAATTAGTGCCAGGTGGTAGTGAACATAGTTTCGGAATACATGTAGCTAAATTAGCAGGTATGCCAGCTTCGGTAATTCACAGAGCCAATAAAATGCTAAAAAAGTTGGAAGCTAGTCACTCTTCAGATGAAATTAAAGACAAGCTCAAACAAGCAACTGAAGAAGATGTACAGCTTAGCTTTTTTCAGTTAGACGATCCTTTGTTGGAAGACATAAAAGAAGAGATTTTAGGCACGAATATTGATACGTTAACACCGATTGAAGCCTTAATGAAATTGAATGAGATTAAGCGAATGTTGATTAAAAAATAGGACATTATTACGTTTTTAAAAATTATATTTTCGAATGAAAATTTCTATAATAACTAAGTCTTTGTTGGTTCTTATTTTAACAATTTCTTCTATATTTTGTTCAGGTCAAACTACTGCCACTACTATAGAAGGCTATGTTTTTGACAAAGTGACTAAGACTCCGTTGCCTTATGCAGTAGTAATATTTACGAATACAGGGGTATATGCAACATGTAATGAGGATGGGAAATTTCAAATAAGTACAAATAGAGATATTGAATCACTTGAAATTAGATATCTTGGTTACCAATCAAAAAAGGTTTCTAAAGACTTTTTTAGTTTAAATAGTATACTTTACCTAGAAGAATCTTCAACAAATCTAAAGGAAGTTGTACTCAATGCAAGCAAAGAGGATCTTTATAAATTACTTTATAAATTAATCAAAAAGTATCGTCGTAAAAATGATGTAATTAATAATAAGGCTTATTTTAATTTAAGCTCTAAAACGGGAGATGTTCCATTAGAACATTTTGATGGGTTATACAATAGTAGCCAACAATTATCTAAGGGTATTTCTCGATTAGATTTAAAAACAGGTAGGTTCGGACAAAATCAATTATTTCCTTTTTACAGTTTGAATTATGTTTACCTACTTCGAAATTTTAGTTTATTTGGAAATATAAACCATATGTTACCTCAATACCCTGGGAATATGTCACTTTCTGAAATAAAAAAATATTATAATTTAAAGCTTATAACAAAGGGCAATGATCATGATGTAGCAATTTCATTTTTACCTAAAGATGAAAATAAAGAAGTTTTTTCTGGCGAATTACTTTTTCAAAAAGAGGAATTAATTCTTAAAAAAATTGAAATTTTCATTGAGCATCCAAATCGGTTTAAATTAATGCCAATCGTTAAAAACGACTCATCTTCTATCAATAAATTAAATCTTAATGTAATATTTAATCCTATTGATTTTAATAGAATTCAATATTTTAATATTGAGTTTGATCTTAATTATTATTCTGGATATCATTCTGGAAAGACTAAGAAAAATATAAAAACTACGGCTATACTTTATTTATATGATTATGATGATCAGTTTACTAAGCCTTATTTCACCAATACAATTAAATTCACAAATGATTATGAAAAGCTTTTAGCTTTACCAATTTCTAATAAAATATGGAATGAAAACTATCCTTATCCTAAGAGTGAGGAAAATATTGAAATTGTAGATTTCTTTAAAGAAAGAAATTATTTACATAGTTATATTGAAAGTGAAATACCATTAAAGGCAGCTGTCTACATAACAAGATCATCTTTATTGTGGAGTAATGAAAGAAAACTTACATTTGGTGATATAGCAAATGGACCTGGAGTTAATTTAAATTTTTCTTATGCTTTAAATTTCTTTGAAAATAGTGATGATAAATTCATATACACCCTTAAAACTTTATTTGATAGAGAATCTTCATTTTTCTTAGCGACTAGATATGCACCTGATATAGATCGTATCAACTTAGCTTTTGATATTTATGAGCTCTTTCGTTACCATTTACTGGAACAAATTAATGCTTCAATGTCAATTCAAGAAATAAAAGATTTAAGTAATACAGTTAGTTTAAAAGCAAAAATTCTTGTTAACCAGATGCTATTTGAAACGGTTCTTATAATTGATTCTGAGATTTTATCAGAATCAGAAATATTTTTCAAGGCACAAGTACTGAACAAATGGAAAGATAAAATACATAACGAATTAGATAAATATAGGCTAGATTCAAATAAGAACGGTGCTGAATGAAATTAGCTTTACGCAACTACTTTTCTTAATATGTGGATTACAAATGGAATTTCATCCCTTCGTGGCTATTTATAAATCCTAATTTTTTATAGAATTTTATAGCATCTGGTCGTTTTTTATCTGTTGTAAGTTGTAGTAAATGAGCATTCCGTTGCTTGGCTCTTTCAATTGCCCATTCAAACACCAGTTTTCCAATCCCTTTACCCCTATAATCTTCTCTAATTCGTACGGCTTCAATTTGTGCTCTAACGCCACCTTGATAGGTTAAGTACTGAATAAAACTCATTTGTAAAGTTCCAATAATTTCAGTAGTATCAGTTTCAACAACAATTAATTCCTGATTTGGATCTTCATTAATAGCTTTAAAAGCGTTGAAATATTTCTCAGGAAGAGGTTCTTTATAATCCTCTCTTAACTTTCCAAGGGTATCACTAGCAATCATCTTTACAATGAATGGAACGTCATTTTTCGTTGCTTTTCTGAAATTCATATTTACTTGATTTTGGATATATATGCTAATATAAATATTATTATTTGGGCGTTGGAAATTCCGCTATCTTTGAACTTGCTAATACAATTTTATGAGATCTAAAATAATTATACTGAATGTCATTTTCTTCCTTTTGTGTAGTAATTCTTATGCTCAAGACAATAGTAATGGTTCTAAAGTTGTAAGGTTTAATGGTATTTACCAAACTTCAACTCTGGGAAAAGAGTTTATTTTAAAAAGTGATAGTACAAAAACGTTTAAAGTTGATACCAGTGGTTTTGTAGGAATTCATAGGTTTAAAAAAGTAAAGAATTCTTTTGATATTAGCGGAAGGCCATCGTTAACTATTGAGCTTGATGGAACTGGTGAAGACCAGTTTTTAGTTTTAACAGAAAATAATATTGGTAAACCATTGGCTATAATAATTAATAATGTGCTGTATATGGCCCCGATAGTTCATGGAGCCATACCGCATGGTATACTTGAAATTTCAGGATTTAATAGTGTTGAAGAACTGGAAAAATTGAAACGATTAATAGACGTAATTAAAATACGTACAGCTAAAAGAGAATTAGATTAACTATTCTGCTAATTTCTATTATCTTTGTATTAATAAATTAAAATTATGTATTTTTTATTTATAAGTGGTGGCGAAATTTTTGTAGTGGTCGTTATTGTATTGATGCTTTTTGGTGCCGATAAAATTCCTGGTATTGCTCAAGGATTAGGTAAAGGCATGCGTCAATTAAAAGACGCTACCAATGATATAAAAAGAGAGATTACTGAAACAGCTGAAAAGCAAGGTATAGACACCAATTTAGCTAAGGATCTCAAGAAGGATATGAAATCTATTCAGGATAATATAAAGGGCAATATAGACGATGTAACTGGTCCTATAAAACGGAACTTATAAATTGGATTTATTAGACCAAATTCTTGAATACGATAGAGAATTAATTGTTTATCTAAATAATTGGGGTTCTGAGCCCTGGGATTCTTTTTGGATGTTTATTACCAATCAATTCAGTTGGATTCCTTTATTTTTACTATTGTTCTATTTTATTTTAAAAGCCTACGGATGGAAAAAGGGACTTATACTTGTCTTAGTTGTAGCAGGATTGGTGGCATTTTCTGATCAGTTTGTAAATCTTATAAAAAATAATGTAGCTAGGTTACGACCTAACAACGACCCCACAGTTAATGAGCTTATTAGAATTTTAAAGAAGCCAAGAGGTTATAGTTTCGTCTCAGGTCACTCAACAACATCTTTTGCAGTAACTACTTTTATGATATTAACGTTAAGAAAGTACTATAAATACCCATTTTTACTACTAGTTTGGCCATTATTATTTGCGTACAGTAGAATATATATTGGTGTTCATTTTCCCATTGATATTTTTATGGGAATGTTATTAGGGATTACTATTGGACTCTTATTTTACAAAATAAGTGTATACTTTTTAAAAAAAGTTAATTCTAATTGATATAGGTGTTTTAGTAGCTATATCCATGTCGTTGAATTCTAGATTCTGAATTTAAGAAATCAGAGATACGCGTTTTTAAAGATCCTAATTTTCCTCGAAGTTGTCTAATTCTTTTTGTCAAAGAAAGATGTGCGTCTTTATTATTTTGAATCTCCATTTGATTTTCAGACTGCAATAAGTTAGTAAAGTGTGCTTTGTGTTTTTGCAACCCATCTAATACATCTTTCAATAACCTGTCTTGAGTCGTTTTAGTGATTAAAACTATATTTTTTTGTACTTGAACATCAATGTGGTCTTTAACTTTTTTAGAATCGACGCGTTTTTTTAATTCATTTAACTCATAAATGTATAAGTCAAATTCTTTAGCCCATCTAATAGTTTCTTTGTGCCATTGCTGAAAACTGGCTTTTTTTGAAGGTAGTGCTTCTGTGTCCATAGTTAGCGTATTTTGAAGTACCCTAAAGCTATAAATACTTAACCAGATTACAAGTTAATAAAGTGTAAATCTTTAGTTAAAGAATTGTTATTTTATTCTACTTATAGTTAAGCCATCTCTAAAAGGTAATAAAACCGTCTCAACTCTAGGATCTTCTTTGAGTAGTTTATTGTAGGTAAGCAATGCTTTTGTATCTTGGTCTTTGGGGTTTAGTTTCTCAACCACCTTACCACTCCATAAGACATTATCTGATAAGATTATGCCACCTTTATTCATTTTATCAATTACTAAATTATAGTAATTGATATAGTTGCTTTTATCAGCATCAATAAATACCAAATCAAATTTTTCATCAATTGTCGGTATGATATCTATTGCATTTCCAATGTATTGTTTTATTTGATGTTTATATGGAGACTTATTAAAATATTTTTCTTGTAGAGAAGCCAGTTCTTCATTATGATCTATGGTATGTAAAATACCATCTTGTGATAGGCCTTCTGCCAAGCATAACGCTGAATAGCCTGTATATGTACCAATTTCTAAAATTGAATTGGGTTGTGTTAGTTTTGATAACATTGACAATACGCGACCTTGAAATGCACCACTTAACATTCTTGGGTTCAAAACGGTTTGCCAAGTTTCTCTATTAAGCTGTTTTAATAATTGAGGCTCATTTTCTGAATGTTCTACTACGTAATCGTCTATTTTTTGCGGTATAATATCCATCTTTTACTAAAATATTAAATAAAACTACCAAAAGCTAGTGTTGGAATATTATGTATTCGAATTTATTTTTTTTACCACTTCCTTTTGAAGAGCTTCTTTTTCTTCTTTACAAAGTTTACGTTCCCCCTGAGTTTTGTGTAAATGCTTACTACAAACTTTGGTTAATGTGGCATTTTGTTTAGAATATGCTCCACATATTTTACAACTAAAGAGATGTATTTTTAATTTTACTATCTCCAAAAAAGAAGCTTCCTTATATTGGCTTTTATTACAAATTGTGGTAGCCTCATCACAGCTAATAAAAATTTTCTTACTCATAATATACTATTTTGCAAACCAGTTATCTTCCATACACTTTCTTAGTTGATGTCTAGCTCTATGTATGATAACCCAAAGATTAGACGCGGTAATATCTAACTCATTACAAATTTCTTCAGTTTCATAATGCTCAACATTTTTTAAATTAAAAACCAATCTGTATTTGTCAGGTAGGTTATTAATACAATTATCTAACACGCTTTTAAGTTCCGTGTTTTCAATTTGTTTTTCAGCTTCATTATCCCATAATTGTGGAACCCGTTCTTCTAACCAACTTCCTTTTTTATCTCCATCTTCATGAAAATTAACTTTTATTTCAGCTTTGCCTTTTCGTGAGTTTATTTTACGGTAATGGTCTATTATTTTGCGTTTTAATATTGCAATTAACCATGTGCGTTCTGAAGCTTGACCTCTATAATTTTTGGCTGCTTTTAATGCTGAAAAAAAGGTTTCTTGAACAATATCTTTCGCTTGTTCGTGATTGTCTATTCGGGTTATCGTGTAATTGTATAAGTAGTCCGAATATTCTTTTACCCAGTTGTTTGGCTCTAAGCTATGTTTGTTTTCGTCTGACATTAATTTAAAAAGGGTAAATATACGGATTATTCGCGTCCAATATGAAAAATGGCATCTCCTCGGTTAATAATAGGAAAATAATTTATAGCTATTATATATCCAGTTAATGGAGCTTTTATTTTTACAGAAGTTTCTCCATAAGTATCTGTAATGTCTCCAATTATTTGACCCTTCTCTACTTTATCTCCATTATGGACAAAAGCGTTGAATAAACCCGCTATTCTTGCTCTAACCCATCGTCGTTTGGTTATAGGGATGCTCTTTTTAGCTTTGCGACTTGCCATAGGATTTGTTTTAATCATTTTTAAATGTTTTAAAATCCTTAATGTACCAGCCATACCTTCTTTTATGGAGTTTTCGTCGAATCTTAACGACTCACCACCTTCATAAACAATAATAGGTATACCTAGTTTTAGAGCTTCTTTTCTAAATGATTTATTTATCATTGCCGATGGAAAAAGAAACGGGGGACTAAATATTTCTGCTAATTTTTTGCTCTCTTCTGATGATTCTGTATATCGTATTTGAGGATAGTTGCTTCTTTGGGCTCCTCCTGTATGAAAATCGATGGCATAATCTACATTATTGGCAATTTCCCTTAAATGGAAATAGGCAATTCTACTAGCTAATGAACCCGTTTTCGTTCCTGGAAAACTTCTATTTACATCTTTTCCGTGTACATCTCTAGAGAAATGTAAAAATCCAAAAACACTGAGTAAAGGGACTACAATAACACAACCCCTTTCTAAATTAAAGTACTTATTTTCAAGCATTCTTCTGATGATCTCTATACTATTGGTCTCATCACCATGTAAACCGCCTTGAAGTAAAATAGTTGGACCTTCTTTTTTTCCGTTAAACACATATACAGGAATTTCAATAAGTGTACCGGTAGGCAATCTGTCAATAGAAAATTTGATTAAAACACTTTCTCCTAATCCAACTTTTTTACCTCTAATTTCTATGGTTTCGTTTTTGAATTTTTTCTCGAACATAATCTTCTGAAAATTTTATTATGTGGTATGCTACGTTTATTTGGGTGTATGCTTCTATGCCTTGTAGCCCCGGTGATGCATTTACTTCTAATAATAATGGGCCTTTTTTTGATCTAATAATGTCTACACCTGCAACAGGTAAACTTAAATACTTAGTAGCTCTTAAGGCTATATTTTTTTCTACCTCGGTTAAATTGGCAATTTCACCAGTGCCTCCTCGGTGTATATTAGACCTGAACTCGCCAATGGCACCTTTCCTTTTCATTGAGGCTACAATTTTGTTGCCTACAACAATTATTCTAATATCTTCTCCGTTAGATTCCTCAATATATTCTTGCAATAAAAAACTGGCATTCATGGTATAGAAGGTGTCCATTATTGATTTTGCTGATTTCTTAGATTCAGCAATAATAACACCCATACCTTGCGTACCTTCTTGTAACTTAATAATTACCGGAGGACCGCCTAATAATTCAATTTGCTCATTGATGTTTTTATGATTAATGGAAAAAACCGTTTGAGGAATAGGGATGTTTTTTCGATTCATAATTTGTAATGTACGGACCTTATTTTGTGCTCTTAAAATCCCTAATGAGCGAGCTGTGCTAAATACGCCATTCATTTCAAATTCTTTAACAATTGCTGCTCCGTGTCTGCTTACTGATGCCCCTATTCTGGGGATGATTATATCAGGTATATCCAGAATATTTTTACCTTCAAAAATTATTTGTGGCTTCCCTATACCTAATTTTACGGAGCATTCAGCATGATTAATTACCCTAACGTTATGCTTCAATTTTTTAGCTTCCTGCACTAATCTATGTGTGGAATAAATGTTTTCGCCAACAGAAAGGATAAAAATGTTCATGAATTTGGTTTAACGTAAAATGGTTTCAATTTCAATTTTATTTTCTAAGGTACGATGTACAGGACATCTATTGGCAATTTGAATTAATCGCTTGCGTTCATCGAAAGTAAGATCGCCGATTAATTCTATAGTTCGTACAAATTTATCAATTTTTGCTGGTTCTTCGTCACATGAAATACAATCTTCTGCGTGCTGTTTAAAATGTTCTAAATGGACTAAAACTTCATCTAATTCCATTTTTTTTCTATCGGCATACATTCTTAAGGTGATTGCAGTGCAAGAACCTAAACTTGCTAGTAGTAATTCATAAGGCGTTAAGCCTGAGTCTTTACCTCCAAATTTCTTGGGCTCATCAGCTAATATAGAATGATTTCTTGCTACAATTTCTGTACTATATTTGGTTTTACCTATTCTAACAACTGTTTGTTTGTCTGTGCTTAGTTCAGGTTCTTTAGTCGTTAATACATAACGTTTGGCCCAACTTGATAATACCTCAGCGACATAAAAGGAATCTGCCTTATTCGTTAATAAATGATTGGCACCATCTAGAGAAATAAAGCTTTTAGGATGATGTGCGGCTTTGTATATTTCTTTAGCATTAGAAATTTCAACAATTTTATCTTGAGGCGAATGTAACACCAATATGGGTTTTCTGGAGTTGTTTAACAACTTGGTCATATTTTTAGAATTCAAGTCTTCTAAAAAGTGCTTTTTTATTGTAAAAGGTCTTCCCGAAATTTCAAAAGTAGCTTCACCATCCAAATGAATGTTTTCTAGATGATCTTCAAATAAATGTTCTACATGCGATGGGTTTGAAGGAGCTCCAATAGTGACTATAGCTTGAATTGATTCTATTTTATCGGCAGCAAAAATCGCTGCTGCTCCCCCTAAAGAATGGCCCACAATTATCTTCGGTGAATCATAATTTTCTTTTAAATAAGTAGCTGCTGAAATAAGATCGTCAATGTTGGTTGAAAAATTAGAATCTTCAAATTTACCCTCGCTTTTACCCAATCCCGAAAAGTCAAATCGCATTACTGCAATTCTATTATGTGTCAAAGCTCTAGAAATATTTCGTACCGCTGTAAAATTCTGACTCCCTGTGAAAAAGTGAGCGAATAGAGCATAACTTAAAGGTTTCTTATCAATAGGAAAGTCGATATTTCCATCGAGTAGTAAGCCTTGTTTGTTTGTGAATTGTATGTTTTTGGTATACATATATTTAAAGTTGTTTTGAAGTATTGATTTTAAACTTATAAATGTAATGTTTTTATAATCATTCTAAATAAGAAAAAAAGACAGTAACTAATGTTACAGACAAAATGTAAATATTATCTTTGTTACTTATTAAAAAACCAAACCAATATGAGTGGATTTTTATCTTCTTCAATAGCACGAAAGTTTGCAATGGCATTATCTGCACTCTTTCTAATTATTTTCCTAATTATTCATTTAACTGTAAATTTAACCTCCGTTTTTAGTGAGGATGTATTTAATCAGTTGTCCCATTTTATGGGTACAAATCCGTTAATACAATTTGGATTGCAACCCGTTTTAATTATCGGGGTGATTTTTCATTTTGTAATGGGCTTTGTTTTAGAGATTAGAAATAAAGGTGCAAGAGACGTAAAGTATGTCAATTTTAAAGGTGCTGCTAACTCTACTTGGATGAGTAGAAATATGGTCTATAGTGGACTTGCAATTTTAGCATTTTTAGTCATACACTTTATCGATTTTTGGCTACCAGAAATGAATTATAAATACATTGAAGGTTTGCCAGCAGACTCAACAAGGTATTACGAGGAATTACAACATAAGTTTGTACCAATTTGGCGTGTTGCTGCCTATTCTGTAGCATTTGTGCTGCTAGCATTGCATTTGTTACACGGATTTCAATCGGCCTTTCAATCAATGGGTTTTAATAATAAATACTCCGGTTTTGTAAAAGCTTTAGGTAAATGGTATTCTATTATTATACCTGCTGGATTTATTTTTGTAACCTTATATCATCACTTTAACCATTAATCTTATACTATATTATGACGACTTTCAATTCAAAAGTACCAAAAGGTCCAATAAAAGATAAATGGACAGAGTATAAAAACCATATTGATTTAGTAAATCCTGCAAACAAAAGAAATATAGACATTATTGTTGTGGGTACAGGTCTTGCTGGTGGCTCTGCCGCAGCATCTTTAGCTGAATTAGGTTATAATGTAAAAGCATTTTGTTATCAAGATTCACCTCGTAGAGCTCACTCAATTGCAGCTCAAGGTGGTATCAATGCATCAAAAAATTATATGGGCGATGGTGATTCTGATTATCGTCTTTTTTATGACACCGTAAAAGGTGGAGATTACCGTTCTCGTGAAGCTAACGTTTATCGTTTGGCTGAGGTTTCTGGAAATATTATAGACCAATGTGTGGCACAAGGTGTTCCTTTTGCTCGTGATTATGGTGGGTTGTTAGACAACCGTTCGTTTGGTGGTGTATTAGTTTCAAGAACGTTTTATGCGAAAGGACAAACAGGACAACAACTTTTATTAGGTTGTTATTCTGCAATGAACCGTCAAATTGCTCGGGGTAAGATTGAAATGTACAATCGTCATGAAATGTTAGACGTTGTAAAAGTAGATGGTAAAGCTAGAGGTATTATTGCTCGTGATTTAATTACGGGTGCAATAGAACGTCATTCTGCTCATGCTGTTGTAATTGCAACGGGTGGTTACGGAAACGTTTATTTCTTATCTACCAATGCAATGGGTTCTAATGCTACTGCAGCTTGGAAAATACATAAAAAAGGAGCCTATTTTGCAAATCCTTGTTTTACACAAATTCACCCAACTTGTATTCCGCGTTCTGGAGATTATCAATCTAAATTAACATTGATGTCAGAATCATTACGTAATGATGGTAGAATTTGGGTTCCTGCAAGATTAGAAGATGCGAAAGCAATCCAACAAGGTAAATTAAAACCTACTGAAATTGCAGAAGAAAATAGAGATTATTATTTAGAAAGAAGGTATCCAGCGTTTGGTAATTTAGTACCACGTGATGTGGCTTCTAGAGCTGCTAAAGAGCGTTGTGATGCTGGTTATGGTGTAAATGCAACAGGTGAAGCTGTGTATTTAGATTTTGCTGCTGCTTTTCAACGTTATGGAAAAGAACAAGCTAAAATTCATGGAATTAAAAATCCTTCGAAAGAAGAAATTATAAAATTAGGACAGGGTATTATTGAAGAAAAGTACGGAAATTTATTCCAGATGTATGAAAAAATCATCGCTGAAAATCCGTATGAAACACCAATGATGATTTATCCAGCAACACACTATACAATGGGTGGTGTATGGGTTGATTATAATTTAATGACTACAGTACCAGGATTGTACTGTATTGGTGAAGCTAATTTCTCTGACCACGGTGCAAATAGATTGGGAGCTTCTGCTTTAATGCAAGGTTTGGCTGATGGATATTTTGTATTACCTTATACAATTGGAGATTACTTATCTGATGATATTCGAACTGGAGAAATTTCAACTGAATCTCCAGAATTTGAAGCTGCTGAAAAAGAAGTAAAAGATAAAATTGATTTCTTTATTAATAACGAAGGAACGCATTCCGTTGATCATTACCATAAAAAATTAGGATTGGTAATGTGGAACAAAGTGGGAATGGCACGTAATGAAAAACATTTAAAAGAAGCCATCAAAGAAATTCAAGATATTCGTGAAGATTTCTGGAAAAATGTAAAAGTTACGGGTAAAAATGAAGAGTTTAATCAAGAATTAGAAAAAGCAGGAAGAGTAGCTGATTTCTTAGAATTAGGAGAATTATTTGCTAAGGATGCTTTGAATAGAAATGAATCCTGTGGAGGACATTTCCGTGAAGAATATGTTACTGAAGATGGTGAAGCTTTACGTGATGATAAAAACTATGCTTATGTAGCTGCTTGGGAATATACAGGTAAGCCAAGTGAAGCAATTTTACATAAAGAAGAATTAGAGTTTAAAGATATTGAACTGAAGACGAGGTCATACAAATAAGATACATTATGAATTTAAAGTTAAAAATCTGGAGACAAAAAGACTCAAAAACCAAGGGTCAAATGGTCGAATATAAAGTAACTGACATCTCAGAACATATGTCGTTTTTAGAAATGATGGATGTATTAAATGAGCAACTTGTTGCTAAAAACGAGGAGCCTGTAGCTTTTGACCACGATTGTAGAGAGGGTATTTGCGGTATGTGTTCTTTACACATAAATGGAGAGGCTCATGGGCCTGATAGAGGAATTACTACTTGTCAGTTACATATGCGTATGTTTCATGATGGCGAAACAATAACAATTGAACCATGGAGAGCTAAAGCTTTTCCTGTTATAAAAGATTTAGTAGTTGATAGAACAGCCTTTGAACGTATTCAACAAGCCGGAGGTTATATTTCAGTAAATACTTCTGGAAACACTCAAGATGCAAATGGAATACCAATTTCTAAACATAATGCAGATAAAGCAATGGATGCCGCAGCTTGTATTGGTTGTGGAGCATGTGTAGCTAGTTGTAAAAATTCTAGTGCTATGTTATTTGTTGGAGCAAAAGTATCTCAGTTTGCATTATTACCACAAGGTAAAGTAGAAGCTACGGAGCGTGTTTTAAACATGGTAAAACAAATGGATGAAGAAGGCTTCGGAAATTGTACAAACACAGGAGCTTGTGAAGTTGAATGTCCAAAAGGGATTTCTTTAGAAAATATTGCAAGAATGAATCGAGAATATTTATCTGCTAGTATGAAAGGTTAATATTTTAAATTTAAAAAATTTTAAATACATAAATCCCAAATTCCAATTAAGGTTTTTGGGATTTTTCTTTTTGTCAAAATTGGGTAAATTATAAATTTTACTATTCTGTAACAAATGCTAACTTTCTACAACTAACTAAGTAACTAAATTAACAAATAACTTCATGATTAACGTCGAGAATATTACAAAGCAATATGCCTTAAGTAAAAAGCAACGCAAAGAATTACAAATCAATAGTACGTCAGTTGCTGCCGTCAATAATGTGAGTTTTATTTGTAAACCGGGTCGTGTGTTTTCATTATTAGGTCCAAATGGTGCTGGTAAAACAAGTTTGTTAAGAATGGTTTCTACAATTTTAAAACCATCGTCTGGTGATATTAAGGTAGATGGCGTAAGTGTTATTGACAATCCACAAGAAGTTAGAAGAAAAATAGGTTTTTTAACAGGTTCTACAAACCTTTATGATAGATTGACACCAGGTGAAATTGTAAAATATTTTGCTGATTTACACGGTATGGAGCGTTCTTTATTTAATGAACGTAAAGAAAATTTATTTGAACAATTAAACATTAATGAGTTCTCTAAAAAACGTATTGGGCAACTTTCTACAGGTATGAAACAAAAGGTTTCCATTGCAAGAAGTATGATTCATGATCCCAGTGTAGTTATTTTTGATGAACCTACCTCTGGATTAGATGTAATTACTGCCAATAGTATTATTGAACTCATCAGGCAATGTAAAAAAGATGGAAAAACGGTTATTTTCTCTTCTCATATCATGAGTGAAGTTGATCTCTTATGTGACGATCTTGCTATTATTGCTAAAGGAAATCTAATTTATAATGATACAATGGATGCTTACAGGAAACAATCTGAAGGTAAATCATTAATTGAAGCTTTTATAAACATTGTAAACCAAAACAACTAAACCTATGAAAACTATATTTACGGTTATAAAAAAAGAGCTTACAGATACCTTAAGAGATAGAAAAACATTAATTTCTGCTATTCTATTGCCCGCATTAGCAATGCCCTTGATCATATTGGGAGTTACAAAATTGCAAAAAAACTTAATGGATAAAGAGCAAAACAAACAACTCAAAGTAGCTTTGATTGGTGCACCTGAGAATATAGTTTCACAATTTAGTGATAGTACATTTTTAGTGGTAGAAAATGTAGCATTGGCTGGAGTTAACGATTCAATTGAAAATGGAAGTATTGATGCATTATTAGAATTCGACGCTAATTTTAACAAGAAGATTTCAACACTAAGCTCAGGTGGTTTAAAATTATATTATAAGTCAACCAATTTATTGGTGGAAAAAAGAATTAGAGAAAAACTTGATAATTATAAGGCTGTCATTATGAATGATAGAATTAAACAATTAAATATTTCATCTGAAACATTAGAGCCACTCTCAATTGTAAAAATTGATATTGCTTCATCAAAGGAGCAAATTGGAAAAATGATTGGAGGTTTTATCCCCTATATTTTTATTATCCTTTGTTTTACAGGTTGTATGTATCCTGCCTTAGATTTAATTACGGGCGAAAAAGAACGTGGTACTTTGGAAACCTTATTAACGGTACCTGCTTCACGGTTTAAAATACTTATTGGGAAAACCATTACCATTGCTTTAGTTGGTATTGCTGCCGCTATTATGGCTATTGCTGGTATGTTTATAAGTTTAAAATTTATTGATGACATACCGCAAGATTTTTTAAATGTAATTAATGATCTTTTAGGACTTAAATTTATTTTGATGTTGTTTGCGATGCTGATTCCGTTAAGTATCTTTTTTGCAGGGTTATTGTCTGCTATTGTGGTTAGAGCAAGTAGTTTTAAAGAAGCACAAAGTTATGTTACACCTTTGACGTTTGTTATTATTATACCCGCTATGATTGCTTTAATGCCGGGCGTAGAACTTACTTGGCAAACGGCATGGATACCTATCTTAAACATTGCTTTAGCCACTAAGGAAATTATAGCGGGTACTATTCAATCATCTCAGTATTTGGCCGTAGTTGGTTCACTAATTTTGTTGGCTGTATTGGCAGTATTCTTTAGCCTGAAGCAATTCTCAAAAGAAACTATGGTACTGAAGTAACTAGTTATAGTTTATTTAAGTAGAATAATTAAAAATTTGTAATTGTCAAGTTAAATATTCTAAAAGAATTGTCTTTAGAAAATAGTGCTAGCATCAATTGAGTCTATATTTATAAGTTTAAATGGTGAGCCCTCTCATTCATATGATAGTATAGAGATAAATATTCCTTATTTTTGAGCGAAGAACTTAAAAAACTCAATCTTATGAACTTACGAATCTTTTTTTATGTAGTAGTGTTTTTATTTATGTTGTCAGGCTGTAAATCACAATCTAATACATCTAATACTGTTGTAGATGATTCAAGGTCATCAATTGGATTTTCTAAAGATTCGTTATTGCATCATATAGAAATTTTGTCCTCAGATGCTTATGAAGGTCGGAGAACGGGTTCAGAGGGTTCCTTAAAGGCAAGAAATTATATTACTTCCAAATTTAAGCAACTCGGTGTATTGCCATTGTCAAAAAGCTACAATCAATCATTTTCTTTTACGGGTAGAAGAGATAGCATAAGCTATAATGGTGTAAATCTTTTAGGTGTTATTAAGGGTGTTAAAAATCCTGATAAATACATTGTAATTTCTGCTCATTACGATCATTTAGGAATTAGAGATGGTGTTATTTTTAATGGAGCTGATGATGATGCCTCGGGTACTAGTGCATTGTTTAGTTTTGCGGAATACTTTAAGAAAAACCCACCCGAACATTCTGTTATTTTAGCTGCTTTTGATGCCGAAGAAATGGGACTTCAAGGATCAAAATACTATGTTGATCATCCAATAATTGCAAAAGAAAATATATTGGTAAATCTTAATATGGATATGATCAGTAGAAGTAATAAAGATGAACTTTATGTAGTTGGCACACGGTTTTATGAAAATCTAAAACCCGCAATTACAGAAGCCAAACTTCCAGAAGGTTTTAAATTATTGATTGGTCATGACGGTTCTGACACTGCTCAAAATTGGACAAATTCATCTGACCATGGATCGTTTCATAAAAAAGAAATTCCGTTTTTATATTTTGGGGTAGAAGACCATAAAGATTATCACAAAGAAACAGATGAATTTGCAAATATTCATCCTAAATTTTATTCAAATGCTGTTCAAGTAATAATTTCTGTTTTTGATTATTTGGATGGCAGTTTATAAAGGATATTCAGCTTTTAAAATCGACTCATTATTCCATTTTTAATGCTTCCAAGCTATAAAATTTAAAATTTTGCTCATCATTCATTGCCACAAATAATCCCATTTTAAATTTACCATTTAGGTTCACAGTGACAACCTCGCATCCATCGGTTTCTAAAGTACCTAAATTCAACGATTTTATAAAAGTATTATCACTTCTTTTAAAGAAATTAAATGAATGATTTTGTTGGTTTGAAACAATGAGATATCCTTTATCGTTCTCGTAAGTTGCAATGGCTATACCTTCTATGTCATCCTTAAAATGATTACCTCCAAAAATGGCAATTTCATCATTTCCTGCTTTTGGATTGGCATGATATTTTCTTATGCCAACAGCCTCATCAGAATAATATACATAACCTAATTTATCATCAATAGCAATGGCCTCAATTTCTTTTGTACCACTAAATTTTCCAAATTTTCGAAGAAATTTAGCTCTTATTCCTGTTGAGTCAGAAATAAATTCATATTGATATAAATAACCTTCCTTAGGCCCTTTTTTTCTGCTAATGATTGCTGATATTACACCTGATTCAGGATCATTATAAAGAGCAATTCCCATTGGGCGTTTCATTTGCTCGTTGGTTTCATCTTCAAATACTTTAAAGCCCCCATTATCTAATGCTTTCATATCAGGAACTGAAAAAAGTCTTATTTGATGTTTTTCTCGTTCAGTGAATACTAAAATATCAATTGAAGTTGAGTCATTCAATTTAAAATCATATTCAATATCAACATTATTAGGATAACTAATATTAGTTATACTTTTTTCTTTTATAATTTTGCCATTTAAATCAAAAGCATAGACCCCTCCATTTACTTCATCTTTATCAGTACCAAAAACGATACTTTTGGATGGATCTTTTTTGTTTATCCATATTGCAGGATCATCACTGTCATGAGGGATTTTTTCTGTAATTACGTTAGGTGCTATTACTGGTAATTGTTTTTTACATGATGTAATAACAAGAGCACAACAAATTATTATAAGTTTATTCATTATTTTTTGCCTTTAAATAGGTCATATTTTAATCCAAATGTTAATCGTTTCTCGTAATATTCCATTTGCATGGTTCTACCTTTAGTGCCTTGGAAATATCGTAATGGTTGATTAGAAATATTATTGAGTTTAGCATAAATAGTTAAGCTTTTACCTAATGATATATTAGCGTTTATATCTAAAAACAATTGCTCATCATAATATCTGTCTTCAAAAGCATTGCCTCCAATTTCATCTATATAGGCATCGGAATAATTTGCAGATAAACGTAAACTAAATTTAGTACCTGAATAGCCGATTGAGCCGTTAAACATATTAGGTGAAGTCTGAGGTAAATCTAAGTCTTTACGCTCTTCACCGTCTTCATTAAAAATACCATCCGCCTTTGAATTTAGATAGGTGTAATTAAGATATATACTAATATTTTTCGCAAAACCAGGTAGGAAATCTAAGCGACGTTGAATCGAAAATTCAGCTCCGAATACGGAAGCTCCATTTCCATTTAAGGGTTGGTAAACTTCATATCCATCTTCATTTTCTGTTTGTCTAGTATAAACAAAATCTTTAATGTCTTTATAAAATAAACCTCCAGAAATGATACCTACAGATTTAAAATAATGTTCTGCCATAAAATCAAAATTCATCGAAGTTGTAGGATTTAATTCCGAATTCCCTAAGAAAATTTCTTCATCTTCATTATTAATTTCTTGATATGGTACTAAGTCTACATAATTTGGACGTGCTAGGGTGTTTGTCCAAGCTAGGCGAAAAACTGTATTGTCAGACATGTTATATTTAAAATGAACTCCTGGAAGGATATTTGTATAATTATTTTCATCTTTTAGGACTTTTATTCCATCAATATCTCCATCTTGATTAAAAGTTAATTCATTCCCTTCACTTTTAATTGATGTATGTTCTAATCGAATACCAGCTAAAATACTGAACTTATCTGATAATTTTTGGTCTATCATTCCATAACCTGCATATACATTCTCGTCAACATCAAAGTTAGCAGTGCTATACTCTTCAGGTAAATCTTCTGCTTCAAAAAGAGATGTATCATTAAGGTCTAAACCACCTAAAAAGGCGGTTGAAGCAAAGGTGCCTATTCTATATTGGCTACCTGCAAGAAAATTAGAATTAGTGTAGTCAATTGTTTCAACCATGCCTAATTCATCTAACATACCTGATTCATCGCTATATTCAATAAAATCATTATCTCTGTTTTTGTTTTTTAATCTGGTTTTTATACCAAATTTTAAAGATCCGTTTTGATCGTTGATGAGATGTAAAGGTAATTTTGCGTTTACTAGTAAGTTGATGTCTTTTTCTTCCGTAAATTGATTTTCTTGGGTCAATTCATTTAAAGTGAAAATAGAATAGTCAGCATCTGAAGTGTTTGTAGGCGTGTAAGCTGGTTTATCTTCATTAGTATTGAAAGCAATTTCGTATTCGCTTTCAAATTCCAAATAGCGTTCATTTAAACGTTCTTCAGAAGCTTTTGCAAATGATGCCATCCAGTCAAGCTCTAAATTGCCTAATAAATGATCTCCACCTAAGCTAAAGTTAAACATACGCTGATCTTCCAAGCGTTTATTTTTGTTTCGGTTATTATCAATACCTCCTTTTGTTTGCCGTTTCGCTTCTACAGGAAAACGGGTTAAATTACCGCTGGCATCTACAGAAAAATCATTTAATGAAATATCTTCACCATCGAGAATTTCTTGCTCTAATCGCAAGCGATTCTCACGGTCGTCTCTCCAGTTGTAAATGGATTTAAAATAAATGTTATTATTTTTATTTAACTTATAATCAACGTTGGCAGAAAAACTTCTACGAATTCGTTGTACTCTATATTCTCTTATTTCAGAGACATTAGCATATGGATTTACATCAACTTCTTCTAGAATGTCATCACCATCGGCATCTTTAACTCCAGTGTTATATTCAAATTCATCAGTCCACTCCGCTTCAACATTATGACTTCCAAAATCGTTATCATTAATTGATGCAGAGAGCATCCACCCAAATTTATCATTTTTAGAACGATCTCCAACCAAGAAGGATCCGTTTAAAATGCGTTTGTTATTGATGAAATTTAATCCTGATCCAATAGTTGTTGACAATCTAAAACTTTGTGGAGATGTTCTGGTAATTAAGTTTACAGAACCACCTAAAGCATCAGCATCCATATCTGGGGTTACGGCTTTATTAACCTCTATACTTTGTATCATATCGGATGGAATTAAATCCATTTGAACATTTCTATTATCACCTTCTGCAGAAGGAATCCTACTTCCATTTAGGGTTACAGAATTCAATTGTGGCGATAGTCCTCTTATTATAATGTTTCTAGCTTCACCTTGATCTACCTGCATTGTAATTCCAGGAATACGTTTAACTGCATCTCCAATATTAGCGTCTGGAAAACTTCCAATTTGGTCAGTAGATACAATGTTGGTAATATTACTTTTATTCTTCTGCGTATTTAGTGCTCTAGCTTGACTGCCGATACCGTAGCCTTTAACAACAACTTCATCTAAGTTGGTATTTTGAGATTTTATGGTTATGTTGACTGATGTTGTATGTGTAGCAGTTATAGTAACTTCTTTTTCTGAATCTTCAAAACCTAGATATTTTACAAGTAATTTGTAGGTACCTTCAGGAATGTCTACGATTGTAAACTTTCCATCAAAATCAGATACAGCACCTTTCCTATATTCTTCAATTACTATCGATGCACCTGGAATTGAAACTCCATTTTCATCGGAAATAATTCCTTTTAAATTTCCTTTCTGTGCAAATCCAACAAAACTTATTGTAATGAGTAATAAAAAAGTAAAAATGTATTTCATATTCTCTGTGTTATTTTATCCATCAAAAGAATAAAATAGATAATAGAATACGTTTAAGATAATTTAAAGATTTAGTTAAATAATTGCGACGCAACCCTGTTTGGAAACATTATAAAAACAATTCGTTAACAATTTTTTAAAGGAACTAAAAAGGTCATATTTATTTGAAGTGTAAAATTGTAATTTCAAGGCCAAAGTTTATGTATTAAGTCTTTATCACTTTTTTAGAAGTTATGGCTCCTGTTTCCGTTTTGATGATGAGGTAATATGCACCATTCGCAATATTAGTTACGTTTATCTTATTTTCTCCTAGGTCCATAATACCTTTTAAAATAATTTGTCCATTGGCGTTAACTAGTGTGTAATTTGCGTTATCAGAAATAGAGATATTAAGTTCACTTTGAACAGGGTTTGGATATATTCTCAACTTATCGAGGTCAAAATCAGTTGTGCTCAGCGGATTACAATTTAAACTAAACGTAACTTGAGTATCAACATTTAGCCAATTTACAGTAGAATAGCTTGGGTCATCTACGGTTACACAATCTAAATCAGAATTATTCTGAGCAAAGAAGCGGTTTATATTTGCATTGGCACCACTTTTAATATTTAAACTTGATAATTGATTATTTGAACAATTAAACATTCTCAACACCGTATTTTGGCTGAGATCTAAACTTTTAATTTCATTGTTGTAACAGTATAATTGTACCAAATTAGTGTTTTGACTTACATCTAAATTGGTAAGTTGATTTCTAAAACAATCTAAAAGTATAAGCTCCTTATTTTGACTAACATCTAATTCAGTGAGTTGATTGCTGTAACAGTATAGGTTTTTCAAAGCAACATTCTTACTTACATCTAAGCTGGTGAGGTTATTAAAAGCACAGAAAAGAAAAGTTAATGCTGTATTTTGAGTTACGTCTAAACCCTGCAATTGATTTCTGTAACACTGTAAATTGGTCAAAAGCACATTTTGACTTATATTTAAATTTAACAGCTGGTTCTGGTAGCAATAAAACGTTACTAATGCTGTGTTTTGTCTTAGATCTAAATGAGATATATTATTCTTAGAACAATCCAACCAATTTAGAAGTACATTTTTATTAATATTTATGTCTACCAATTGATTACTAGAACAAATTAACTTCGTCAATTGGGTATTTTCGCTGAAATCTAAATTTGTTAAATTGTTAGAGGCACAGGAAAGATTAATAAGGGCTACAAAATCTTGAATACCTGTAAGATCAGAAATGTTTTTATTTGAAACATTTAAAGAGGTAACAGTTTTTATATTGTCCGTTGGTACTGTACCGTCTATGACTCCAGTATCATAACCTAAGTCTATTAAAGCTTGTTCAAATTTACGATCTGGTATCGTTGTGTTTTGAGCAAAAGAATTGCTTATAACCAAAAACAATACGAGTACAAGTACCTTTGTTGCTTTTGTTAGTGTTTTCTTTTGAGGTTTGATAAACATTAAAATTGTAACGGGGTTATTTATTTTTGTTTAGGGTGCACTAATTTCATTTCATTAATTAAATGTTTTGCTCCAGCATATTTATCAACTATAAAAAGGACGTAACGGAGGTCTACCATAATGTTCCTACAAATTTCTGGGTCATAATAATAATCACTCATGGTACCTTCCCAAACACGATCAAAATTTAAGCCTACTAAGTTTCCTTCAGCATCAATTGCAGGGCTTCCGGAATTACCACCTGTAGTATGGTTTGTGCCTAAAAAGCAAATGGGAACTTTACCATTACTATCGGCATACTGACCATAATCTTTATTTTTATATAATTCTTGTAATTTTTGAGGTACATCAAACTCATAATCACCTGGAACATACTTTTCAATAACACCATCTAGATAAGTAACAGGTTCGTAATATACAGCATCTCTAGGTTCATACCCTTTTACTTGTCCATAAGTAACTCGCAATGTACTATTTGCATCTGGAAAATACCTTTGATTTGGTAAAACTTCCATTTGAGCTTGCATATATTCTTTCTGATAGGCATTTATTTCAGTATTAATTCGTTGATACTCTGGATCAATTTTCGAGTAAAATTCAACAATAAATGGCTTTGCATATTGGTAAGCGGCATCTGCATTCAGTTTTTTTACCACGTCATTAGCACTTCCTTCTAAAACTTCTAGTGCTTTATCTACATTGGTAAAACTGGTTTTGTCATAAATAGAAGCATCAATGTTATCAGTATAAAAAGGCATAATAGCCTCAAAAATGCCCTTGTCAACACCAACATTATAATTTTTGTGAACACTTTTTACGCTGGAAATCATAGAATTTCTAGCCTTTTCAAAACCTTTTTTGTTTTGATTTGCAACAGCTTCAAGCTGCGTTAACCTAAACATCATTTGCATTAATTCATTGTTACGTATAAATGCTTCTGAAAAATTTGAACGTTTCACTGCATATGGTTCAATTTCGGCATATAATTTTTCAAATTTAGCCAATAAATTTCCGTACTTACTTTCTAGTTGTTTTGCTTTTACTGCTTTGGTAAATTCAGATTCAAAATTTTGTCGTTTTGCAACGGCATTACTTTTTTTAAGACCTAGATTTTCACCTATCCATTTTTTCCATGAATTGGCAATTCTTGCTTGTTTCGAAGCGTATTGAATCCTGATTTTATCGTCACTTTTCATTGCTGCATCAATAACCTTTAAGGCAGCCTCGCGTATGGCAATATTACTCGGGTTTATCTTTTCTACTGTTTGTGCAATGGCAACTGCTGGTAAGTATTCATCAGTACTTCCAGGGAAACCAAAAACCATTGTAAAATCACCTTCGGCAACACCATCAAGTGAAATAGGTAAAAAGTGTTTTGATTTATAAGGAACATTATCTTTAGAATAGGAAGCTGGACGATTATTTTTATCTGCATAAATTCTAAACATTGAGAAATCTCCGGTATGTCTTGGCCAAACCCAATTGTCAGTATCTGAACCAAATTTACCAATACTTGTAGGTGGTGCACCAACTAATCTTATATCTTCAAAGCGTTCCGTTACAAAAAGAAAATACTGATTTCCTTGAAAAAACGATTTTACTTTTGTGTCTTGCCAAGCTTCTTTTTTTGCCTTTTTTTGGATGGCGTTACTGTTTTTATCTGTTAAGGATTGCTTTTCTTTTTCAGACATAACATCCGTTACGCCATTTAATATGGCATCGGTTACATCTTCAATACGAACAATAAACTCTACATAAAGCCCCTCATTAGGTAATTCTTCTGACAAGTTCATAGCCCAAAAACCATCCTTTAAATAATCATTTTCTAAGGAAGAATGTGACTGTATTTGACTAAATCCACAATGGTGATTGGTTAATAATAATCCTTGTGGTGAAATAACTTCACTTGTACAGCCACCATTAAAATGACCAATGGCGTCTTTTAAACTTGAATTATTAACATCATAAATATCCTTTGCTGATAGTTTACTACCAAGTGCTTGCATTTCCTGCTCATTCATACCTTCAAGTAAAGAAGGAATCCACATACCACCTTGTTGAGCAGAAAGTTGTATTGATATTAAAAATACTAGTATTTTAAAAAATTTCATTGCCATTGTTTTAAATTCAATCAAAGATAAAAAAAAGTCAGTTCATTAATTAATGAATTTACTATATTATGCCTTAAAATGTAATATGCAAATTAACTCTAAGTTGCCAAGTCTAAAAACGACCATATTTACGATAATGAATACCTTGGCAAAAGAACATAATGCTATAAATCTTTCACAGGGTTTTCCTGATTTTGATACAGATTCAAAATTATTAAATTTAGTCACAAAAGCAATGCATTCAGGTTACAATCAATACGCACCAATGGCAGGTGTTTTTGAACTTAGTGAGCAAATTGCTAAGAAAATGAATAGGTTATACGGAGCAAAATACCATCCAGACACTGAAATTACGGTAACTGTTGGTGCTACACAAGCCATTTTTACAATTATAGCCTCTTTTATTCGTAAAGATGACGAAGTTCTCATCTTTAAACCTGCTTATGATTGTTACGAACCGGCAATTGAGTTACATAATGGTAAGCCCATTTATGTGCAATTAAAAGCTCCTACTTATAAAATTAATTGGCAAGAAGTAAAGGAGAAAATTACTGCGAAAACCAAAATGATAATTATTAATACTCCGCATAATCCGAGTGGATCTCTATGGAGTAGTATGGATATGTTGGCACTTGAAAAGTTAGTAAAAGACACTAATATTATTGTTTTAAGTGACGAGGTTTACGAGCATATTATTTTTGATGAATTGGACCATCAAAGTGCTTGTAAGTATTCGCATTTAAAAGAGCGAACTTTTGTGGTTGGATCGTTTGGTAAAACATTTCACAATACGGGCTGGAAAATAGGGTATTGTGCGGCTCCTGCTGATTTGATGAACGAGTTTAGAAAAGTACATCAGTTTAATGTTTTCTGTGCGAATCATCCCATGCAAATAGCTTTTGCAGAATATTTGAAGGTAGATAGTCATTATAGAAATCTATCTCCGTTTTATCAAGATAAACGCGATTTGTTTTTGAATGAGATCAAAGATTCTAGGTTTAAATTTATACCTTCAAAAGGCACCTATTTTCAACTGTTAGATTATAGTGCCATAAGTGATGAAGGTGATATAGATTTCGTTAAAAGATTAGCAATAGAATATAAAATAGCAGCAATACCAGTTTCCGTTTTTAATTCAGATAATATGGATCAAAAAATGATTCGATTTTGCTTTGCAAAAAAGGATGAAACGTTAAAAATGGCGACAAATATTTTAACTAAAATATAAATATAGTACTTTACTATTTTAAGTAACTTTGTATAAACAAATATTTAAAAACATACACTTATGAAACATGTTAAATTATTTATTACACTGTCATTATTAGTAATGGTGACATTTGTATCAGCTCAAAAAATAGAATACCAAGGAAAGGAATATAAAATAAAGAAAGATTTAATCTTTTTAGATGGGGTGGACGTAACGCCTAATTTAACGGTCTCTGAACAAACAGCTATTAAAGATGCATTAAAGAATAAAGTAGCCTTAGAAAAAGCGGAGAAAGAGCAGAAAAAAGCGGAGAAAAAGCAAAAAGAGGCAGAAAAAGCGGAGAAAAAAGCGGAGAAAAAGCAAAAAAAGGCTGAAAAAGCGGTTAAAAAAAGAGAGAAAGCAGAAAGTAACTTAGAAAAAGGTCAAAAAAAGCTAAAAAAGGATACTGCGAAATACGAGAAGTTAAAAGTTGATGGTAAATTATCGCCGCAGGATGAAGAAAAATGGCTTAAAAAGTTAGATAAGCAAAAGGAGAATATTGAAAAAGCACAAAAGAAATTAAGAAAGATGTAAATCTTTTAAATTATAAATAAATTACTGCGTAATCTTCATGCGAATTTTACGCAGTGTATTTTTAACGTATGACTAACGAGCTTAAAATTGCCATTGTTCAAACCGATTTGGCTTGGGAAGACCGAGAGCAAAATAAGCTAAATTTGACTTCACGTATTGAAAGTATTTCTGAAGAGATCGATTTAATTATTCTACCAGAAATGTTTACTTCAGGCTTTACCATGCAGCCAGCAAATGTATCGGAAACCATGACTGGTAAAACGATAGACTGGTTAACGAAGGTGGCTAAAAAAAAGAATACTGCAATTTCAGGCAGTATTGTTATTGAAGAAGACCAAAAATATTATAATCGGTTGTTATTTGTTTATCCTAATGGTGAACTAAAAACATATGATAAAAGACATACGTTTACATTGGCAGGTGAGAACAAACTATATACAGCAGGTACTGAAAAATTAATAGTAGACTATAAAGGATGGAAAATTTGTCCAATGGTGTGTTACGATCTTCGCTTTCCTGTTTGGGCTAGAAATACAGAGGATTATGACTTGTTGTTTTATGTTGCCAATTGGCCTAAACCTAGAATAGAAGCATGGCATACTTTACTGAAAGCACGAGCTATAGAAAATATGAGTTACTGTATTGGTGTAAATAGAATTGGAACCGATAATAACAACTATGAGTACACAGGTAACTCTATTGCTTTTGACGCCTTAGGGATGCAAATATCTAAAATACAGCCCTATGAAAACACTACAGAAGTTATAACACTTTCAAAACAAAAACTCGTTAGCACTAGAGATAAATTTAAATTTTTAGAAGACAGGGATGTGTTCAGGATTGATTAAAAATAAATAATTTTTCTCTCCAACCTTATATTTGAGAGAACCATTGACCCCAAGGAATTCTACTCAAAATAAATAGTAATCCCAATCCGTAAAAAATAGCAATTGTTTTAAACTTAGCCTTATCAGAAGTTTGTTTTTTATGTTTAGACCAGCCAATTGTGATAAATACAATACCTATTATCATCATTAACGGATGCTCTACACTTAATAAACGTAAACCAGGGTTTCCCATCGCTTCACTCATGCCAACTTCTTTTATGGCTTTATAAGACGGAGACATAAAATACCACCCTAGGCCAATAAGTAATTGAATATGTGTAACTATTAAAGTAAACAAAGAAATGCGTAAATCTTTGTCTTTAAACTCCTTGTTTTGAGTTAAACCTATGATAGCATTAATGGTTGCTATAACTAATAAGGCTAATACTAAATAAGCCCAATAAGAGTGAATTATTTTCATCATGTCGTTTGATATTTGAGTTAAAACAAAAGTAGTAAATATTAAGCATAAAAAACCCTGCATTATGCAGGGTTTTTCAATTTTATAATTTATGAAGAAGGTCGAATTAGAAATTAAACCTTACAGAAGCATTCCATGTTCTTCCCCATCCAAAATAAACTCTGTTTCCAGTACTAATACCTTTCCAAGTAGGATCTCCAGAACGTACTTGATAATTGGTGTCAGACTCAGAAATATAAACTTTATCTCCCAAGTTGTTTACATTTACTCTAAAATTCAATGAATTTTTATCATTATTGAATTTCCAGTTGTAAGACATACCTGCATCAACTAAAGAATAGCTTGGTAATTTCAAAGCACTGTTTCCTTCACTTGCAAAATCAGTAGCACTAAAATCTGCATATAATTTATCGTTATATGATTGAGATATATCAAATTTTAAACCCTCTATGATTTCATATCTTAAGCCTAATCTAGCAGTAAATTGAGCAGCATCTCCAACTTTAACACCATCTAAATACAAATCAACGTCACCTAAGTAATTTTGATCCTCATCATAAGCTTTACCTGAAGCTGTTCCATTATACTGCCAGTCACCTATGGAAGTCATTACTTGAATATCTAATTTACCAAATCTAGCTTTAGCTTCTAATTCAATACCCATGTGTACTTGTTCAACACCATTGATATTTGCATTACCTCTTACATCATCTCTATCATCATTTGGTGTGTTGTTTACATCAAAAACTTCAGAAGTTGATTCAAATCTATCAGCCCATGATGTTCTGTATAAATTAAGATTTAAAGAATAATTTTCTGAACGGAAACCGTATCCAACTTCAAGACCGATAACTTGTTCATTTTCGTAATCTTCGTTTACATCATTGTTGTAATCAGGAAAAATAGCATCAAAGTTTGGTTGTTTTGAATAATATCCTGCATTAGCAAAGATATTATGTTGCTCATTAATATTCCAGTTGATACCACCTTTAATATTTCCACCTAAGATTGTTTCCCAGTCAGATTCTTGTGCAGGATCGTCATCTGTATATGTAAAATAATCAATTCTTTTAAATGATTGACTTGATACGGCAGCCTGAACAAATGCAGAAATAGTACCATTGGTATATTCTATTTGACTAAATACACCTCCCCAATTTACTTTACCATCATTATAGTAATCTATTTGTTGTTCATCTTCTGGATTTGCGAAAACATTCCATAAATTGGCAATCGTTGGAGCATATGTTTCAGTAATTGCTACACCATTAGGGAAATTTGCGTTATCATAATCTACATAACCAGCAGATCCTAAATTGTCTACTAATCTTCTGTAATGAATTCCTTTATATGTTCTAAGATCAACACCAAAATCCAATGTTAAATTTTCATTTAATTTAGTATTATAATTAGATATAACTCCGAACCAGTTATGAGAGTTCATTGATGATCTTTGAGAGATACCATTATCACTTCCATATTTTCCTTCACCTCCAACACTAGAAGGGTGTCCGTTATCTCCGGTGTTTGTAAATGCACCATCAATAGGAGTACGTCTAATAGGGTCTCCATAAGCTGCATTTGCAAAATCAGGTACATCTTGACCAGAGTTCCAAGAAATAATATCATCAAACCTAATTTGACCATTTGCATCATCAAGTCTGTCTGCGTAAGAGGCGTTCCCGTTTATTCTACCTATAGCACCGATAGAACCACCACGTGCTAAACTTGCATATAATACAGTAGAAACTTTAGAAGCTTCTGATAATTTTAAATCCCAGTTTAAAGAAACTACAGGTTTATGATAGAAATTACCTGCAAAAGTTTCCGTTTCACCGTTTCTGTAACCCCATCCACTATTGTATTTTATATTAGGTTCACCATATTCTCCGTATTTTTGATAAACACTTAATGGTTCTGCATAACTTCTTTGAAAGTGCTGTTGAGGAGCTCCAGTAATAGTTAACTGAAAGTCATTATTTTCATTAGGTTTGTAACCCAATGCTAAATAGTAATTGTATCCTTCATATTCAGTTCCATCAACATAACCATCACCTGTTTTTCTACCTACTAAAGCCGAAACAGACAAGCCATTATCTAATCTTCCAGTGTTGTAAGATACCATGGTGTTTATTGAGTTGTCATGACCATATGATCCTGTAATAGAACCACCTTCAGATTTGTCTGAAGCTCTTGTTAAAATGTTTATTGTACCACCAACTGACGAAATAGCCAATTTTGATGAACCTAAACCTCTTTGAACTTGCATTGCAGAAGTAACGTCTGATAAACCAGCCCAGTTAGACCAATATACCCAGCCATTTTCCATATCGTTAACGGGCATACCATTAACCATAACAGCTGTATTTCGTTGATCAAAACCACGAATGTTGATTCTTGAATCTCCATAACCTCCACCTTGTTTTGTAGCATAAACTGAAGGTGTTGAACTTAAAATTTCTGGAAATTCTTTGGTTCCTAAAGATTCTTGAATCTCCAATGCTTTAATTGTAGAAACCGCAACAGGAGTTTGTCTTTCTTTAGCAATATCAGCAACTCCTACAAGTATAACTTCATCTAAGGCATTGTCTGAAGTTAATGTAATTGTTCCTAAATCTTTAGTTTCACCTGATGCAACAGTAAATTTTACTGTTTTATTTGAGAAACCAACAAAAGAAAGTACAATTGATCCTGAACCTCCTTTAACGTTTAACGAAAATTTTCCGTCAAAATCTGTTGTAGTACCATTAGTAGTTCCCTTTTCCAAAATATTGGCTCCAGGTAAAGGCCCTGATTCATCTTGAACAGTACCTGTAATGGTTTGTGCATAAATTGCTGATGACATTACAAAAAACAATAACATCAAACATAATTGAGTAATTTTTTTCATGTGCGTAAATTGAATTAGTTTTAAATTTTACCGTGCAAAAATAATGTTTTTAAAACAATTGCAACTTTAAGAAAACATTAACTTTTCAACCGTTTATAAAGTGTTGTTGATAAATGTTTGGTGTATGGATGCCCTTTTTATCGATAGTTATATTTTTTAAGATAATTATTATCTATTTATTGTATTTTCAATATAAATATTATTGAACTTACATTTCTTCATTTTAAGCAGTTTATATTAATTATTTTAAAAAATAAATATAAATGATTGTTAGTAATTGATAATTCTACTTTACATTTGCATTGTCTCAATAAAGGGGTGCCTAATATCGGCTGAGATTATACCCATTGAACCTAGAACAGATAATGCTGTTTAGGGAAGTTGACAATAAAAGCGTGATTTGTGCTTTTTATTGTTCATGTGAAGTTATGGCTTCAAAAAAATCAATTATATAAACTGAAGAATAATTGCCTCTTTTTATTCGATTAATTATTTAAAACTATACTTAATCGTATGAAAAATTTATTTCTATTCGCATTTCTTTTTGTGCTGTCGTTTTATGCTTACGGGCAAGAATTTACCGTTTCGGGTAACGTTCTTGATCAAAATGAACAGCCCTTACCAGGCACAACCGTATTAATTAAAGACACAAAAAGTGGTACTGCCACTGATCTTAAAGGTTTTTATAAATTAAAGCTGAGTAAAGGTCAGTATACGTTGGTTTTTAGTTTTATGGGGCAGTCTATTTCAAAATCATTTTATCTCTATGCAGATAAAGAACTAGACATAAAAATTTCCGAAAATCCAAAGTTACTAGACGAAGTATTGGTAAAAGCGGTACGCGTTGATGCTACATCTCCGATAACGCATTCAAATCTTGAGAAAGTAGAAATTGAGAAACGTAATTTAGGTCAAGACATTCCTATTTTAATGAATTATATGCCTTCAGTAGTAACCACTAGTGATGCTGGTGCTGGTATTGGTTACACTGGTATTCGAGTGCGTGGTGTTAGTGCACAATCCACTAACATTACTATTAATGGCATTCCTTATAATGACCAAGAGTCTTTAGGTACTTTTTGGGTTAATTTGCCTGACTTTTCTTCGTCAGTAGAAAATTTACAATTACAACGTGGTGTGGGTACCTCTACAAATGGATCTGGTGCATTTGGTGCAAGTATAAATGTGTTAACAGATGCAATTTCTGAGAGTGCAAATGGTGAAATTTCTAATTCTTTTGGAAGTTTTAATACCCGTAAACATACCGTAAAATTTAGTACAGGTTTGCTGAATGATCATATTGAATTTGCAGGACGTTTATCGCAGATTAAATCTGATGGCTATGTTGATAGAGCTCAGGCCAATTTAAAATCTTACTTTTTACAAGCAGCCTATGTAGATGATAATACATTATTAAAAGCGGTAGTTTTTGGTGGGCATGAAAACACTTATTTAGCTTGGAACGGAATAGAAGATTTAGATGTTTTAGAGAATAATAGAACCTATAACATATCAGGAAGCTACATGGATGTTAATGGAAATCCACAATTTTATGAAAATGAAGTTGACGATTATAAGCAAGACCATTTTCAATTGCATTGGAACCAGCATATAACTAATAACTGGTCAACAAACATTGGACTTAATTACACCTACGGACGAGGTTATTATGAACAATACAAGGAAGAGGAGAGTTTTTCTGATTATGGTTTGGCTGAAATTAATGTTGGTGCTACGGTTATTGATGAAACAGATTTGGTTAGACGTAAATGGTTAGATAATGATTTTTACGTGGCAAATGCTTCTGTAAATTATAAAAAGGATAATTTAAATATTACGGCAGGAGGTTCATATAGTTACTATGATGGAGATCATTTTGGTAAAGTGATTTGGGCTCAATTTTCTGGTGATAATTCAATTAATCATCGTTATTATGATGGTAATGGAACTAAAAAAGATTTTAGTTTATTTACAAAAGCTACTTATAAATTAAATGACAAATTCAGTCTCTTTGGTGATTTGCAATTGCGAATGGTAGATTATGAAACATCTGGATTAAACTCTGATAGAGTTCCTTTAGTTATTGATAAAAATTATAACTTTTTTAACCCGAAAGCGGGGGTTACTTATTTTTTAAATCCAGAAAATAATCTATATTTTTCCTATGCAAGAGCTAATAGAGAGCCTAATAAAGATGATTTTGAAGCCAATGCGAATGTTAAGCCAGAACAATTAAATGATTTCGAATTAGGCTGGAGGTATGATAAAGGAAATATAAAAGTAAATAGTAATATATACTATATGCTTTATAATGAGCAGTTGGTTTTAACAGGAGCCCTGGACGATGTAGGTTCACCTATTAGAGCAAATAGTGGAGAGAGTTACCGTTTGGGACTAGAAATTGACGCACAAATTCAATTTTTAGATCAATTTGCTATTCAACCTGCAGTTGCATTAAGTACTAATAAAAATATTAAATATAAGACGCAATTGGATGGAGAATTAGTGAATTTAGGGAAAACAAATATTTCTTTTTCACCAGATATTGTGGCTTCAAATGCTTTTGTATATAGACCCTTAAATAATTTACAAATCTCTTTTTTAAGTAAATATATTGGTCAACAGTACATGGGGAATACGGATTCAGATACATCGAAGTTAGATAGCTACTTTGTAAGTGATTTTAATTTATTTTATGAACTGAAACCTAAAAGTATATTCAAGTCTATTGTATTTTCAGCTTTGGTAAATAATATTTTTAACAAAAAGTATGTTTCTAATGGCTATTATTATACGTATGATGATACTTGGTCAGTCCCAAATCAGACCACAACTATAGAGGGAGCAGGATATTATCCGCAGGCAACTACTAACTTTTTGGTAGGGGTTACATTAAAATTCTAGGTTGTAAGATCTCACAGTCTCAACGCTTTGGGTCTGTGAGATCTTTAACTTTTATTGGCCAGTTGCCCACAGGCAGCATCAATATCCTTACCACGACTTCGACGTACGTTAACTACAATTCGGTTAGCTTCTAAAGTTCTGACATACATGTCAGTAGCAGCAACAGAGGCTTGTTGAAACTCTCCATCATCAATAGCGTTATATTCTATTAAATTTACCTTAGAAGGCACTTTCTTGCAGTAATCTACCAAGGCGTTAGCATCTATTTGAGTATCATTTATACCTTTCCAAATTACATATTCAAAAGTAATTTTTTGATTCGTTTTTGCATACCAATATTGTAATGACTCTAATAACTCCGCTAAGTTACTTTTTTCGTTTATCGGCATCATTTTAGAACGAACTTCGTCTATGCCAGAATGTAAAGAAACAGCCAAATTAAATTTCACTTCATCATCTGCTAATTTTTTAATCATTTTTGGTATTCCAACAGTAGATAGGGTAATTCTTTTGGGCGACATACCTAAGCCTTCATCAGATGTAATTTTTTCTATTGAAGCTAATACATTTTTATAGTTTAAAAGGGGTTCACCCATACCCATAAATACAATGTTTGATAATTTATGTTTGTGGTATAATCTACTTTGTTTGTCAATAGCAACTACTTGATCGTATATTTCATCGGGGTTAAGGTTCCGCATACGTTTTAAACGAGCTGTAGCACAAAAATTACAATCTAAACTGCAACCTACTTGACTAGAAACACAAGCTGTAGTTCTGGTGTCAGTAGGTATTAAAACAGATTCTACAATCATATTATCATGCAACTTAATGGCATTTTTTATGGTGCCATCATTAGAACGTTGCATCTGATCAACTTCAATATGATTGATAACAAAATTATCCTGTAACATCGTTCTTGTTTCTTTTGATAAATTGGTCATATCATCAAAAGAGTGCGATGCTTTATGCCATAACCATTCGTATACCTGATTACCTCGAAAAGCTTTGTCGTTATTTTCGGTAAAGAAGTTTCGAAGTTGTTCTTTGGTTAGGGCTCTTATGTCTTGTTTTTTCTTCATTATTTACTTAAAACAACCTTTTTAACTAAGGTGTTATTGGTTTCTGTTTCTGTTATTCTGATAAAATAGATGTTATTAGAAAAGTTATTCAAGTTTATTGTATTATTTGTAATAGGTGTATTCATAACCAAGGTTTGACCTAATAAATTATAAACTTCATAAGTCAGATCACCTGTTAATTCGTGAATCTTTACTTTGAAAATTCCGCTTGACGGATTTGGATATAATGTAATATTATTACTAAAATCATCATCTATTACTGCTAATGTATTTGAAAAGCTGTTTAGTGTAGTTGCGTTATTTGATTGGGGGTCTAGCCAATCTTTTAATCGTGTTGCTGCCGTAGAACCACCATCCCAGGAAATAGCTAAGCGTCCATATAAATCAAAATCATCATTATCGGAAGTGCCCGTGCAAACTGCATTACCACCATATAATTGCCCAATAATATGTCCGTTTTGATTAAATAGAGGAGAACCTGAAGAGCCACCTTCGGTTACTCCTAGCTCCCAACCATCGCCAGTACCAATTCCATCATTTAAGCCACCAATTAACCATAGGTCTTTTCCATCAGAAGTTGCTTTTATAGCACCAGTATCATCTCTAGATATTTTCATAATATCACCTTCAGGATGATGAATGCCAACTTCAAAAGTAGGATTAATGTCAGTTCTATCCCATCCTGCAAAAGTAACATCCCAATCTGTTGGAATAGGATTATTTAATTCTAATAAAAGCATATCAGAATCAGCAAATTGTGCACGTAATGTTGAGCCCATCATAGTAAATTCATCTGTAGTTTCTGTACTATTGGTAATAGCTGCACAAACGGGATTAGGGCTTATCCAATTAAAACGCATTGAAAATAATGCAGGATTTGCTGCGGTCTCATCGGTCTCTCTTTCTAAGCAATGTTCCGCTGACAAAAAGTAAGGTTTTTTATCTTGAGCTGCATTGTTTATTAAACTACCTGAGCAAATATAGCCATCGCCCATATTTAAAAATGCGACTGATTTTTTTATTTCGTCTTTATAAGCTTCAAAATCAGATCCAATATCACAATTAACATCAAGATTACAGTCTCCAGAACTGTTAATTTTTAAGATTGATTTATTTTCATAACCGGTTTGAACCTCGTCAGCCAACCTATAACCATGTATTACTGAGCCAATATTTAATTTACCTTGTCCTTTTACTTCTTCAGGTTCGTAATATTCTACGAATAGATGATCTCCCTTTACAAACCAAGTACCAAGTTCGTTTTTATTATTATTTGCACTAGAAGTTATAGCACCGATTAGGTCTGATCTATCTTTGTTGTATAAATAAATAGTACTGCCTTCTGGCAAATAAAAACTATTAAAGTTAACACTCAAATGCAATGCTTCAGGTGAGGCAAATGCAATTTGCCAAATACGATCTCCGTTCGGTAAATCTGTCCAAATGCCGTCACTTTTTAATCCGTAATTAACTTCATTAGAAACGCCGATTCTGTATGGTTTTGTTTTTATTTTATCGCTTTTAAGGTCTTCGGTTCTAAGTTGATTTAGATCTAATTTTGGTAGCGTTATCAATTTAGAAGCTGTTTTTGTATTCGTCAAACTCCAGCTAACAGGTTCGCCTTCATTGGTAACCTGGGCTGATACTAGTGCAGATATACATAATAATAGTGAAAGTAGAATTTTTTGCATATATAACAATTTCCGTAAAGGTATAAAAAAAAGCCTCATATTATTCTAATATAAGGCTTTCCAGTTTAATCTGTAAAATCTAATTATATTATTAACATGGCATCACCATAAGAATAAAAATTATATTTTTCTTTAATCGCTAATGCGTAGGCTTCTTTTAGAAAATCATGTCCAGCAAAAGCTGCAGCCATCATCATTAAAGTAGACTTTGGTGTATGAAAATTAGTAACCATTGCATCTGCAATACTAAACTCATAAGGAGGAAAAATAAACTTATTAGTCCATCCGTTATATGGTTTTAAATGATGGTCGGCAGAAACCGAGCTCTCTAAAGTTCTCATTACTGTTGTACCAATAGCTACAACTCTTTTTTTAGTGTCAATAGCGTTATTAATAACTTTCGCTGCATTTTCAGGAATATCAATTTCCTCAGAATCCATTTTATGTTTTGATAAGTCTTCTACTTCAACAGGGTTAAAAGTACCTAAACCAACATGTAAGGTAACTTCGGCTAAGTCAATACCTTTAATTTCTAGCCTTTTTAAAAGGTGTCTAGAAAAGTGAAGACCTGCAGTTGGTGCAGCTACTGCTCCTTCATGTTTTGCATATATTGTTTGATATCTCTCATCATCCAAAGGCTCAACATCTCTTTCAATATATTTTGGTAATGGAGTTTCTCCTAATTCTTGCAGTTTTTTTCTAAATGCTTCGTAAGATCCATCAAATAAGAAACGTAATGTTCTACCTCTAGAAGTGGTGTTGTCAATAACCTCTGCTACTAAATCGTCATTGTCTCCAAAAAACAATTTGTTTCCTATTCTTATTTTTCTTGCCGGATCAACTAAGACATCCCACAATCGGCTTTCTGCATTTAATTCTCGTAATAAAAAAACTTCAATTCTAGCTCCAGTTTTTTCTTTGTTACCATACAATCTTGCTGGAAAAACCTTTGTGTTATTGAAAACCATTACGTCTCCTTCATCAAAATAGTTTACAAGGTCTTTAAATAATTTATGCTCTATTGTTTGTGTTTTTCTGTCTAAGACCATTAATCTTGCTTCATCTCTTTGCTCTGCAGGATAGCTAGCTAATAACTCTTCTGGAAGTTCAAATTTAAAATGTGATAATTTCATATGTTATACGAGGGTTTTTTAATGTGTTAAAAAAAACGAATGCAAATATACAATATCCACATACCCTTTGTCAAGTGTTTAGCTAATTATATTATTTAAAGCGAGTTATTAAGTGTTTTTATAAAATTAATTAGTTCGTTAGTTTGCCTTGAATCATTATCTTTGCACCTTCATACTCCAAAGTTTAACCAAGGAGGGCAAAAATTACAATATGACTAATAGAGTTACGCCATATAAAGATTCTGAATTAAGTAAAAAAGAACAAGTTGCAGAAATGTTTGACAATGTTTCTGGTAATTACGACTTCATAAACAGAATTATGACATTTGGTATTGATATAAAATGGCGTAAAAGAGTAGTGCAAATTGTAGGTCAGAAAAACCCAAAAACCATACTTGATATTGCTACTGGAACTGGTGATTTTGCTATAATGTTATCAAAATTAAAGCCAGAGAAAATTGTCGGTTTAGATATTTCAAAGGGGATGTTAGATGTTGGAATCAAAAAAGTAAAAGAGAAAAATCTTGACGGATTAATTGAAATGATTATCGGAGATTCTGAAAACTTACCTTTTGATGATAATAGTTTTGATGCGATTACCGTTGGTTTTGGTGTTCGAAATTTTGAAAATTTAGATAAAGGTTTACAAGAAATTCATCGCGTTTTAAAACCTGACGGAATTTTTGTGGTATTAGAAACTTCACAACCTGAAAAATTTCCTGTAAAACAGCTATTTAATTTTTATTCCAAGTATATTATCCCAACCATAGGTAAATTAGGGTCTAAGGATAAAAGAGCGTACACATATTTGCCGGAATCTGCTGCAGTTTTTCCGTATGGAAAAAATTTCAACAATATTTTAGAGAAAAATGGGTTTAATAATGCAACTAACAAACCCCTAACTTTTGGATCTGCCTCCATTTATACCGCAACGAAATAAATTGGAAGCAGTGTTTTGTTGTAATATATTGTAAATGTGAAGTTTGTGTAAAAACACATTCTGCAAAATGAAAATATTAAAAGAATGAATAGATCATTTTTATGTATAGTTAGTGTACTAATTTTTATTGGCAATTCATTTGCTCAAAAAGATAAAGTAATAAACCTTCCCAGTAAGGATAAGAAAAAAATCCATTACGGATATTATTTAGGCATCAATAAAAAAGGCTTTAAGGTTAGTTATGAACTTGCAAATTCCTTTGTAGACGTTGAAGAAAAGTATGGTTTTAATATTGGTCTGGTATTAGGCTATAATATTAGTGATAATTTAAATGTTAGACTTGAGCCGGGGCTTTCGAGTAACTCTAAAGTGTTGACGTTTTCTAACCCAACCATACCCGATACAGAAAAAGATAGGGTAAGAAAAGTGCCAGCTACTTATTTTAGAATTCCTCTTTTACTTCAATTTAGAACAGATCGTTTAGATAATATGCGTGCTTTTGTAATTGGAGGGGTGTCTTATGATTATAATTTTTCTAGTAATCAGAAAAATTCAGATGATAATTTTGAAGGTGAGTTTAGAATGAAAACCAATAACTTTATGTACGAGGTTGGTTTAGGGGTAGATTTCTATTTACCACATTTTAAATTTTCACCGTCTATTAGGGGTATTTTTGCAATGAATAATGAATTAGTTCGAGATAATAATCCTGCTAGTCCTTGGACTTTACCTATTGACTATTATGGGACAAGAGGGATTTTCTTAAACTTGACTTTTGAATAAACATTTACCGTCTAAATTCATTTAATAATATAGCAGTTGCAGTTGCTACATTTAAACTTTCTGGAGTGTTGTTTTTACTAAACTTTGGAATTGTTATTTTTTGACTCAATAAATGTTCAATTTCGGTTGAAATTCCTTGCGATTCATTACCCATTACTAAAATTCCATTTTTATCTAATTCAGTATCGTATACCATTTTTCCATCCATTACGGCACCATAAATGGGGCTATTTGCATTGTTTAAAAATGTGTTTAAATCAGTGTAAACAATTGACAGTCTGGTTAATGAGCCCATGGTAGCTTGTACCACTTTGCTATTGTAACAGTCAACAGTGTCTGTAGAGCATATTAGTTGAGATACGCCAAACCAGTCGCATAAGCGAATGATAGTTCCTAAATTTCCCGGATCATTAACTGCGTCTAACGCAACAGTTAAACCTTCTGTCTTTATAGCATTTGCCAAAGGAATTTTAAAAATAGCAATAACCTTATTTGGTGTAGATAATTTACTTAATTTTAATAATTCTTTGTCTGTAATTATTTCTGGCTCATATTTTGATATGGAATGAGAATAATCTTCAGTACAAAATAACTTATGGAGTTGAAGATTAGAGTTTAAAAATTCGTTTACAACCTTTACGCCCTCAGCAACAAACAATTGGTGTTGAATTCGGTATTTTTTTTGTTGTAAACTCGTTATTAACTTATGTTCATTTTTGCTTAACATCTAAATAGTAGTATTTTTGGTGTTTTAATAAATATTCCCTTTAAATCGAAAATTACGTTGCTTAACTATTTTGCTAAAATAATAGTATTTATAATATTAACTGTTGTAATTATTTCTTGTACTGCAACCAAAAGGGTTCCTCAGGATAAATATCTGTTATCAAAAAACACAATTGTGGTAGATGATAAAAAAATTAGCAACCCTGATGTTATTAGTTACCTCAGACAAACTCCTAATACAAAGATACTCGGAATTCCTATTTCTCTGCATATTTATAATTTTGCAAAACCAAATTATGAAATAAAGTTTCAAGAGTGGTTAGATAAAAACCCAAATAAAGAACGAAAATTAGTCAATGTCTTTTCTCAAAAACAAGTAAAGGCAATGGAAAACGCGTATAATGGAATTAATGTTTGGTTTTTAAAAAACGGCAATGCACCTGTAATTTCTGACAGCACAAAAATTAGAAAATCGGTAAGTTCTTTGACTAAGTATTATCAAAGTAAAGGCTATTTTGATGCTGAAGTCAGTTTTAAACAAATAAAGAAAGACAATAAGAAAATTACTGTTGATTATTTGGTTACTAAAAATAACCCTTATTTTATTGATAGTATAACAACCGATATTAGCTCGCCCGTTCTTGATTCGTTATATAAAATGTATAGAGGCAAGTCATTAGTTAAGGTTGGAGATCAGATAGATTATACCAAGTTTGAAAAAGAGGAAGACCGTCTAATTGAAATATTTAGAAATTCTGGTGTTTATTATTTTGGAAAAAACAACATGGAGTATTGGATAGATACGTTGGGGTTATCACCTTACAGAACTAGTGTTACTTTAGAGATAAATGACAGGGTTATCGAAAAAAATGATAGTGTATATACAGAGCCTTTTAAGATTAGAAAAGTAAGTAAGGTAAATGTTTATACTGATTTTTCTTTTGTTGATAAAAATAAACCGATTCTAGATTCAGTATCTTATAAGGGGTATAATTTTAAGTCAACCAATAAATTAGCATACAACCCTAAATATTTGGCAAACGCCATTATTATCCAAAAGGATAGTATTTATAGAGATACAGAACAGCAATTAACAAGAGCCTATTTAAGAGATTTACAGAATTTTAAACCTTCATTAGATATTAAATATGAAGAGAATGAAGACGGTTCGCTTACATCAAATATATATTTAACACCACAAAAGAAATTCTCTTTTGGAATTGATAATGAGTATATTACCTCTAATATTAAACCATTTGGTATATTGGGTAAGGTGTCTTGGTCAAATAGAAATGTATTTAGAGGAGCAGAAGTATTAGAGGTGTCATTTCAAGGTTCTTTTTTAAATGTAGCTGCTGAAATTGCAGATAGTGATCGTTTTTTCAATGCTTATGAAATTGGTTCAAGTGCAACGTTAAAGTTTCCAAGAATACTATTTCCAATAAATACTAAAGGTATCATTCCAAAAAGAATGACACCCAAAACCAATGTTGAATTAAGTATTGCTCTTCAACGGAATATAGGTTTAGATAGACAAAACATTACTGGGGGTTTAAATTATACTTGGAAAAGTTCTAAGACTACTGACCATAAGTTTGAACTGCTAAACATGCAGTATATTAAAAATTTAAGAACTGATAAATATTTTACTATTTATAAATCTGAAGCTTATAAGTTAGATGATATTGCTGAAGTTATAGTTCCTGATGAAACCTATACTACTGTTGGTGGAGAAAATTTATATGATTCTGATGGCGATTTAAACTCTTCAAATTATTTGGAATATTTACTTGATGCTGATGAAGGATTTTCCGTTTCAAACCCTACCGAATATGAAAATGCAGAAGATGTAGAAGAACGTAGAAGTATTTTAACTGAAGATGTACTGGTTCCTGTAATGTCTTACACTTATAATTATAGCAATAGGGACGGTTTTACTGATAATAGCTTTTCAGGTTTTACTGCTAAGCTAGTGTCATCAGGTAATATTACATCAATGTTTGTAAATAAATCTTCTGCGAGTAATAAAAAAGAACTTTTTGGTTTAGAAATAGCACAGTATATAAAAACCGAAGTTGAATATAAAAAATATTGGGGCATTAATTCAAAAGCAACGTTAGTTCATAGAACATTTATAGGAGCTGCTTTTCCTATGGGTAGTTCTGAATCCATACCATTTAGTAGAAGTTATAGAGCGGGTGGGTCTAATGATATAAGAGCTTGGAATACTTTTAAATTAGGGCCAGGTTCTGAAACCAATGGGTTAGAATTTAATGTGGGTAGTTTAAAATTAACCTCAAATTTAGAATATCGTTTTCAGGTTGTTAACAACATTTATAGTGCACTTTTTATTGATGCCGGTAATATTTGGGATATAACCAACTCATCTATAACTGATAGCAAAGCAAAGTTTAATGGACTTTCGTCTCTAAAAGATATTGCTGTGGGTTCTGGGTTTGGTATCAGATACGACTTTAGTTTTTTAGTGTTTCGGTTAGATGCAGGATTTAAAACTTATGAACCATACCTTGGTTCTTCTAACAAATGGTTCAAGAATTATAACTTTGGTAATGCCGTATATAACATTGGTATTAATTACCCATTTTAAAACAGAAACTTAGATTATCTCAGGTGCTTTAGTGAAGTAAAACCACAAATTATACAAAATACAACGTTTTCGTATTTTTACCGCTACTCCTGTTTCCATCCTATTTAATTTTTGTAAATTTACACTTCAATTATAATAAATAAATTATGGCTCACAATATAAAACCAGGTGTTGCTACAGGCGACCAAGTACAAGAGATTTTCAAATATGCAAAGGAAAAAGGATTTGCATTACCAGCGGTTAACGTAATTGGATCAGACACTATTAATGGTGTGCTAGAAACAGCTAGAGATTTAAATGCTCCAGTTATCATCCAATTTTCTAATGGAGGTGCTCAATTTAATGCAGGAAAAGGACTTAGTAATGAAAATCAGAAAGCAGCTGTTTTAGGTGCTATTGCCGGAGCTAAACATATTCATATATTGGCAGAAGCTTATGGTGTGCCAGTAATTTTACATACCGACCATTGTGCAAAAAAATTATTACCTTGGATTGATGGTTTATTAGATGCTAGTGAACAACATTTTAAAGAAACAGGCAAGCCTTTGTATAGTAGTCATATGATTGATCTTTCAGAAGAGCCAATTGAGGAAAACATAGAGATTTGTAAAACTTATTTGACTCGTATGAGTAAAATGGGAATGACGTTAGAAATTGAATTAGGTATTACTGGTGGTGAAGAAGATGGTGTTGATAATAGTGATGTTGATGAATCAAAACTATATACTCAACCTGAAGAAGTGGCTTATGCATATGAAGAACTTTCAAAAATAAGTGATAAATTTACTATTGCTGCAGCATTTGGTAATGTTCATGGTGTTTATAAACCAGGTAATGTAAAATTAACTCCAAAAATTCTGAGAAATTCACAAGAATATGTTACCAAAAAATATGGTGTTGAGCATAATCATATTGATTTTGTTTTTCATGGTGGATCAGGTTCTACAGTAGAAGAAATCAGAGAAGCAATTGGTTACGGTGTTATAAAAATGAATATTGATACGGATATGCAATATGCATTTATGTCAGGTATTCGTGATTATATGATTGAAAAAGCTGATTATTTGAAATCTCAAATTGGTAGCCCAGACGGTCCTGAATCTCCAAATAAAAAATATTATGATCCAAGAGTATGGTTGCGTAAAGGTGAAGATACTTTTGTGACTAGACTTAAAAAAGCCTTTGAAGATTTAAACAATGTTAACACATTGTAAAAAACCTTTTTAATTAAAAAGCCCAATAAAATTTAATTTTTGTTGGGCTTTCTTATTTTTTAGTAACTTGCATCTTAATAAATTTATATAATATGTCGTCTTGGTTTAAAAGAAAAGATAAAGGAATTCAAACTGCTACTGAAGATAAAAAAGATGTACCAAAAGGACTTTGGTACAAAACACCTAGTGGTAAAATTGTTGATACTGAGGAGTTGAAAGAAAATTTTTATGTGAGTCCAGAGGATGGTTACCATGTAAGAATTGGAAGTAATGAGTACTTTGAAATTTTGTTTGATGATAATAAATTTACGGAGCTTAATGCTAAAATTACATCTAAAGATCCTTTAAAGTTTACCGACACAAAAAAGTATACGGATCGATTAAAGGATGCTGAGGAAAAAACAAAATTAAAAGATGCTATTAGAACTGCCGTTGGAGAGTCTTTTGGTAAAGAATTGGTCATTGCTGCCATGGATTTTTCTTTTATTGGAGGTTCAATGGGGAGTGTAGTGGGTGAAAAAATAGCTAGAGCAATAGACTATTCAATTAAAAATAAAATTCCATTATTAATAATTTCAAAATCAGGTGGAGCAAGAATGCAAGAAGCTTCTTATTCTTTGATGCAATTAGTAAAAACATCTGCAAAATTAGCTCAATTAGCTGAGGCAGGTGTTCCATATATTTCATTATGTACTGATCCAACCACGGGAGGTACAACTGCTTCATATGCCATGTTAGGTGATGTCAATTTTGCTGAGCCCAATGCACTTGTTGCTTTTGCAGGACCACGTGTTGTAAAAGATACTACAGGTAAAGATTTACCTGAAGGTTTTCAGCGTTCAGAATTTGTCTTGGAACACGGTTTTTTAGATAAAATAATAGAGCGTAAAAATTTAAAAGAACAGATTAATCTATATATTGATTTGATTCAGAATTTACCAATTAGAACAGAGCCTCAAGTTAAGGAAAAGGCCTAAAAATAATCTAAAATCAGTATCTTTACCTTCAAATAAAAAGTAAAATGATTTTTATAGAAAATGAAGGGGTTACAGATCCGCGTCTAAATCTTGCTCTAGAAGAATATGCGTTGAGAAACTTTAGTAGTGACCAAGATTACTTGTTATTCTACATTAACGAATCTTCTATAATAATAGGTAGGAACCAAAATACGTTAGAAGAGATAAACCAGCAGTACGTAACAGATAATAATATTCATGTAGTTCGCCGAGTTTCTGGTGGTGGTGCGGTTTATCATGATTTTGGAAATCTTAATTTTAGTTTTATTACGAATCACGACAATAAAAGTTTAAACAACTTCAAGAAGTTTACGGCTCCAGTTATAAAAGTACTACAGCAATTAGGTCTTGATGCCGAACTAAAAGGTAGAAACGATATTCAAGTAGAGGAGAAGAAGATTTCAGGTACTGCTCAATTTTCTACAGGTAGGCGAATGATAAGTCATGGTACTTTACTTTTTGACACTGATTTAGCCGAAGTAGTACACGCATTAAACGTTAAAATGAGCAAAATTGAATCGAAAGGTCACAAATCTGTTCGAAGTCGTGTAGCTAATATTTCAGAGTTTTTGAATGACCCGATGAAAATCGAACAATTTAGAAAATTATTATTGGAAGGACTTTATGAAGAAAGTGAACCTTTTGAAAGCTATTATTTGACTCCCGAAGAATGGAAAAAAGTACATGAGCTTAAGGCAGATAAATATGATAACTGGGATTGGAATTATGGTCGGTCACCAAAATTTAACATTCAACGAACTAATCGTTTTCCGATTGGTGAGATTGATCTGCGAATACATGTAGAAAAGGGACTTATAAAAGACGTAGTAATCTATGGAGATTTTTTTGGTAAAGAACCTGTTGCAGATCTTGAAAATTTATTGAAAGGAATCCGTTATGAAAAAGAAGATATTTCAATGGCATTAAAAAGCATTGATATCAATGAATATTTTGGAGATATTCAAAAAGAAGATTTTTTAGAACTCGTTTATGGTGAAGATTAAAAAGATAGTTCCATCAGAAATCTGATATTTTAAATCAATTTATTGTCTCTATAAATGGATACATTGTCTCTTAGAATTAGAGGTATTGTGTTCAATACTTAATACTGGCTATTGCTAATCGGAATAATAGTTTTATATTTGCGGCTCGAAATAATTCGATACATAAAAATTATTAATTAAAAAAACTTAATGTTAGCATGTATTTAGCAGCAGAAAAAAAAGCAGAGATTTTCAAAAAACACGGAAAATCAGAAAAAGACACAGGTTCAACTGAAGGTCAAATAGCCTTATTTACTTACAGAATCAACCATTTGTCAGAACATTTAAAAAAGAATCGTAAAGATTTTAATACAGAGCGTTCTCTAGTAAAATTAGTAGGAAAACGTAGAAATTTACTTGATTACTTGATTAAAACTGATATTGTAAAATATCGTGAATTAATTCAAGAGTTAAATATTAGAAAATAACAAAAAGAGGCTTTATGCCTCTTTTTTATTAATCCTGCCCCGATGAATTCGGGGGTCAGGATAAAAAAAGCTTACTTCTTTTCATTGGTTAACACACAACACACAACCTGACCGTCCAGCCTGACGGTAACCAATTGTTTAATTACACCTGTCGATAGATGGGTTAAAAAATTTATTTATGATACCTAAGGTTTTTACCGAAATTATCGATTTAGGAGATGGAAGAACCATTTCTTTAGAAACAGGAAAGTTAGCAAAACAAGCTCATGGTAGCGTTGTTGTGCAATCAGGAAAATGTATGTTATTATGTACAGTTGTTTCTAACTACGAACAAAAAGATCTTGATTTTTTACCATTAACGGTAGATTATCGTGAAAAATTTGCTGCTGCTGGACGTTATCCAGGAGGATTCTTTAAAAGAGAAGCAAGACCAAGTGATGGTGAAGTATTAACAATGCGTTTAGTGGACAGAGTTTTACGTCCGTTATTCCCTAAAGACTATCACTCTGAAACTCAAGTTATGATTCAGTTAATGTCTCATGATGATGATGTTATGCCAGATGCAATGGCAGGATTAGCAGCATCTGCAGCTATCCAATTATCAGATTTTCCATTTGAATGTGCTATCTCTGAAGCTAGAGTAGGTCGTGTTAATGGTGAGTTTGTAATTAACCCAACTAGAGCTCAGTTGGCAGAATCTGACATCGATATGATGATTGGTGCTTCTGCTGATTCTGTAATGATGGTTGAAGGTGAAATGGATGAAATTTCTGAAGAAGAAATGACTGAAGCTATCAAATTCGCACATGAAGCAATTAAAGTACAATGTGCTGCTCAATTAAGATTAGCTGAAGCTTTCGGAAAGAAAGAAGTTCGTGAATATCCTGAAGAAAGATCAGACGAAGATTTAGCAAAGAAAGTTTATGACATGGCATACGATAAAGTATATGCTATTGCAAAAGCAGGATCTTCTAAGCATGAAAGAAGTGCAGCATTTTCTGAAATAAAAGAGGAAATAAAAGCAACTTTTTCTGAAGAAGAATTAGCAGATTTTGGTGGTTTAGTTTCTAAATATTATCGTGCTGCTGAAAAGGCGGCTATTCGTGACCTTACCTTAAATGAAGGTTTACGTTTGGACGGTCGTAAAACAGACGAAATCAGACCTATCTGGTGTGAAGTTGATTACTTACCTTCTGTTCATGGTTCTGCAATTTTCACAAGAGGTGAAACGCAAGCTTTAGCAACCGTAACGTTGGGAACTTCTAGAGATGCAAATAAAATTGATATGCCTTCTCATGAAGGTGAAGAAAATTTCTACTTACACTATAATTTCCCTCCTTTCTGTACTGGAGAAGCTAGACCTATCCGTGGAACATCTCGTAGAGAGGTAGGACATGGTAACTTAGCTCAACGTGCATTAAAAGGAATGATACCTGCGGATTGTCCTTATACTGTGAGAGTTGTTTCAGAAGTATTAGAATCTAACGGTTCTTCTTCTATGGCAACAGTTTGTTCTGGTACAATGGCTCTTATGGATGCTGGTGTTCAAATGACAAAACCAGTTTCTGGTATTGCTATGGGATTAATTTCTGATGGTGATTCTGGGAAATATGCTGTTTTATCTGACATCTTAGGTGATGAAGATCATTTAGGTGATATGGACTTTAAAGTAACAGGTACGGCAGACGGAATTACCGCTTGTCAAATGGATATTAAAGTAAAAGGATTGTCTTATGAGATTTTAGTAAATGCACTAAAACAAGCTCGTAATGGTCGTTTACATATCTTAGAGAAAATAACAGATACTATTGCTACACCAAATGCTGATGTTAAAGAGCATGCTCCTACAATGGTAACAAGACGTATTCCTAACGAATTTATCGGAGCCTTAATTGGACCTGGTGGAAAAGTAATTCAGGAAATGCAAAAAGAAACTGAAACTACTATTGTTATTAACGAAGATCCAATAACTGAAGAAGGTATTGTTGAAGTTTTAGGTGTTGGTAAAAAAGGTATTGATGCTGTAATGGCAAAAATAGATTCTTTATTGTTCAAACCTGAAGTTGGTAAGGTATACGAAGTTAAAGTAATCAAAATGTTAGATTTTGGTGCTGTAGTTGAATATATGGATGCTCCGGGTAACGAAGTATTATTACACGTAAGTGAATTAGCTTGGGAACGTACAGAAAATGTTAGCGATGTAGTTAATATGGGAGACGTTTTTGATGTAAAATATTTCGGTGTTGATTCAAGAACACGTAAAGAAAAAGTTTCTCGTAAAGCTATTTTACCAAAACCAGAAGGTTTTGTTGAAAGACCACCAAGAGAAAATAAAGGAAGAGATAATCGCGGACGTGATAACCGTCGTGATGATAGAAAACCAAGAAGAGATTAATTTCTTCTAGATTTTATAAATTAAAAACCTGTCAATATTAATATTGACAGGTTTTTTTGTTTATTGATGTTATCAATTGCTTTACACTTTTAAAAAAAAATAATTTTCATTGCTTTATTTCTACCAAATACTTTGTGTAACTCTTACCATACTTGAAAAAAGGTTATTAGTGTTGTTTGAAAGCAACGATTCTAAGTGTTGTTTTAACAGATTTTTATCGTCTAATTTATAATATTTATAGGAATTTAACGTCTATAAGTGTTCTAATTAGGCGGATTGTTAACATCAAATTCATCTTTTTTTAATTTAAAGAGAAATAATTGTAACATTTCGGTAACTAGTAACGTATATATAGTACACAACAAAATTTAACATTAATAAAACAGCAGAAATTACATGAGACAACTTAAAATAACAAAACAGGTAACTAACCGCGAAACAGCATCATTAGATAAATATTTACAAGAAATAGGTAAAGTTGATTTAATTACTGCTGATATGGAAGTGGAATTAGCTCAGCGTATTAAAGCTGGTGATCAAGTGGCTTTAGAGCGTTTGACAAAAGCTAATTTACGTTTCGTAGTGTCTGTTGCCAAGCAGTATCAAAATCAAGGCTTAACTTTACCAGATTTAATTAATGAAGGTAACTTAGGTTTGATAAAAGCTGCTAAACGTTTTGATGAAACTAGAGGTTTTAAGTTTATTTCTTACGCGGTATGGTGGATTAGACAATCTATTTTGCAAGCATTAGCTGAGCAATCAAGAATTGTACGTTTACCTTTAAATAAAATTGGTTCTATTAATAAAATCAATAAAACATATGCCCGTTTAGAACAAGATAATGAAAGACCACCTTCTGCAGAAGAAATTGCAAAAGAGTTAGACATGACTATTAATGACGTAAAAGAGTCGTTAAAAAATGCAGGGCGTCACGTATCTATGGATGCTCCTTTAATTCAAGGAGAAGATTCAAATTTATATGATGTATTGCGTTCTGGTGAGTCTCCAAATCCTGATAAAAGCTTATTACACGAATCTTTAAAAGTTGAGATTGAACGTGCTTTAGAAACCTTAACTCCGAGAGAAGCGGATGTTGTTGCTTTGTATTTTGGATTGGGTGAAGCTCAACCAATGACTTTAGAGGAAATTGGTGAAACTTTCGACTTAACTCGTGAAAGAGTTCGTCAAATTAAAGAAAAAGCAATTAGAAGATTAAAACATACTTCAAGAAGTAAAATTTTAAGAACTTACTTAGGATAGGTTTACGTTTTACTAACAATAATTTGGAAACGCTTAACATTTAGTTAAGCGTTTTTTTTTGTTTATACGGTGAGAAATCGTCATTAATGATGAAAAAAACTAACCATTACGCGTTAACCGCTAGTAACAATTTCACTACTTTTGTAAAAAACAGAAAAACATGAGTCATTTAATTGCACCTTCCATTTTAGCTGCTGATTTTGCCAACCTACAACGTGATGTAGAAATGATTAACAACAGTGAGGCCGATTGGTTTCATATTGATGTTATGGATGGCATGTTTGTACCCAATATCTCTTTTGGTATTCCCGTAATAAAAGCGATCAAAAAGCATGCTAAAAAACCAATGGATGTCCATTTAATGATTGTAGATCCTGATCGTTATATCAAAGATTTTAAAGAGGCAGGAGCAGATATTATAACAGTACATTACGAAGTTTGTAATCACTTGCACAGAACCATTCAAGCTATAAAGGCAGAAGGAATGCAAGCAGGAGTTGTGCTGAATCCGCACACACCAATTAGAGTGTTAGAAGATATTATTATTGATTTAGATTTGGTATTATTAATGAGTGTAAACCCTGGTTTTGGTGGACAATCATTCATAGAAAATACCTATAAAAAAGTAATTCAATTGAAAGATTTAATTGAAAAATCAGGCTCAAAAGCATTGATAGAAATTGACGGTGGCGTAAATGATAAAAATGCTCCAAAATTAGTTGCTGCTGGTGCAGATGTATTGGTTGCGGGTAGTTTTGTGTTTAAGAGTGAGAATCCGACAGAAACTATTGCTGAGTTGAAGGGGTTTTGATTTGTCCTAAAAACTCCTAATGAGCTTTGCTCGATATCTTTAATGAAAATATATTTTCATTTCAATAATCCTCAAGGGGACAATTGTTACGGAAATAATATGTTCTAAAGTTTTATATTTTTCACATCGCTTTTCTGGCTTAAGCTAAACTTGGGATTTTAGTAAAAAATATATTTTTTGTCTCATTTTTCGTTATACTCCCTTAAGGTCCACTCAAGGGGATATTTTGTGTACTGAAAGGGCTTTGCATTAATAACGTAAGTAGCCTTCTTTCTTAGTTGACTAGTAGGTTTATTTTTACCCTTAAGTGTAAAATGGAAATGATTGTCCCCTTGAGGGGACTTTAGGGGTGTTTTATTCAAGGAACTCTTTCACTTTATTTTCAATAATTAATGACACACCAAACATATTGTTTAATATTTCATCGTTAGAAAATCTCAAAAATTGAACTCCATAGGCTTCAATTTTGGCCTGTCTATCAGCATCATTTTCAAAATTAAAATCGTGACTTTTACCATCAATCTCTATCGCTAAACCAATTTCATGGCAATAAAAATCAACAATGTAATTTAGCATCGGAACTTGTCTATGAAACTGTACTCCAAGTGATTTTTTCTTTATTTTTTGCCATAATAATACTTCTGGCAACGTACTGTTTTTTCTTAGTTGACGAGCCAGTTCTTTTAGTTCTGGGTTATATGGAATTATTTTGTTTCTCATATTTGTGGTTTACACCCCTAAAGTCCCCTCAAGGGGACAATTGTTACGAAAATCATATGTTCTAAAGTTTTATATTTTTCACATCGCTTTTCTGGCTTAAGCTAAACTTGGGATTTTAGTTGAAAATATGTTTTGTTTCTCATATTATGTTTTACACCTCTAATGAGCTTTGCTCGGTAGCGTCATAACAAAATATATTTTATTTCTCATATTTTTGTTTTACACCCCTAAAGTCCCCTCAAGGGGACAATTTGTGTACTGAAAGGATTTAGTTTTAATAATGTAAGTAGCGTTATTTCTTAGTTGACTAGTAAGTTTTTTTAGTCCTTTAGTGTTAAATGGAAATGATTGTCCCCTTGAGGGAGCATTTTGTTCACGGAAAGGGCTTTGCATTAATAACGTAAGTAGCCTTCTTTCTTAGTTGACTAGTAATTTTTTTTAGCCCTTAAGCGTTAAATAGAAGGATTGTCCCCTTGAGGGGACTTTAGGGGTGTTTTATTCAAGGAGCTCTTTCACTTTATTTTCAATAATTAATGACACACTAAACATATTGTTTAATATTTCATCGTTAGAAAATCTCAAAAATTGAACTCCATAGGCTTCAATTTTGGCCTGTCTATCAGCATCATTTTCAAAATTAAAATCGTGACTTTTACCATCAATCTCTATAGCTAAACCAATTTCATGGCAATAAAAATCAACGATGTAATTTAGCATCGGAACTTGTCTATGAAACTGTACTCCAAGTGATTTTTTCTTTATTTTTTGCCATAATAATACTTCTGGCAACGTACTGTTTTTTCTTAGTTGACGAGCCAGTTCTTTTAGTTCTGGGTTATATGGAATTATTTTGTTTCTCATATTTGTGGTTTACACCCCTAAAGTCCCCTCAAGGGGACAATTGTTACGAAAATCATATGTTCTAAAGTTTAATATTTTTCACATCGCTTTTATGGCCTAAGCTAAACTTGGGCTTTTAGTTAAAAATATATATTGTTTCTCATATTGTGTTTTACACTCCTAATGAGCTTTGCTCGGTATTTTCAATGAAAATATATTTCTATTTCACTAATCCTCAAGGGGACATTTTGTGCACCGAAAGGGCTTTGCATTAATAACGTAAGTAGCATTTTTTCTTAATTGACTAGTAGGTTTGTTTTTAACCTAAATTGTTAAATGAAAATGATTGTCCCCTTGAGGGGACTTTAGGGGTGTTTTATTCAAGGAGCTCTTTCACTTTATTTTCAATAATTAATGACACACTAAACATATTGTTTAATATTTCATCGTTAGAAAATCTCAAAAATTGAACTCCATAGGCTTCAATTTTGGCCTGTCTATCAGCATCATTTTCAAAATTAAAATCGTGACTTTTACCATCAATTTCTATGGCTAAACCAATTTCATGGCAATAAAAATCAACAATGTAATTTAGCATCGGAACTTGTCTATGAAACTGTACTCCAAGTGATTTTTTCTTTATTTTTTGCCATAATAATACTTCTGGCAATGTACTATTTTTTCTTAGTTGACGAGCGAGTTCTTTTAGTTCTGAGTTATATGGAATTATTTTGTTTCTCATATTTGTGGTTTACACCCCTAAGGTCCCCTCAAGGGGACATTTTGTGTACCGAAAGGATTTAGTTTTAATAATGTAAGTAACGTTCTTTCTTAGTTGACTAGTAAGTTTTTTTAGTCCTTAAGTGTTAAATGGAAATGATTGTCCCCTTGAGGGAGCATTTTGTTTACGGAAAGGGCTTTGCATTAATAACGTAAGTAGCCTTCTTTCTTAGTTGACTAGTAGGTTTATTTTTACCCTTAAGTGTAAAATGGAAATGATTGTCCCCTTGAGGGGACTTTAGGGGTGTTTTATTCAAGGAGCTCTTTCACTTTATTTTCAATAATTAATGACACACTAAACATATTGTTTAATATTTCATCGTTAGAAAATCTCAAAAATTGAACTCCATAGGCTTCAATTTTGGCCTGTCTATCAGCATCATTTTCAAAATTAAAATCGTGACTTTTACCATCAATCTCTATCGCTAAACCAATTTCATGGCAATAAAAATCAACAATGTAATTTAGCATCGGAACTTGTCTATGAAACTGTACTCCAAGTGATTTTTTCTTTATTTTTTGCCATAATAATACTTCTGGCAACGTACTGTTTTTTCTTAGTTGACGAGCCAGTTCTTTTAATTCTGAGTTAAATGGAACTATTTTGTTTCACCCTAATCCTCAAGGGGATAATTACTGGGAGAAGAGTTTCGATTTGCATCTTTAAATGAACTCACCGACTGCCTAGAACTGACCTTTAGTTTGCTGGAGATGATTTACAAAAACCTTTATACCATTTATTTTCAATTTTTTCAATTTCACCAATATAACAATCTCCAAAATTTTCAAAACCCACACTGCCTGACTCAAGAAAAGCAATGAAATAATTTTTAGAATAAATAAAATAATCTTTCTTCTTAAAGTTAAAAAATAAATCACCTCCCTTTGTGCTATAAAACTTATAAATACCTAGTTTCTTTAATAGTTTTTGGATGAGGTTATAATTTTTTATATCTAAAGATTTTAATTTACTTGTTTGTTCTAGATCTTCATATCTTTTTTGGAACATTGGTCTTCCGTACCATCTAGGTAAATCAGAATTATTAAAGAAATAATGATCATTCTTCTTAATGATTTGAGATAGTTCTATAAAACTGTCTTTATTCTCCTCAAAATGTTTGGAGAGGTCATTCTTACATGATAGAATTACAATACAAACTAGACATAAAAGTACTTTTTTCATTTGTATTTGTATTAGTATTTATTTAGTTTGTTAATTTTTATCTCTAGAAGTTTTACTGTTGTTTAAATGATCAAAACTCGCTAAACTATATGGCTATAACATTCTGTTTTTAGTAAAATAAAGTGCTAATCACTTACCCTCACATCCTTCACTATCAATTGCAATGAAGTATTGCCGTTCCAAGTGTTTTCATCAATGGTATAAACAATATCAAAAGGTTGTCCATTTGAGATTTCGGCATGTTTTTTACCTAAATTAAAACCAATACCGTTAAATTTTGTTCCGTCTTCTGAAACAATACTCAATTTTAAGTGATCTTCATCTGCACCAACTTTTCTAGAATAACCTGTGTCTTTTACATTTTTACTCATAAAAACAGGGCTCATATTTAGAGGGCCACAAGGTGCAAACTGTTGTAGAATTCTATAGAATTTTGGAGTTACTGCTGATAATTCTAACTCTAAATCAATTTTAATCTCTGGTTGTAATAGTTCTGGAGGAATACTATTTTTTACTACTTCTTCGAACTTATCTTTAAAATTTTTATAATTTTCTTGTGATAAGGTAAGTCCTGCAGCATATTTATGACCTCCAAATTGCTCAATAAATTCTGAGCAGGCTTCTAGTGCATTGTAGACATCAAATCCACTTACAGAACGAGCGGAAGCTGCTAATTTATCACCACTTTTAGTAAAGACTAGAGTTGGGCGATAATAATTTTCAATTAAACGAGAAGCAACGATACCAATGACACCTTTATGCCAATCTTCTTGGTAAACTACTGAAGAAAAATCTTCCGTTTCATTATTTTCTTTAATTTGCTGTAGGGCTTCAATGGTAATTAATTTATCAAGATCGCGACGGTCGTTATTAAAAACTTCAATATCAGCTGCCATAGTTTGAGCTGTTTCAAAATCTTCTTCACATAACAATTCAACAGCATAATTTCCATGTTTCATTCTACCTACTGCATTTATTCTTGGGGCAATCACAAAAACAACGTCGGTAATGGTTAACACCTCTTTTTTTAACTGATGAGTCATGGCTCTAATTCCACTTCTAGGGTTGGTGTTAATTCGTTCCAATCCAAAATAGGCAAGAATTCTATTTTCACCATTCATGGGTACAATATCTGCGGCAATAGCAGTTGCTAGCAAATCTAAATACGGCATTAAATCGTCAATAGTTTGATTTCTTCGAGACGCCAACGCTTGCACTAATTTAAAGCCGACACCGCAACCACATAATTCATCAAATGGATAGTTGCAATCTTCTCTTTTTGGGTCTAAAACGGCTGCTGCTTTAGGAAGTTCGTTACCAGGCCTATGGTGATCGCAAATAATAAAATCAATATTTTTATTGTTGGCATACTCAACTTTATCAATTGCTTTTACACCACAATCTAGTGCAATAATTAATGAAAAGTTATTGTCTTCAGCAAAGTCGATACCTTTATAAGAAATACCATAACCTTCTTGGTATCTATCCGGAATATAAGTAGCAACATTTGGATAATAAGTTTTTAAATAAGAAGACATTAAAGAGACTGCCGTTGTGCCATCAACGTCATAATCACCAAAGACCAAAATATTTTCATCATTAGCCATTGCTTTTTCAATACGATCAACTGCTTTTTGCATGTCTTGCATTAAAAAAGGATCATGTAACTTCGATAAATCTGGTCTAAAAAATGATTTGGCTTCCTCGAAAGTTTCAATGTTGCGTTGCACTAAAAGCGTAGCCAAATTAGTGTCAATAGACAACTTTTTTGCTAAGCTACTTACTTTATCTAATGTTGGTAAAGGCTTTAATGTCCAACGCATAGTATTGTTTTTTATAAGTATTTTTTTTATTTAAAATTTATTAAATATGTTTTCCTTTTTCCCAACCATGTTTCCCTAAATATTGATTACCACTTTCAATAGCACCTTCTTCTATAGACGTACCCATGGAGTCGTTCCATCTGTTTAAGTATCCAAATAGAGAAATTACACCTAACATTTCTACAATTTCGCCCTCGTCCCAATATTCATATAACCTTTTTTTAATTTGTTCGTCTACATCGTTTGGTACTTGACTTGCTGCCAATGAAAAGTCAAGTGCAGCACGTTCAGCTTCATTAAATGCAGGATGTGTTCTGTATTCCCAAATATTATCTAATTGTTCTTGTTCTGCTCCATAACGTTCTGCGGCTCTTATAGCATGAGCTTGGCAGTAACGACATCCTGTTGAATTACTACTTACCCAAGCAATCATTCGTTTTAAGGCTGAGGTTACCCTGCCTTCATTTGCCATTACCGCTTTGTTTAAATTGATAAATGCTTTACTAATTGCAGGTCTGCGTTGCATCGTTAAAACTGAATTGGGGCAAAACCCTAAGGTCTCATTAAAAAATTCAGCTAATTTCTTGGTTTCTATATCGTGTTCTGATGATAATGGAGTAACTAAAGGCATATAATTTTGATTTGAGATGTTAGACTTGAGATTTTAGATTAAAAACTCTAAAATTTAGAAGTACCAAATTACAACTAAATCTCAAAGTAGAAAAAGTAAACCCAATAACCGAACTAATTTTTTTAGAATATCAGAATTTAAAAATTCCTATTTAGCTTCGTTGATTATTATCTACAGATGGTTTTAATTGATGAAATTATGTTCTAAATTTCAAAAAAATAATCTATTCATTTTAATAATTGTTTTATTGTTATTTGGATAAATACCCTTATTTTTAATTTTCATTAAATATAATTTTATGCAACTAATACTTAGACCTTACGAGTTAAAACTAGAACATACATTTCGAATTTCAAGAGAAGCAAGAGACGTTCAAGAAAGTCTTGTCGTTGAATTAAAAGATGGAGAATTTTCTGGTTATGGAGAAGCCACAGCGAACCCATATTATGGGGCTACTATTGAAAAGATGTCTGCTGATTTAACTGCATTGGAATCCTTAATTAAAGCGAATGCAACGTTGGAACCTTCAGCGTTTTGGCAAATAATGTATCCTAAATTAAAGGATAATATGTTTGCTCTCTGTGCATTAGACTTGGCTTACAATGATTTGTATGCAAGAAAAAAGGGAGTAAAACTATATGATTATTGGGGGCTCGATATTAATAATAACCCAATCACTGATTATACTATAGGTATTGATACCATTGAAAAAATGGTTTCTAAACTAAAGGAAAAACCTTGGCCTTTGTATAAAATTAAGTTGGGTACAAAAGAAGATATTGCCATAATTAAAGAATTGAGAAAACATACCGATGCTGTTTTTAGAGTAGATGCCAATTGTGGTTGGTCGGTTGATGAAACACTCAAAAATGCAGTTGTATTAAAAGAATTGGGAGTAGAGTTTATAGAGCAACCTTTAAAAGCAGATGATTGGGGTGGACATAAAACATTATTCTTAAAATCAGTGTTACCAATTATCGCAGACGAAAGTTGTATGGTAGAGGGAGATGTAATGAAATGCCACAATCACTTTCATGGTGTTAATGTAAAATTGACCAAATGTGGTGGGTTAACTTCTGGAAAACGTATGTTAGAAAAGGCTAGAAAACTAGGAATGAAAACGATGGTGGGTTGTATGACGGAATCTTCTGTTGGTATATCTGCAATTGCTCATTTATTGCCTTTATTGGATTTTGTTGATATGGATGGAGCGATCTTACTTTCAAATGATATTGCCGATGGTATTACCATTACTGATGGGGTTATTACATATAGTGAGTTGAACGGTACCGGAGTTAAATTAATTGCTTAATGATTGTAGATAATTTTCCGGATAGAACCATTACTGTTGAGGGTAATGAATACCTATATTTCGGCGGAACTGGATATTTGGGCTTAGCAACACACCCTGAGTTTGTGGACATTCTTATGGGGGCTATCAAAAAATGGGGAACTTTTTATGGTAGTTCACGTAATTCAAATATTAAACTTTCAATATATGATCAGTTTGAAAACTATTTTGCTGAACAAATAGGTGCGGAGGATGTATTAACTGTTTCGTCTGGAACACTAGCAGGTAGATTGGTTATTGATTTTTTGAAGAAGTCAAATCCCATATTTTTTCATTACCCAAAGACACATCCTGCAATTTTAGCAAACGGTAGCTTGCCTTTGTTTATTGATGACGAGTTACATCCGCGACTGCTTGAAGCTACGGAGGAAGAAATTGTAATTACGGTTGATGCTATCTTAGGCCTAGAAGTAGCTCCAGTATCTTTTGCTTTTTTAGATAACATATCAACATCTAAAAAAATTACATTAGTAATTGATGAATCACATAGTTTAGGGGTTTTGGGTGAGAATGGTAATGGCGTTTTTGGCGGTATACAACATTCAATTGTTGAAAGTAAAATTATGGTTTCCTCTATTGGAAAGGCCTTAAGTTTATCTGGAGGAATAATTGCTGGCAATAGAGAATTTATCACTAAGTTAAGAAATGAATCAATGTTTGTGTCTTCTTCCGCTGCAAATCCTGCATATTTAGAAGCATATTGTAAGGCTGAGACTATTTATGAGACTCAAAAGAAAAGATTAGCAAAGAATTTAAATTTTATTACAGATAAATTAGTGGTTAAGGACGGTATAAAATTCAATAAAAATTATCCTGTTATTTACAGTGAAGATGAGCGTGTTTATAATAAGCTATTTGCTGAAGGTATTATTATTACAAATTTTAAATATCCTACTTATAAAAACATGATGAATAGAATTGTAATCACAGCGAATCATACAGAAGAAGATTTAAAAAGATTAATACAAATTTTAAATAAAAAGCAATGACAAATACAGTAAAAACTACTTGGAAAGGTGATATGAAATTTGAATCTACGAATCCTAGTGGATTAAATTTAATGATTGATGCCGGTCCTGATGATGGTGGTAAAGGAGAAGGATATAGACCAAAGGCTCTAATGCTTTCTGCATTGGCTGGGTGTTCTGGATTGGATGTTGTTTCGCTATTAAAGAAAATGAGAGCTGAAGTTGATGAATTTAACATTGATATTACAGCTGAGCTTACTGAAGAGCATCCTAAATATTTTAAAAAAGTTCATGTAGTTTATAATTTCTATGGTTCAGATTTTAAAAAAGATAAAATTGAAAAATCTGTTAATTTATCAGTAGATAGATATTGTGGTGTGATGGAGATGTTTAGACAGTTTGCTGAGGTTACTACGGAGATAAAGTATATTGAGAACTAGTTGATTTAATTCAGGTTTATAGACAAACAAAGGTTAAAAATATTCATAAAAAGAAAGCCAACTAAAATTAATTAGTTGGCTTTTCTCTTGGGTTTAATTGCTAATTATAATGCGGTATTCTGTCTAACACGTGCACGGTATGTTGGTGAATCATTACGATAACCTATAAACATATGGTGTCTTGCATAACCAATATATCCGGTCCACCAATCACTATATTCCACCATATTTCCGTATGAATTTTTAAGAATTAGGTTTCCTTGATCTGATCCATCATCGCCTATTACTCTAATACGATAATCAACCCTTCCATTACCAGAAGAGATTTCTACTGTTTTATTTACAGTTACTCTACTCCAAGAAGTGGCTTCACCAAAAGCAACAGGCTCGCCAACATTTGCCCATTCACTTTTTTCGCCGGTATCGTAATCTAAAGTATATTGAAATTGATACTGTAAGGTTAAGTCAGTAGGAATACCTTCAGACTCATACATTAGGTTATAAAACCTAATATTTGTATAATCACCAGTTCCGTCTGTTACATACGAAGGATATGGTACCTTAGCATCTAAAACAAGTGGAGCTTCATCAAAGTTATAAATGATTACAGTAGATTTTCCTGCTGGTAAATCTACAGTAACATCATAAACTAGATCTAAATTAGAGCCTTTATAGAAACTCAGTTTTGAAGCTCCTGCTTGGGTGGTATAATATTTACCTGCACTTGTTGGAAGGTAACTATTTACTTTTAATGGAGAAGCGTCAGTTGATAATAGGTCGCCATTCAGTTCTATTTTATTTATATAATTTGAAGATCCAGTGCTTATTGGAACCATATAAAATATTTGGAATTGTGCGGTAGTTACACTAACGTCCTCAGCCATATATTCTATCTCATTTTTCTCACAACTTGCAACTAAAAAAGTGCAAAGGAGAAATAATCCTATTTTAGTTATATTTTTCATATTTGTATATTTCTTGTTTTGTATAATTCTTGTGTTAACATATCTCATTATTGAGGTAGCTCACCAGGGTAAGCAAACCAAGGAATTGATGTATGATAGTTAGGAGCCGTTCCAGATATCGGTGTAAGTATCTCTAAAGATTTAAGATTCCACATATATTCAGAATTAAAACGTGGTCTTATTCTATAACTTGGAGAACCTTCGTTGTTTATATTATAAGGTCCTTTTCGTCCTTGAACTTGAGCCGGTGATAAATAGAGACCTTTATATACTTTAGACGGGTTCGTATCCCATTTTTGTTCTACTACGGTTTGAGTCCATCCGTTACCTTCACTAGGGTATTCACCAGTATAATCTACGTCAAAGTGATATTTACGCATATCTACCCATGCTTCTGCTGCTCCCCATGGATATAAAGATACCCATTTCTGCATCATAATATGAGATAATGAAAAGTCTGTTAATCCTGCTACAAATGGGCCTTCTAGATATTCGTCTGCTAATGTATTAAATAAAGCAGTTGTAATTTTATCGCCACCAGTAGGACTTCCAGAAGTTCCTGTTTTAATATATCTTGCAGATGTTTGCATGTCAGCACTAACACCTCTTTTAAAAGCATCAAATGCCAGCGTTGTCTGGTTTGTTTTCCAATACGCTTCTGCCAAACAAAACTGAATTTCAGCGTAGGTTGTCATAACGTATGGTGCCTCATCTCTAAATAACCAACGACCAGTTCCGTCATGTTCTGAACCTTCATAAGCTGAGTTTGCGTTTCTTCCATAAACAGATGGTGCTTGACCTATTGGACCGCTTGCTGATGTAAACGTACCACCATAATACTGATACGTTTTTACACTGTCTGCATTACTTAAGTTTTCATAGTTCGGATTGCTCGTTGTAGATAACTTAACGGTTGCCCTTGGGTCAAAATGTCCTGGTTCATTAACTAGCGTATCAGTAATAATTTGATTATCAGCAAGTTCGTAAGGATAGTATGGGTTAGCAAATTCAAGGTTTGTTTTATCTCCTGTTGCTTCGTCATATTTTGGTACCGTACCTGTAAATACTTGTACTGCATATTCATGTTGAAAGTAGTTGTCCAATAAATTGCCTCTGGCAGTACCCCAAAAATTATTAAATGAACTGAACGGTGCAGATTGTGACCCTCCTGCAATTGTTACCGTAGCGTCATCATCAGGACTTTGAAAAGATTTACTTGCCGCATCTATCAATTCTTGTGAATAACTAGCTACAAAATCTGTTTTGTTTGTTAAAGAAGATAAATTACGAACAATAACTGCATATGCAAATTTAATCCACTTGTCTTTATTTCCTTCATATATAAAGTCATTAGAACTAATTTTATCAGCATATACGTGATCGTCAGCTCTTTCTAATAATTCGATAGATTTATAGGCCCACTCTCTTACTTGTGCATAGATTTCTTTTTGATAATCATAATCATGTGAAAGTAAATCAGGTACAAAAGCGTCGTTCATCGGTAATTCACCGTGAACCTTCGTTAACAAATCCCAGCTAAAAGCTTTCATGGCATAGCCAATACCTGCTAAAGTCCAGTCTTCTGCTGCTATAGACTGATTAATCATGTTTTCAAGGTTCTGACCTTGATTCCAATACGTCATCCTCCAAATTTCGCCAGCAGCATCACTACCTAAGGCGTAATAATTGGCGGCAAAGCCGTCATAAGTAGAATTATCTGTTCCCCACATCTGAGCCATTGGTGCTAAAGCACGTCCGTCCCAATAAACCCCATTGTATTGTTGGGTAATATTTGCCAAATATAAATAACCATCTGCATAAGAGGGGCCATCTACATTGGTGTTTACGTCAAGGTAGTCTTCACAGCTTACTAAGCTGAAAAATAATGATAATATGTATATAAATTTTTTCTTCATGATATCTATTCTTTAATTTAATATTATACTTAATCCTATTGAATAACTACGAGGGTTTGGTATTGCCATTACATCATAGCCTTCTCCACCAACACCACCTGCAGCTGCAGAAACAGCATTACCAACAGCGTCTATACCTGAATAGTTTGTCCAAGTAAATAAATCATTAGCCACAAAATATAGGTTCATAGAATTAAGTAATTTAGACTTTTTAAGTAAATCATCTGGTAAACGATACGCCAAACGTAATTCACGTAGTCTTATATATTTTATATCTTTTTCTATCCAATCTTCATCTCCTCCAGTAAATATACTAGAACCATATGTACCATAGTCAACAGATATTGTATTTGTAGTTGGATTGGCTGTATTTTCATTACCATCTTTAATAACCCCTTCAAATACTTGATCTGGTCCTTCTCTTAATTCTACAGACTCCCAACTTGTACCTCTTTGCATCATATAACGTTTAGTACCATTAACAACAGTAGCACCTAAACGCCCTGAAAACAATCCTGATAAAGTTAAGTTTTTATACTTTAAACGCGTAGTTATACCAAAACGTAAATCTGGTTCTCTGTTTCCAAGATTAGACCATTCAGAAGAAGTTAAAGGTAAACCACTTGTTGGAGAAATTAAGATATCACCGTTGTCATTACGTTCATAAGCTCGCCCTGTTAAAGATGTAATAGGGTTACCTACACTAATACCAGTTCTTATATTACCGGATAACCAAGTGTATGCGTTATAATATTCTGTTACGTTTTCTGGAAGATAAACAACCTCAGATGTTCCGTGAGATCCATTAACACCTAAATTCCAAGTTACATTTTCAGTTTTTATAACATCAACATCAATTGCTGCTTCCCATCCTTTTGTTTCAAAGGTACCCACATTTAATGTGTTTAACACGAAACCAGTAGCATAACTTAAACGGAAACCTTGTATTATTTGATTTGAATTTTCTGTTTCAAAATATGAAAAAGTACCTTTTACTCTATTTTTAAACAATCTAAAATCAACACCTACCTCTTGTCCAGTTGTAATTTCTGGTTTCAAATTTCTATTAGGTCCTGTAAATCCATATTTATAACCACCACCTGTTAAACCAGTAGTTTGTAATTCTGGGTCAATCTGTAATGGTCTAGCATCTTTACCAACTTGAGACCAAGAACCTCTTAATTTTAAGTAACTGATAGCTTCTACATCTTTAATAAAATCTAAATCAGATAACACGAATGAACCTTCAATAGATGGGTAAAAATAACTGTTGTTTTCTTTAGGTAATGTAGATGACCAGTCATTTCTAGCTCTAAAAGTAAGAAAGGCCATGTTATTATAACCCACTTGAAACTGACCAGAAATACCTTGTACTCTACGTTTTGTGTTTCTTTGTTTAGAAACAATAGTTAAAGGATCTACGTTATTAATGGATTGAAAACTAGCATCAATAAAATTAGTACCATAAGTAGAAGCACGTGTAATCTTATTTTCTAATTGGTGATACCCAACTTGTGCTGATACTGATAGTTTGTCATCAAAATACTTATTGTCGTAACCAGAAAGTATATTAATACTAGGGTCAGAATAATTTGCATTAACTAAACTATATGAACCATCGCCAGCATTATTATAAGCATAATATGGGTTTCTAGAAGAAACATAGGTTTGATTTGCCACATCCCAACCAACTTGTGCTCTTAAAAAGGCATTTTTAATTGGTGTAAAGTTAAGCGATACATTACCTAGAATACGATCTGATTCGTCGTAATATTTGTTGTTGTACATATCAAACAAAGGGTTTAACAAGTCAACATCATGGTAATATTCAGGGTTTCTCATATGTAAACCATCTTCAGCTAAATAATTACTCATATCATCAACAACAGGCCATAACATAGCACGGTATAATGGGCTTTCTGTACCTCTTCTTACCTTGTTGTTTTCTGTACCAGTATATTGCATAGAACCTTCAAATTTTAACCAATCTGTAATTTGAGCTCTACCAGATAAACTTAAATTCGTTCTTTCATATTCTGTAGTTTTAATAACACCTGTTTCGTTTAGTTGTGAAAAACTAGCACGGATGGTAGCCTTATCAGAACCACCTTCAACAGCCACATTGTAACGTTGTTGAACGCCTGTCTGAAGAATGGCATCAACATTGTCATATAATTGTTGACCCTCAGGGTACAATCCACCATATTTACTTGTGTAGTAATAATTAGTAGTTCCACGGGCTCCGTTAGCATATTTATCTTGCATTTCTGGATAACCATACGCATTACTTAATTTGATATAATTACTAAAGGTAACTCTACCTTTACCGGCTTTACCTTTTTTAGTAGTGATGATAATGGCTCCATTAGAAGCATCGGAACCATATAAAGCAGCTGCACCGGCACCTTTTAATACGGTTATAGATTCTACGTCTTCAGGGTTAAAATCATTTCCACGTGAAGAGAAATCTGAGTTGTTCACAGAATACTCGCTTGTGGCTCCACCTGCCATTCCGTTAGGATCGAAAGAAGAGTTGTTCATTGGTACACCATCTACTACATATAATGGTTGGTTGCTACCAGATATCGAAGTTATGTTTCTTAAAACTACATTACTAGAAGCTCCTGGTGCACCACTTGTAGAACTGATTTGAAGACCAGGTACACGTCCGGAAAGAGCAGTAATAAAATTCTCTCTACCAGATTCGGTAATAGTTGATCCATCAATTGTCTGTGTTGCAGCACCTACACCTCGTTCGGCTCGTTTTTGGCCAAATTCAGCGGTAATCATTACTTCGCCTAAAACTGAGGCATCTTCAACCATAGTTATATTTAAGGTTGAACCAGATACTACTTGTTCTTGTTTTTTGTAACCAATAGAAGAAATAACTAATGTTGACCCTTCTGCTACCGATATTTTATATTTTCCATTAAAATCGGTTGCTGTTCCTTTCTTTGTTCCTTTTACTAATATCGTTACTCCTGGCAAGGGTGTACCAGATTCGTCTGCTACCGTACCGCTCACACTAATGTTTTGTGCGGATAATAGGGCAAATGAAGTTGTAAAGAAAATTAGGAAGATTGCTTTAATTTTTTTTCTCATGAATGAATTATTTTCGTTAGTACTGGTAAACTTATAAAAAATATTGCAATCTTTTGCGGTTTTAACTTTGTTTTTGCTGTTTTTTGAAAATTTAACTTAATTTGCGAACTAATTGATACATTTACACCTTAAATTATGAGAATATGATCTTCAAATTAAATTTTTTTTCAATTGTATTATTTTGTATTGGGATATATTTTGCAAAATCGAATGAATTACCTTCAAAAAACAGTAAAAACCTGCAAATCAGTAAAATTATCACAGGTGCAGACCAAACCGAAAAATATGTTCCTTATTTAAAAGATAAGCGGGTAGCTATAATGTCCAATCCTACAAGTATTATAGGAGAAAAACATTTGGTAGATAGTCTTCAGACCTTAGGGGTAAACATTGTAAAGGTATTTGGTCCGGAACATGGTTTTAGAGGAAATGTTGGTGCAGGTGTTCATGTTACTGATGAGATAGATCATAAAACGGGTATTCCTATTGTTTCTTTATATGGAGCTAAAAGAAAGCCTTCAAAGAAAGATTTTGAAGATATTGATGTCCTTATATATGACCTTCAAGATGTTGGTGTTCGATTTTATACAAATATTAATGCGTTGGTACGTTTGATGGAGGCGTGTTATGAAAATGATAAGGAGCTACTTATTTTAGATCGGCCCAATCCAAATGGTTATTTAATTGATGGACCTGTATTAGATATGAAATATAAATCAGGGATAGGTAAATTTCCTATTCCGATGTCTCACGGGCTCACAGTAGCTGAGTTTGCTAAAATGGCAAATGGTGAAGGTTGGGTTACATCAAATGGCAAAGCTGTGCAATGTAAGCTGAAGATAATACCTGTTGCCAATTATGATCATAATATGCGGTATACCTTGCCTGTATCGCCTTCACCAAATTTAAATACGCAATTATCTGTATTGTTATATCCTTCTACCTGTATGTTTGAAGGTACTTATATTAATCATGGTAGAGGTACACAGTTTCCTTTTACTGTTTTTGGGAGTCCGGCTTATAAGGGTATTTATGATTTCTCATTTACTCCTAAAAGTATAAAAGGCATGTCAATGACCCCTATATTTATGGATGAAGTATGTTATGGTTTAGACTTACGAAATTACGATACTGATTTATTAAGAGAAAGCAAGCAAATAAATTTAAAATGGATAATGGAATTGTATGCGTCTAGTCCAGAAAAGGAAAAATTCTTTGATGGTAGTTTAAGTAATCAAATGAACAATATTGAAATACAAATTGGTTCAGGATTGTTTAGACAGCAAATAATTGATGGCGTGCCAGAATCTGAGATTCGTGCCAGTTGGGAACCAGGTTTAACAAACTATAAAAAGATGCGTGAGACCTATTTGTTGTATCCATAAAAAGCGTTGAGATATACATTGAAACAGTAATAAATAGTTGTGAGAATGTCAAAGATGCGTAATTGCTAAATAAAAACTAGTATTTCTAAAAAGTAGTTCATTAAAAAAAAATATAATATATTGCGTTTTTATACGTGTTTTTGCGTTTTATCTTAGGATTAAACACGCAGGATTAGAAATTTAGCAGTAATTGAGCGTATTAATTGTAATTATATCAAATAAACAAAATAATTTTCATGTTAAAGTTAGAAAGACATCAATTAATACTTCAGAAATTAAAAACACATAGAAAAGTACATTCTACCATTTTAAGCGTGGAGTTACAAGTTTCTGAAGATACTGTTAGACGAGATTTAAAGGAACTGGAAGCTCAACATTTATTACATAAGGTGCACGGTGGGGCATTATCAATTGAAAACAAAATACTCAGTTATAATGAAAGGAGTGTTTCAGATTTAGATAAGAAAAAACAAATAGCAAAAAAAGCGGTGAAATTAATTCATGACGGTCAGGTTATTATTATGACTGGAAGTTCTACCAATTTAGAATTGGTAAAGTTAATACCAGCAAATATAAATTCAACAATCTTTACTTACAGTTTGCCTATTGCTTTGCAGTTATCACACCATCCAACAATTGAAGTTATTTTTATTGGTGGTAAATTAAATAAATCAGCTCAAGTCACCATTGGTATTGATGTTATGAACTCCATATCGAAATTAAGAGCTGATATTTGTTTTATGGGTACTGATGCATTAAACATAGAGAGAGGTATGACGGAATCTGATTGGGAAGTAGCCCATATTAAAAAGGGCATGATTGAATCTTCAGATTATGTAGTGTCTATGTGTATCAGTACAAAAATAATGGAGGCAAGGAGATATGCCGTTGTTCCTATTAATGACATTGATGTTATTGTAACTGATGATCAAATAGATGAGTCGTTGTTAGTACCATTTAAAGAACGAGGTATTGTGGTGATGTAAGGCGTTGTTGTTTTAACAAAGAATTACACTATCAGAATTGGGGATCGAATTTTAACATTAAATTAATTTGTCAGTATGAATTACCTAAACTATTTAATAATTATTTTTCTTACTTGTGTCCCCTTTGGTGTCTCTAACATAACCATATATACTCCAATTGCTAATGTTGAGTTATAGTCAAAAACGTAATACTCTTTTCCGCTTGCAATTTTAGTATTTACAATGGCATTTGTAGCTAAATTCACTATTTTAAGACTAACAGGAGCTGATTGTAACAGCTTTACCTCAGCTTTAAAAACTCCATTATTAGGATTAGGGAATATCGTAAATTCCTCTATAAAATTAGCATGAGGGGTTTGTGGGCTTCCAAAACTAGTGCTTTCTTGTACAATAATTTCCTTTGTTAAAACGGCATCACATGACCCTCTTTTGGCAATCATTGTAGCCGTATAGACACCTGCTTTTTCAAACATTAGTTCCGCATAATCTCCATTTTGACTTACAATCGTAGTGCCTTCCGAAAAACTCCAATTCACAGTATCAGGTACTGGTTCACTAACATCTACGAGTACGATAATTTCATTTTCAAATGCTTGTGTAGGGACTAAAAAGTTTGCCGAAATGACCTCATTTGTTGAAGTTATTTCAATACTATCTACAGCTGAACATCCACTGCTATTGATTACGGTTAAACTATAAGTGCCTTCGTCCTTTAATACAATAAGCGGGGAAGTACTAGAAAATCCATTATTTGACGTCCATTGATAGGTGGCTCCTAGATCTTCAATTGTTGCATCTAATTCCAAGTTTTGATCTAGACACAGTATTCTGTTTTCACCTAAATCAATAGTTAACGGGTCAGGATTGTCTAAGGTAAAGTTCTGAACTGCAACACATCCGGAAGCGTCTGTTATGGTAACACTATAGTCACCCGCTATCAAGTTTGAAATACTCGAATCTGTTGCTCCTGTATTCCAGAGATAAGTAAATGGTGCCGTGCCATTGGTAATAGTTAGAGAAATTGATCCATCGTTTTCATTACTACAAGAGGGTTTTAAGACTTCACTTTCAATTGACATTCCGTCAGGTTGTGTCAACTCAATACTTGTTTTAGCAATGCAACCATTATTGTCTGTAACTGTTAACGTATAAGTGCCTACCGATAAATCCGTCAAGTTTACTTCTTCACTACCATTGTTCCACAAATAGCTATATGGAAGTGAACCACCCGATATTGTTGAAGAAATCGCACCATCTGCTCCACTTGTACAACTAACGGAATTTGATATATTTAAATCATTACTTATTTCAGTTGGTTCTGTTAGGATATAAGTTAGCGTTTTATCAATAGTACTATCATCGTTCACAATGATACGATATGTACCCGCTCTAATATCTGAAATAATATTAGTAGAGTTGTTTAAATTGATATATGAACCATTTTCTTCTTTAAACCATTGGTAACTATAATCTGAACCAGTATTTAAAACACCTCCTGTTACAAATGCCTGTAATTCGCCTTGGTCTCCAAAACAAAGTATGGCTATACTTTCATTTATTGTGATATTTAATTCATCAGGAGCGAGCAGAGCGAATTGTTCTGAGACGGAACAGCCATTATTGTCAACAACCATTAAAGTATAAACACCTTCTCCAACATTTGACAAATCTTCTTCAGTTGAAATTGTATTATTGTTGATGTCTGTCCATTCAAAAAGATAAGGGCCATCTCCTCCTGCAATATTTACATTTACAAATCCATCATTTATGCCAAAGGCACTTGGATCTTTCAATTCATCTAATTTAATTTCCAGTAATTCGGCAGGCTCAGCTATTTCAATGGTATTTTCAGATGTACAGCCGTTAGTATCTGTTATTGTTATGGTATAATTACCCGCAACAACATTTACAAGGTCTTCACTTGTACTTACCTCAAATCCATTTTCATTTTTCCAGCTAAAACTATACGGTTCTGTTCCTCCGCTTACTGTAATGTCGATGCTTCCATCATTATTGCCAAAACAACTTGCACTTTGAATAGAAGAATCAATTGCTATTTCGACTGGTTCAGACAACGTAAAATCAAATTGTGTTGTAGCACTATTATTATCCGTTACGATAACACGATATTTACCAGCTGAGCGGTTTTCAATAGTCGTTGTACTTACATTAAGATCTAGATAATTTCCACTATCTTCTTTTAACCATTGATAATCAAATGGACTTGAACCTCCTATAACTTCAGCACTGAGCATTCCGTTATCACCTCCAAAACAAGAAATTAGTTGAGTTTCGGTTATAGTAACGGATAAAACAGTAGGGTCAGATAGTAAAATAGTTGATGTGGATTCACAACCTATATCACTAACAGTGTTGTAGTTTGCATCACGAACGATTACAGTATAAGAATCAACTCCTAATCCATTAATATCTTCTGTTGTAGCAATAACATCACCATTACTATTTTTCCATTCAAAACTATAAGGGGTAGTACCACCAGTTACACTTATATCTATGGAACCATCTGTAGCAGTAGAAATTGATGGATTCTGCTTATTTTCAGTAGTTATTACAACAAATGATGGTTCCGTAATAGTAACAGAACTATCCAAAATACATCCCTTTTCATCAGAAATGGTATAATAATATTCATCAGCTACTAAATCTGAGCGATTAAATGAGGTAATGGTGCTATCATCTAACCAACTGATCGTATAATTACCTGTTCCGCCAGTAGGGGTCAACGTTACGGTACCATCATTATTTCCATTACAGGTAACATTTATAATGACAGGGTTAACCAAAATTTCTTCAGGTTGGGACAGCGTAAAGTCAAATTGGGCTTCATCTATATTTGCATCAGTAATTAGTACTCTATAATTTCCAGCACTAAGGTTGTTTATTGAAACTACATTTTGATTCAAATTGACATAAGTTCCATTTTCTTGTCGATACCATTGATATACATAAGGTTCTATACCACCTGTAACTTGTGCTTCAAGTGTTCCATTACTGCCACCAAAACAATCTACACTTTGTGTTTCTGAAATAATTACAGATAACACATTCGGGTTAACCAAAGTAATTTCAACGGAAGTTTCACAACCTACATCGGCAACGGTATTATAATTGGCGTCGCGGACAGTCAAGGTATATGTATCAATTCCTAAACCACTGATGTCTTCGGTTGTGACAAGCACGTCTCCGTTACTATTCTTCCATTCATACATATATGGTGAAGTCCCGTTTGAAACCGTAATATTTATAAGACCATCGGTTGCATTTCCAGACGAAGGGTTTTGTTGTGCATCAATAACTATTGTAATTGGATTAGGTTCTGAAATTGTAATAGAACCATTTATCGTACAATTATTAGCATCTTCAATAGTGTAGAAATACTCGCCTTTAGATAAATTTGAACGATTTTCTGTGGTTACAGCACTATCATCCCAGCTTATTACATAAGGAGCCAAACCACCAGAAATATTCAATTGTAAGGATCCATTATTTGCTCCATTACAGGCAACATTCGTAGTTGTTGGTGCAACAACTATAGTCCCTGGATTATTTAAGGTAATGTCTGCTTGATTTGTAACACTATTAACATCGGTAACAACTAAGCGGTAAGACCCTGCAGAAAGATTGTTGATTGTAACGATATCTTGAAACAAATCTTGATAATTACCATTTTCTTCTTTTAACCATTGGTACTCGAAAGGTGCAGTGCCTCCAATCACCTCGGCAGTTAGAATACCATCATTACCTTGACAGGATACAGTCTGTGTTTCTATGATGTTTACATCTATAGTTTGAGGTTCTACTAAAGTGACCAAAAGAGATGATTCGCAACCCAAATTGTCCGCACTTAGATTATAATTTGTATCCCTAACGGTTACGGAATAATCTCCTGCACCCAAACCGTTTATGTCTTTGGTTGTTGCAAGCATCGTTCCGTTAGTATCTGTCCATTGGTAGGTATAAGGTGTAGTACCCTCTGAAACCGTAATGGTTATTGTACCATCCGTTGCTCCCGCAGCTGTTGGCTGTTGCGCAATGCTTTGAATATCAATAGGTAGTGGTTGAGCAATAGTTATTGAACCTGTAATATTACAACTTAAACTGTTGGCGTCACTCACGGTATAAAAATATTCTCCTTGAGCTAAACCTGTTCTTGTTGGAGTTGAAATTGTATTATCATCATTCCAGTTTATTACGTAAGCACCTGTACCACCTGTTATAGCTAGGCTAACTGTACCATCACTACCGCCATTACATAAAACATCAGTAGAAGTTGAGGTAACTAACAATGCTGGAGGTTCAACTAAATCGTAAGTAGCTGTTACCGATGCTAAGTTACTATCCGTAACCGAAACCGTATAAGAATTAGCAAGGATATTTAATTGAGTTTGATTTGTACTTCCGTTACTCCATAAATAGGTATAACTATCGTCATTGGCAGAAGATCCGCCATAACCTTGTGCTTCAATTGTGCCTGTACCTCCATTACAATCAATTTCTTGCACTAAAGTAAATTGAACAGATAATACAGGTGGTTCTTCAAGTGTAAACTCCAATGTGTTAGAGGCACATCCATTTGCGTCAGTAGACGTTATCTGGTATACTCCTGCACCCAATCCGGTAATATTTTGTGTACTGGCATAGTTAGCACCATTTTTTGTCCATTGAAAATCTAAAACCCCTGTACCGCCAAAAACATCAATTGAAATATTACCATCGGATACTCCATTGGCAGAAGGTTCATTTACGATATCCGCTACTATATTAAATAGGTTTTGAGGGGTAGTAATAATGGCTTGTTGGTTGGTTTCTGCAACACAACCATTTCCGTCTTTTGCTAAAAGCGAATAAGTGGCATCAGTAAGGTTGTTAAATTTATTGTTACTTTGCCAGCTAGTACCATTATCAATAGAATATTCAAAACCAGTATTACTGCCACCTGAGGCGTTTATTGTTATACTGCCATCAGTATTACCAAAACATAAAATATCTGCTTTTGCATGTGTAAAAGTAACTGGGGTTGGTGCGATAATTTGAAATTCGTTGCTCAATTCATCACTATTGGGGTTTGTTGGAATATCACCAGTAGAATCATATTTGGTTATATAACGCACCCTATAGTTGCCTGGTTCTAAAATGGAATTCCAATTGTAGGTATTATTTGTTACAGTGCTAATTGCAGATGGTTCTAATATATAGGTGTCTAAATAAAGATCCCAAGAGTTATCAGGTAATTGTTTTTCAATATATATAAGCATACGTTCATTTGATGCCAAGGATCTATCGAATTGGACATCAACACTGCCATCATTACTATTACTGCATGTGGATTGAATAGGTTGAGGGGGGTTCTGTGCTAAGCCCGGGGAGCAGTCGGTAAAAGTGTAATCAACAATATTAGAATCGTAGGCTCCATATTGATTGTTAATTTTAAACCTAACAGGTGTATTTAAATAGGCATTGGCGTTTGCCCCATATAAATCTTCTAAAGAAATACTTAAATTATCTTGACCTTGTTGTATTGGCACATCTTGCCAAATATCTGTTAAAGCTTGAAATTGCCATTTGTAAGCTTCCGATGGGTGATTGGTTGTTGCACTAACATTTATTGTACCACAAACACTTGTTTGGGAAGGTTGATTTAGTGACATTATATTTGCTGTATAGTATTTTATATACGCCGTCTGAATTGCAGAAAATTGATCTAAAATGATCGTTACATTTCGAACACTACCAATTCCATTAATTGCTATGGTTTCAGCTTCTTCAACTGTACCACTAGATAAGTTATTAAAAAGTGTGGTAATTTGGTAAGGAAAAGTATCATTATTTTTGAAAACAGAACCAATTGTTAAGGGTATATTCCCTGCCAAATCATCAATGTCATTAAGAGAAAAGACTTCAAAATATCCGGAATTATCAGTGGCATCACTAATTAATTCATAATGATCTCCGAAAGGTTCTAAAACTAATCTGTATTCATAATATAGCTGATGTTGTTGAGAAAAAATAGACCCTGTAACAAATAATAATAAATACCATAATTTCTTCATAATCAAAATTTTTAATACTTCACTTCAATTTCCGACCATTTACTTACACTTCCATCTTTAAAAACAGCCTTAATACCATAGTAATACGTGGTATTCGGATTTAATTCTACATCTACCAACTCTTTTTCAGCGGCTGTAGCAGTTCGAAACAAAGTATAGGTCCCGTCTTTCTTTTTTTTATAAATCAAAAATTCAAATACATCAGCTTCATTATAACGCCAGAATAGTTGAATTTGTTTGTTGTCCCGATCAATAGTGGCATATAAACCTTTTACTTCAGGTTTTGCCAATTCTTTAATCATTTTTATGGATAAAGGTGGAGAGGGCGGACTTTCCAACCCTGAATTATCAACCGCAATCATGGTATATAAATAATTAGAGCCAGGTGTAATTTTATCATCAATAAAAAAAGAAGTCGTGTCAGTTTCTGTTTCATAAATCTTTTCCCATTTATCAGTATTGGCCATCGTTCGATAGATTAGCTCATTTGCTACATCATCAGATGAACTTTTTGTCCATTTTAAATAAACTTGTCCGTTTTCTTGACTATAACTATCAAAAACTGGGGAAGTAGGAGGGACTTTATCTGGCCGTTGTAGAATCACTATTTCTGAATATTCAGATTGATTATAATGACCATCTAAGGCTGTAATTTTATAATATACATTTTTACTAAAAGTTTTTAAATTAATAGTATCGGTATAAGATTGGGCCACCACACTATATTTATTCAACATAGTAAATTCTTGGTTAGTTCGGTCGGCTCTAAAAATTTTATACCCTTTTAAATCTTCTTCGGTATTGGATTTCCATGTTAAGGTAACAACACCAAATGTGTCTATTCTACCTATTAAATCCTCCGGTTTAAGGGGAGGAACTGAATCAATAGGCTGCACAAAATGGGGTGATGATAGACTTGTTTCGCCATGGTTGGAGATGGCTTTTAATTTAAAATAATTACTCGGTTTTAAACCAGTATAATTGTAGACACGTGTTTGAGGGGAAATCCCTTCTCTAACTGTTTTGTATGGTCCAAGTGCTTCATTTGCCCAAAGCAAATCAAATTGTTTTAGTAAATTAGTTTCTTCAACTGGGAAAGTCCATTCCAATAACACTTCATTGTCAGATATCATGGTATATTCTATAAAAAACGGAACAGCCGTTAAATTATGGTGAGCTGTTAATTCAACTGCTTTTGAGGGTTTACTAATTTCATTAAAAACAGATATTCCCCTTATGCGGTACCAGTATTTTTTATTGTATTGATTGATGCTGTCTGTATAAGAAATACCGGTCGATTTATTATCTGCTAATTTGGTAATAGGTACTTTGTTTATTTTTTTAAAGTTGATACCATCATCTGATTTTTCAAGATTATAAGAGGTGTAATAATTTAGAAATGCTTCGTACTCCCAAACCAAAACAAAAGCATCTTTATAAAAATGACCAATAAAATCCATCGGTTGAGGTAAGTCTTCTTCTTCAGATGGACTTAAAAACACTCCAGCATCTTTGATCTCCAATAATTCTTTTGGAACATTAGAAATAACTTTGTACAAATATTTTTCATTAGGCTTTACATTAGTATCTACATAACCCAACCCTGCGTATTGAGCGACTTCAAAGTCTTGGTCAATAGAAAATAAGGCAAAACCAAAACGACGGTCTAGTTCCTCACTTTGATGGATTACCCGTAACGCTGTATTTTCATCATCTTTGTCATTCATTTCAAAATCTTCTCCATAAATTGCTTGTGCTGCAACGGCAGCCATATTATTATTATTATAATTATCGTCCACGTAATTTTCCCATTCCGCTAAGGGTTTTGGTTTTATAACCTCACCAGATAATGTAATTTTTTCAGGTTTTGTTAAGGGCTGTCCATCTCTGATAATCGTGGTGCGTTCTATAATATAACCGTATTCATTACCATATTTCCAAGCGAACTTATTGTTAACGCCCCATCTTAATAGTATTTTATCTTGTTTTGCCCTCGCTTTTACAACTACAGTTGGAATATCCGTTTGCTGAATACTATCTTGAGCATTGAGTGAAAAAATGCAGAAAAGAAATGTAGCTATAAGAAAACTAAAACTATTAATACGTAGTTTTATAGAGTCCTCTCCCTCCGCCCTCTCCGAAGGAGAGGGAGCTCGATTCAACATATATTTAAACGTGCTTATACTCATTAAAAATTATTTTTATAGTCGATAATTGCTGAATTACCTGAGTTTTGATTTGGTAATACATATTCAATTTTTACCTTATAAACTTCTTTATTGATATAAGGAAAAACACCATTGATGATATATCCGAATTTATCATATATAGATTGATTAACAGTTTCACCATTTAAATATCGATTCACTATGGTATATCTTAAATGCTCAAAATCTTCATCATAAGCCCTTGCCAAATGCCATCTAAACGGGAAGGCTTGTTTCAAATAATTATGATTTGGTTCTGCACTTACATAATAATTATAAGAATTACTTAGGAATAATGATTTTTGAGGTGGTAAACCTAAAATTGTTTCATCTCTATTCACAGTAATATTGCCATCTAATGGATAATTTTTATAAATTAATGGGTAAATCCTTTCCGTATAATACTTGTCGGTCGGAATACCTTCTAATCGTAATAATGGCTTATAATTAGTGAAATTGGTACCTTTTACATCATTAATTCCGAAAGATTCATATTCCCTTAAACCAATACCCATAGCACCCACACTTGATTTACCATCAATCAGGGTATATTGGTTCTCAATTTTTAGGCTATTCATTTTAGCTTTAAAAGTATTGTGCCTACTTGTATTAAATTCAAATGATAATCGCACAAACAAAGCATCAGTACTAGCTTGGCCAGCAATCACATTTTGGGTCATAGAAATACTATCTGCTATTTGAACAACACCCTGTGCTGTAGTTCCTTGCTGCCCGCTTTGATTGGCAGAGGTAATCAATTTATAAGTATAGGTTACTTGATTTTTTAGTTTTGGGATTCCGAAATTCAATTTATTTTCTACGTTGTCATAACTAAAAGTCACGTTTTCTGATGCTCCATTTTCATCTATATAGAACATCTCATCTTTAAACCCAGAAATACCAAATAAGTAATCTTGACCTTTTTGTAATTGTATATACCCAACATTGCTTTCTTTTGGAAAGAAAAATTGTTGGTCTTTAACAGGATACATATAGACTATATTCTTTAGTGGTATTTTTTGGGGAGCATCTCCAGTGGTAAAGGTTACTGTTTTTTCCTCATAGTTAATATTACCATCATTGTCCGTAACTGGTTTCCAAGATCCGTTTACTTTTTCTTCAAAACTTACTTTCACGATTGCTGTGATTTCTTTTTGCGGAGGAAGCACATCGGTAGATTCAAATGTCAATAAATCTTTTTGGCCATTCCACTTCATTTCTCCTTGAATAGTTGCACCGTTTTCAGAGACATTAAATTCGTTTAAACTAACTCTATAAGTTTTTCTTCCAGAATCTTCTTCTACAATAACCTCATCATCGATAGGAGCATTAAAAGCTACTTGTACGGCGTTAAATACGTCAACTTCTGTAGCTTTGTCAGATGGGGTTATATCGGAAATTATGGTTACGTTTTGTAATCCTGTTTTGCCCATTAATTCACATTCTTCGCCTATTACTATTTTTAAACGGGCTTTTACAGTTACCATTCCCAGTACTCTTACTTTTATGCCCGAATAACCTACCATATACCAGGGGTTTGGCAATTGTGCCTGTGCCAAGGTGGCTAAACCAGCTTCTAAAATGGGGATGTCTTTTTTAATTCCAAATAAGTTTATTCTTACACCAATTTCGCCAACCAGATAGGCATACAATTGTCCGGTAGCATACCATCCATCCATCCCTACCACTTCTTCGCTACCTCTGCAATGTGCATCTCCAAAATTTCGCATCATTAAATCGAACCCAACACCAGCTTGAATAGAAGCATATACTATACCCCAATCAAAGCCCATTCCTAACCTGAACGTTGCACCAAAAGCGTAACCATTACCAACGGCTAATTCATCACTAAAATTCCTGCCAAAAGCCAATTCATCTTCACTTAGGTCTAAAATATTTAAAACAATTTGATCTGGTTTTGCGGGGTCTGGTAGAATAGTACCCGACATATAATATAAGTTAATTGCTGCCATATATGGACCAATAGGAATGTCTTTTACCCCAATTCTCTTTTCGGGTTCACCTATATACATATACCAATCTTTCGGAGAATTGTAAAATTCTAAATACCCTAATCTATTTTTTTCACCTTCACCTTTAATGGCTCCTGCATTTAAAAATACATCTAACATGGCAAAATACGTCTGATTTTTATAATCAAAATCAATCCCCACTTGGGCGGCAAATAACTCCTTACCCGTTAACAAATCAGGAAAAACTTCTGTAGCAAAATATTTAATCCCTTCTTTATCAATGGAGAGTTCATGAAAATTTGACAAGGATTCTTCCTTACTGGCAACCTTTTCTTGCATCCCTTTTACATCACCAAAGGGTTGTGCTTTTGGACCACTACCTCCTGAGCTTTTCCCGGTCATTAATGCTGCAGCACCATAAAACCCAATGCGTCTTACACCACTTCCTTCTTCTTTGGTATTAAAACTCATTTCCAACGCTACCAATCCGGTAAAAGTTGCTGACTTTTTAACTTCAAAAGCTGCCAAGGCTTTGAAGCCTAGTAGAACGGTTTTGTCAGGGGCATAATAAATGCCTGACATAGTACCTGCTCTTTCATCAACTCCTGCTTTTCGCATATGGTGATATACCCCACCACCAATGTCATAAATTGTAAAATTTTTATTTTTTGAAGATGTTGGTTGCCCATAAGCGTCAACATACCAATATCGGTAATCATCTACATTGCCAAAAATACCTTTGGCACCAATTCTCAACCCAATACTTTCCATATATAAATCTAACTTACCAGCTAGGCCTTTACCATACATTTCATGTTCTCTAAAAAAGTGGAGTTTACCATGAAACTCAAAAGATTTTCTTTTTACATCAACCGAAATGGAGTCTAATTCTACTTTTTTGTATTTCCATTTTAAATAATCACCATCTACAAGCTCTCCTATAACCCGTATGCGAACATCACCGTGAATACCAGATTCATCTAAATTTATATAACCATTAAAGCCTAATTCGGCACTGTCATCCGCAGTATCAGATTTTACTTTTATATCATAGAAACCCATTTCAAAACCGTATATTTTTGGCATGGTTATACTGTCTTTATAACCCATATATCCAATTTCTAAATAAGGTCTTTTAGCCGTTTGAATTTTAAAATTCTGAAAAGATAAGCCCTCAAAATTTAGCTCTTCAATACTGCCGGCACTTTTCACATCCTTTGTGTTTAGAGAGTCTAATGCAGCTTCCTGTGAATTATTAAAAGACATCAACCCTGTTAAATTGGCTTCCGGTTGAAATTTATTATCTTTTACTTCCAGTTTTATATACGAATCCCTGAATAACTTGGCTTTCGATTTAAAAATATCAAAGTCAACATCTTCGGTAACATTGACATTAACGGTGTACAATCTATCCGCTGTTATCAAACCTTTATACTTTAAAGCACCATGCTTAATAATACTGTCCTTTTCTTTTTTATCTTTTAAAGTAGTAACAGGCAAAACTATTTCACCATTAAACTTAGCTTTTACAAATTGGTTGACTTGTAAATCTACTTCTAGTTCATCAACCGAAAATTGCCATTTATTGGCATTGCCCTCATTAAGGTGCATGACATCAGTGGCATAAAAATTACCCGAAACCCCAAAATTATCTATGATAAGGTTTTTAGCACCTATGGTTATACGATCTTCAGAGTCTTTTACCCGAAACTCAGGGGGTAAAATAATACTGATATGTTCCGAATAAAACCCACGCCACAACTCTTCATTGCCTGGTACTAACAATTGTTGTTGCGTATATACTTTTGGAAAATCTATTTTCGTTTTGGCGTTGCGGGTATCACTTACATCTAAGACTACATTTTTCATTTGAAAACCCCAATTCGGCAATTTTTTAAGCTCAAAACGTGGTAAATTCAGTTCTACAACAAGGTCGGAAATGGAAGCTAGTTCTACTCTAAAAATTGCCCCGACATAACTATCATTATTTACTGGTGATTTCCCACTACGAGGTTCTAAATCATTAGGGTATTTATAAGAGCCATCTTCTTTAATAGGTACCGCTACCGTTTTGGCAATACGTACATCTGCAGCAATGGCTACTTCTTTTACATTGCCTTCGCAATCAATAGTTATATAGGTCTGCTCGTCTGCGTTTCCTGTTGCTTTGTCCAAATCTCCTTTAAAAGTTAGGAGCCATTGTCCACCACCTAACCCTACCGGAACATCTTTTAATAAGTTTAAACGGGCTTCGCCATACATACCACCAGTATGTGAAAGTTTAACACCACTTGCCCCAAAAAAGAGCACCGTATTTAGTTCCCCAATTTCCAATTTGGCAAAAAGGTCTAATTCACTATATTCTGGGAATAATTTTGCTTTTATAATCCCAATGGTTATAGTGGTATGCTGGTCATTAGCCGTAGGGTTTCCAGCCTCATCTTTACCGCCACCCAATCGTTTTTGAATACCCACGGGCAACTCAACCAATTCATTACCTGCCATTAAATTGATAAACTTGCCATGTTCTTCAATTTCTGCAAATAATTCTTCTGCGGCGTTGAATATGGAGTCGGTTTTATTATTGGTTTTTAGAGCTGTTTTAAGGTATTCTTTGGTAAACTCTACCAAATCATCAATTGGGCCTGCTGTGCTGTTAGTAGTATAAGTAGCTAATTCAGGGAAACTTCTAAATTGGGTGTTTGTGTTTACTATTGGACTCCCATTGTTTTTTTTAAAATTCTGGATGGTTTGGTTTAAGTTGGAAATATCTGTGACTACTGTTTTGGTGGTAGTTTTTGTGGAATCTTTTGGGTAGGGGGTTGCGTATAGCGTGATGCTAAATAGGAATAAGAGGATTAGTATGTAGTCATTTTTTCTCATATTTTTATCTTTTGTATTTCCTAAAAGGATCTTTGAGTTCTTCGTATTTATTAAAAGGATCCTTAATAAAAAATCTTACATGTACTATTATCCAAAATAATCCTATAAATGTAAATAGGATTCCCCACCATAAAGCACTTTTATAAGTGACAATTAATTGGTCATTGATTTTTAATTCTTTTATTATACTATCTACGTAAACAACTTTTATTATTTTAACATCAGTTTTTTTTGAATATATTTTTATATAAGAATTTAACTGTTTTTTATTTAAATTAGTCTTTAAAGAATCTTTGGGAATAATAACAGAAAGGCAATTGGTAAACTTAATTTCTTCCCCACAATTCTCTTCATAAAATATTTCAAACTCTGAACCATTATATATTTTTTCTTTTTTTGTAAAATAATTATATAAACCAAAACAACCCATTATTAAAGGAATTAATCCAAACCAAATAGTTATTAAAACTCTTCTAGATCTTCTCTCTTTTAATAAATCAGGTATTTGTTTGGCTTTCCCCATTTATATTTATAATTTTTTAAAAAGCTACTCTTCTTTTTTACTTTTATCTCTAGAACTTAATGTTATGCTTAAAAATTGAATTGCTTTATTAATATTTTCCTCATTAAATTTTAAGTTTATTAAGTCACAATTTAAATTCTCTAACAAAGTATATTTCTCATTTTTTAAAAGCTCCACTTCCAAAAAACCTCTATCCTTTACAAAAATTATTGAATATTCACCAATACTATATTTAGCATAGAAACTACTACTTTGTTCATTCAGATACCTAGTATCTACTAAATCAACAGTTTTAAACTTTGTTTTAAGTTTTTCCTCTATATAATCTATTCTTTCTTTATTTTTCATATCACCAAATTACCTTCCAATATTTACCTTCTTTAACGAACTCCTTAGCCTTTAAAATGTCCAATATATAATCTACCTCTTGCTTAAATGCACCGTTTGCTAATGAAGGATCATGAGAAAAATAAAATGTCTTATTAGCATCAAATTGATTCTGAATAAATTTTGCATTTATTTTCCACATTTCTTCATTCGATTCATTTACCAGTTTGTAGATATCATCCCAATTATCCATATAAAAATATACGAAATCTGTGTCGGCTTCCTTGATATAAGATACACCTCCTTGATCAAATTTACCTAGCATTATTTTGCCTGAGGCAATATTATTAGTAGCATCAAGGGCAAGATCCGTTATCTGTGAGCTACTGAAACTAGAGATTGTTTGACCACTATATTGGGTTATTTTTCCTTCTTTTACGGTTAGTCTAGGAGTATTTACGTTAGAAGCATCAATTCTTCTTACCCATTTATTACCATATCTTGAGTAAAATTGATAACCAACGGGGGCCTCTGTTAATTCATCAATCTTTTTCCCAATAAATGTTACCCAATCACTACCATCAATGATACCATCTAATCTTTTTTCTGCCTGAGTGATCTCATCTAATAAATTGTTTTGACCTCCTTCTTTAATTATATCTTCTTCCAACTTTTTAAAACCATCAACAACTTTATCTGCTAAATTTGAATCTTCAGCCAATATATTTTTAGCTTTAGATTCTCCAACTCTTTTAACCAATGCTTTATATGTAGCAAGTGCTTCAATGTGCTTTTGTGGGTTTGGCAAATCTGTTGCCGTATCGATGGTTAATACGGTAGAACCAACTGTCCAAATTAGTTGTAGTCCAGTAGCTAAATCGTTTGCTGTTTGTTCATCGGTATTTAATACTGTTCTTAAAGAAGTTGCTGCGTGAGTTTTAAAATTGGGACTCGAAAAATATGGATCAGTGAATGTTACAAACAAATCTGCATAAGCGAACCAAGTAGCAGCTGTAAAAGCTCCCTTAGCGGCAATTATTTCGGCTCCTGAAAAAGCAATAGAAACAGCAGTTAACGAATTAGTAACAATATTTTGAGTTATTGCATTTTTCTTTTTAGTATTAAGAAAAATTAAAAATGCAGCAGGCACTAAGGTTTCTTTACCACACGCAATTACTGAAGCATTATTACATGCCCCATTAGTTTTTGTAAATGTAATATCATTAATAATAATTAAGGAAACTAAATCGAATGGCTTTATGTCTTCATTTATTGCCCATTCAGTACATACTAAATTGGCATATTCACCATTTCCTTGTAATTCGTAATTAGTGCACCCTTGTTTTAAATTTATTGTAGCTTGTTTACTATAATCAATAAAAATTTTACTATTATCTTTTACTTTATTAAAAATCCATAAAAAACTTTCGCTTTTTACATCCCAAGTAAAACGCTTTTTTGCATATTGAGCAATAAAGTTAGTATCAGGAATTTTACTTATGCCTATTCCCTTATCTACTTTTGTTAACTCAGTTAACTTTAAAACTAGAGTTGTAAAGTTATCATCCCCGAAAAAATCATCAATTTTATTAAATAAATTAACATATAAAGGCTTTTTATTAACATTATATAAAGGGTTATATAATCCGTTTAAAAAAGAAGATATTTGGTTCTTCTCTAAATCATTGTTGACAGAATTAATTACTCGAAGAGCCAATGCTTCAACATTATAACTAGAACTAGTCCAATAACCTCCCATCGTACCACTAGAAATTATTTTAAGCATTTTGAGCTTTTCATGGGCTGTTAATGACTTTAATTGCTCAAATCCAAAATCATAAGCAATTCTTAAAAGAGCTTCTCTGTCATCTGAAGTTTTAATTATTTCTTTGGATACTTTATAGTATTCTAAATAGGCAGCATAAGCATTGTAAAAACCAATAAAAGCATCTAAATCGTTCTTCCAATCGCCGTTATCATAAAACGTTTTTTGCCAAGCTAGTAATTTATCATAACCGCCCTTACTAAATTCTGTAAAAAAGCTTGGGTCAGCCTCAGCATCACATATTAAATAGGCTATTTCTGCTATTTTTTCCTGAATTTCACTATCAGTTACATTTTTATAAGCAGCAATAAGTTTTTCCCCTTCTGTACATGATTTACACGCTTCAGCGGACGGTATTTTTGCTTTAACTAAAATAACTTTATCACCAAAAGGAACATTGTCTTTATTGCCATCAGGAATTGATAATAAATTAGCTTTTATTGAGCTTCTACTCGCCAGACTCATATTAAAACCACCTTTCCAATCTTCCTTATTGGCCTCGTTTGGATACTTGCCTTTAAAAAGATTAATCCCACATGAGCCATTTATAGAATCCAGAATACCTATATAGACCGGTACTTCTTTTGGTAAATTGTATGATTTTTTATCAAAAAAGGTGATTTCTTCCCAGTCTTTTATTTCCTCTTTTTCGGTAAATTCATTTACATAACCGGCAAAAGTTCCATCCTTAATAATTTTAGCTGAAACATATCTTTCTTGTTTGCCATTTTCAATAATAGTAAAAGCATGAAGATTTCCTTTTCGTCCAAATGTAACGTCAGTTGCAGTAGCGGGAATTGTAATAATTTTTCCAGCAGATGAAATAAAGGAAATATTATTACCGGAAATATATTGTGAAATGGCATTGGGTATTACATTTAAGCCTATTAAATGCTCATAAGCTTCAAACTGATTATCCCCATCATCTTGAAACAAACCTAACTTTAAGGCATCACTACCCATTTCTGCCCAGTTAGGATACCCCAGCTCTGTACCGTTTTTATAGTCCATTAACCAGGTGTCAGCAATACCTGCCTTGTCAACGTTTTCACCAAAAGGGTGTTTTAACGAAAATACGCCATGGCCCAATTCATGGGCGGCAATAATTGCAGGGGTTTCTTTGTTTTCCAACCCGCTATTATAATGGGCTTCAAACAAAAAGCCCCATTGGCGTGTCTTAGGCATAAATCCACTTAGTGCTTTGGTAACAGATATGGAATCGTCTATTACAAAAATATGATAGGCTTTGTTGTCAAAAACAGTGTTTTGAGTTTTATAATAATTGATAATGGCTTTTAACTCATCAGGATAATCTGAAAGAATACCGCTGCCGTTATAGTCTATTTGACTGTTGTCAACATCAATATCCCAAACAGACTCGGGAATTTCTATCGATTCCGCATCCAACAACATAAAGTCGGCTCCGGCAAGGTTGTATATATCGTTTAGCTTTTCTTGGAGCTGTTCTATATTTTTAGCCCCATTTACCAATACTACTTTTACCCGTACCTGAGGTTGGTTTTTAATATGGTGGATAAAGAAACTGGAAAGCACATGTTGTTTGCCTGTAGTATCTTTATAAGTAATAATGGCTTCTTCATTAAGATAAGAAGGTCTCCCATTTGCTGTCAGTTTATAGCCTTTATCTGTTCGTATGTGTGTTATTTCAGTACCCGTTACGGTTTTAAAAATAAGGCTGTCTGTTTTTATATAGTTGGTATTATTGGTAATATCTACATAAAAATGATCTGTAGCTCCACCTTCGGCCACTGCCTTATGAATAGGATAATAAAAACCACCACCTTTAATAGTTACTTTTGGGTAGTTCGCTTTTTCGTATTCATTATTGGCTTCATCTAATTCATAGATGGTCTCTGAACCTTTTCTATATGTAAAGGAAATATCGTGATTTTCTATGGTTCTTACAGACGGATCAGTTACATCATTTTTATGTGCATCGGCTATTCCTGAAGTATTAGCAGCTGTAGCACGACCCCCTTCTGCACCTGTACCTGTTTGGGTTACTTTGCCTTCTTTGTCAACAGAAAATTGATCACCACCTACATCAGAAATGGTATAGGTATCACCTTTATCATAATCATAAGTATGCGTGTTACCATCTGGGCTGGTGATAATTATTTGTCCTTTGTCGGGGTCTACTTCAATATCGTCTTCTGAAATATCGTAGTTAACTAGTATAGTTACTTGGTCATCTCCTGTAACCACATCTACCATATCTTCCACTTCGTCAATAACCTCATCTATATCTAAAATATTAGACCATGTTGGGTCATAAACCGTTTTTATCTCACCACTTACAAATTGATTGTCCGTATTTACTGTAATGGCATCAAAGACCAAGGCAACTTTCAGATTCTTTAAAAAACCAACGGTAGTATAACCCTTTCCGCTAAACGATCCTGTACCGCTTACTTCGGTAATTTTCACATTAAAATCACCTGCTTTAATAACTTCCCCTTTTTGTAATTGTTGTTTTAAAGTTTTATTGGTAATATTGATGTTAGGTTCTATTCCGCAATTATAATAAGCCTCAACATCTGTGGCCATAGAAGTGAAACTTTTGGAGTCTGAAAAACTCAACGTACCATCAGCACAAAATCCGCCTATACGCCATTCATACAAGGTGTCTGGCTCTAGGTCTATTACGGTAAATTCTTCACTGCTAGTGGTACTTTCAAACCAGGTAAAGCTGTTTTGTGTACCCGAATTTCCATCATTATCAATGGCTTTTCTGTATCCTATTTTATATTGGGTATTCTCAAAACTACCTTGCCATTTAAAAGTTGCCGTTGTGGTAGTGACTTCTTCAACTGATAAAAATGTTGGAGCAATACATTCTCCTTGATAGGTAAAAGAAAATATTTCGCTGTACCCATTGTTTTTAAACATGCCTATCTCGTCAACACCAGTTTTTGCTTTTGCTTGTACTCGCCAAGCATAGCGAGTGCCTTCTAATAATTGTGGTTCTGCTAAGCCATACAACAGCATAGTTGTTTGTGTGGTAGTCTGATAAATAGGAGGAGAGGACACAAAAATCGCATCTGGACTCATTACGTTATCATGAATTTCTACCAAACTGAATTCATATTCCACATTGCTGACATTGAGATGCCTTGGGGTCCATTGGAATAAAATATTCTGCGGATTTACCGCATCTATATTCGCTTGATTCTCCGGTACATTTAAAAATGGGGGATCGTTTAAAAAGACCAGCACATTAGCACATGATTTTCTAGAAATTACATTACCAGAAAGTACGTCGTACACTTCAAAACAAAATTGATATAGTCCATCTGGTAGTGTATTGGCATAAGCACCTGCAGAGACCCCCTTTAAGTTTTGTAATTCAAAAAAGGGAGCTAAGTCTATGCTGCTCAATTGTAACGGAATACCACCTTCTAGAAATAAGGGTTGAGCCCCAATAACAAAATCATTGCTTTGTGCTTTGATGCCGTTACCTTCTATAAATAATTTGAGTTTTACTTCACGGTTTAGTACCGTTAAATCGGTTAAAAGTAATTGTAGTTTTATCCTATCCGTAGTATTGCTGGTGCTGGCATAATCTGATAAGTAAACGGCAGGCGGTTGCATTACCTGAGGTATTGCCTGTACCGGATAGGTTTGAGCAATAGTTTGTATGCCTGTTATTAAAAACAGGACTGCAAAAATGATATGTTTTATTTTTTGTTTCAAGTTGTTGTTTAATATGTCATTTTTATTAGCTGATGTTCTTTAATTTAGCCTTCTAACCCCTCCGTCCGTAACCTTTATAGAAGCTTTAAAATGCGAACTGGACACCTCCCCTTAAAAAAGGGGAGGAGCTTTGTTTTCGTTTCCACAAATTACATTTCTATTTAATTATTTATTTTTTATACCCTATTCTATTTCTTGGTTCTTCGTTTTTATCAATTAGCTCATCCAAATAGTTAAAAACCAATTCTATATTTTTATCGTGATTTGATAGTTTTTTCTTTATTTGTTCTATTTCGAGTTTTAAGTTTAAGTTATCAGTGAATATTTCACGCATTTTGACAAAGGCCTCTATAATCTGAATACTCACGCCAATTGCCCTATCACTATTTAATACATTAGCTACCATCAATATTCCATGTTCTGTAAAAGCAAATGGTAAATAAGAAGAAAATTTTAAATTTTCTAGGTGGTCGCATTTTGCGACCACCTCGTCCTTTTCTTCCTTAGTCAATTGAAACATAAAATTAAGAGGAAAACGATTTTGGTTTCTCTTAACCTGTTCATTCAGACGCTTGGTTTCAACATGGTAAAGTTCTGCCAAATCACGATCAATAATTACTTTTTGATCTCTAATGATGAGGATTCTACTAGTTATTACCTCTTTAGGAACTATGTTATGTTGTGATTTTTCTCCCATTATTCCATGTTTAAAATTACAATATCATCTTCCGTAGCATGTAACGAAGCCTCCTCATCATAATAAGCTATCAATGCCATTTTTACTTGAGCGGCAATTTGATCTTCGTTAATACCTTTTGTTCGCATATCATCTACTTCAGTGAGCATATCCCCTTTATAAATAGGTAAACTATTTAATACTGCTTTTTCTGGTTTTTGCAATTGTTTTAAAATATAACAATGATGTACAAAACGTTCTTTTGCCTCTTCATAAGCTTGCTTATTCGAATTGTAGTTATCATCTATTGTTAGTGTTTTATTGAGTTCTGCTTTTGTTTCTACATATTTCTTCTCTAGGCTATTATGGGCTTCTGAAATGTTGGAAGCTAATGATCTTACCGCAGTGGTAATTTCTCTTCTATATTTATCTAAAGAAGAAGTGTTTTGGTCGATGGCGTCTATAAATGAATGGACACTTACTTTATAAATTTTAACCGTTTCTAGTTCTGATCCTTTAACTTTTTCAAATAATTGGTTAAGATTATCCTTTACACTATCATCCACAAAAGTTAAATTCTCGCTTTTATTTAATGTGTCCAATTGCTTTGTTATTTCGGATGGTGCCCCTTCAAATTGATAT